>JBKHFA010000314.1:0-3929 GCA_046540615.1 Armatimonadota bacterium | reverse complement strand
CGTCACGATGGCGAGATGCTCGCGTACTGGGCCCAGCCATCACTGATGGACCGGCAGTCTCGCCTGCAGATTCGGCCCCGGCCGTCGGCAGAGGATCGCGTCGTGGAACCGACCATCCCCGGGATGGCTCCCGGCGACTTCCGCCCGGGCGAGCTTGCGTGGACGAACGACGGTCTCGCTTTCACGGTGCGCGATGACACGGGCGCGCGCAGCTTCTACTGGACCGCCGATGGTGACGTGCAGGAGCTTGGCCGGTTCGCGGTGATGGGCTGGATCCCGCAGACTCGCGCGTTGTTGATTCGGCGGGTGGAGGACAGTCGTGAAGTGCTCGCTACCTTCATCCCGGGTCAGGGCGAAACCGCGCTTCTCGCCGAAGTGCCCGCCATGCAGTCGGCGGACGCGCCGCAGGGCGAGCAGTGGGTGGTGGCCGCAGTCAGTCACGGCGAAGCCCCACAGATCCAGCGGATCAACTGGGGCGGAAGTGCCAGTACGCGCTACGATCTGCGGAATGTTGACAGCGCGACGGTCCGGGTCTCACCGCTCGGTGACACGGTCGTCGTCGAGTACCGCCGGGACGAAGCGTCCGTGGTCGAGATCGTATCTCTCGAGGGCGGACTTGAAACGCAGCGGCTTGATGATGCCGCGGGTGCGGTGCCGATCGTGGACTAACCTCCGCGAAGCTCCAGCAGGAGATCGTACATGTCGTTCCTGGCGCGGCCGGTCAGCTCACTGAGCAGATCGGCCGCGTCGCGTGTACTCGCGCCCATCTCCAGCAGCCGTCGCGCCGCGGCATCCACCTGCTCGTCAGAAGGCCCCACTGGAAGATCGCTGTCCGGGCCGGACGGCAGAAGCAGGACGAATTCGCCGAGAGGTTCGTTCGTCATGAAATGCTCGGCGGCATCGCCCGCGGTCGTGCGGAGGATCTCCTCGTGCATCTTGGTCAATTCACGGCAGACCACCACCCGCTGGTCGGGGCCGGCCACGGTGATGAGGTCGTCGAGACAGTCACCGACGCGATGCGGGGTCTCGTAGAAGACGCTGGTGACGGGGGAGGAGGCAAGCTCAGCGAGAAACTCACGGCGGTCGGCCTCGCGACGAGGCGCGTACCCCGCGAATTCAAAGCGATCACCACGCAGACCGGAGACACTCAGCGCGGCGGTGACGGCGCTGGGGCCCGGGACGGGAATGATCTCCACGCCGGCCGCCGCTGCTTCGGCGACAAGCGTGGCGCCCGGATCGGCAACCACCGGCGTCCCGGCATCGCTGGCAAGCGCCATCACGGCTCCCGCCGCGATTCTCCGCACGAGACGGGCGCGCTTGTCAGCGACCGTGTCGCCGTGATAGCTCTCGACGGGCGTCTTCAGGCCGAGGGCGCCAAGGAGCTTTCCCACGCGGCGTGTATCCTCCGCCAGCACAAGTTGGACCTCGCCAAGGACGCGGCGCGCGCGTTCGGTCAGGTCCTCGAGATTGCCGATCGGGGTTGCGACGACGTACAAGGTGCCTGGCATTACGAGGCCTCCGGTCCGGGCGATCGCAGGAGGAGTGTCCCGACGATCACAGCGCAGCCACCCCACTCACCGCCGACGCTCGGGCAGCAGGTCCCTCAGCCCCGGCGCGGGTGGCATCTGCCGCTTGAAGGCGCTCCCATGCATCATTGTCTGCACGCGAGCGACGCTCTCTTCGTCGAATCCCTCCGCCGCCACTTCCTCGACGGTCTTGCGATCTTCCTTCAGTCCCACGAGGATGCGGTCGGCCTGCTCGTACGTGAAGCCGAGTTCCCCCTCGTCGGTCTGGCCCTCCCAGAGATCCGCGGTCGGCGGCTTGACACACACGGACTCCGGCACGCCAAGGCAGGCGGCAAGGCGGCGCACCTGGGTCTTGTAGAGGTCGCCGATCGGATTGAAGGCGCACGCCATGTCGCCCCACAGCGTCGTGTAACCCAGCAATGCCTCGGTGAGATTGCCGGTGCCGACGACCAGCGCGTCGAGGCGCTCCGATTGGTCGTAGAGGACCGCCATCCGCTGGCGTGCCATCATGTTCGCGCGTCGCATCCGGCCGGCGTCGGGGTAGCATTCGAAGTACACATCGACCATCGGTGTTATCTCAAGCACTTCGTGTGCGATCCCGAGAGCTTCCGCGACGAGTTGCGCATCAGCGAGTGAACGGTCGCTGGAAGTGCGGTAGGGGAGCATGAACGCAGTGAGTTTATCCGCGCCAAGCGCGCGAACTGTCAGGAATGCCGAGAGCGCCGAGTCGATGCCGCCGGAGAGGCCGATCACGACCGCGTCACGACGGGCCGCGGTCATCCGTTCGCGGATGAATGCCACGGCCTCGTCGGCTACGCGTTCCCAGTCAAGATCGAAGCGGTCCATCTCGCCTCCGCCTACTCGCTGTCCTCTGCGCCGCCGTCGATCTCGATCGGCTGGATGTTGCCGCCACCGCCATCCATGCCGGTCTGCTGCTCGCTCATGAACGCATCGACCCACTCCTGCTCGCGCTCGGCCAGGTCGGGCCGCTCGAGCTCCTCGAAGGCCTGCTGGATCTGCATGTGCAGGAAGTAGTTCTGATGGTCGAAGCCCTGAGCATATTCGGACGCCTGCTGGTAGTGGTCGATGGCCTCCTCAGTCTGCCCGGCCTCCTGCTTCAGAGAGGCCAGTTCCATCTGCGGATAGGGCGAGTTCGAGCCCTGCTGCGTCTCGGCCAGTTCCTCGAGCACGGCGAGGGCCTCATCCGTGCGCCCGGCCTGCTTGAGGGTATTCGCCAGGCTAAAGCGCGCCGAGGCGTTGTAAGGGTCGCCCTCGGCGGCCGATGCAAGCAACTCCGCCGCCTGCGGAGCATTCCGCTCGGGGTCCTCCTCGAGCAGCTCGTAGGCCTGGAGTTCCGGGTCCACGATCTCGATCTCCGCGGCGGCCCGCAGTCGGTCCTGATACTCCTGCCACGCGCGCTCCGTCCGCTGCTCGATCAGTTCCTCGCGTCGCGCCTCAAGCTCCTCCTCATCACTGGGAACGTCGTGGCGGCGGTCCTCGACCTTGATGATGTGCAGTCCGAAGTCAGTCTGCACGATGTCGCTGATCTCTCCCGGCTCAAGCTCGAACGCGACCTCCTCGAACTCCGGCACCATCTGCCCGGGCCCGAACCATCCGAGATCGCCGCCATCGGGCGCGCTGGGGCCCATCGAGCGCTCCTCGGCCAGCGTCGCGAAGTCCGCACCGTCCTCCGCCTGCTGCTTGATCTCGATCAGAAGCTCGCGGGCCTGCTGCTCGGCTTCCTCAGGTGACATCATCGCGTCGAGGTCGCTCGCGTCGGCCCCCTCTTCTCCGACCGCCTCTTCCTGCTGCTCCTTCATCAGTTGCTGGGGATCGATGAGGATGTGACGAGCTTTGACCTCAGCGTAGCTCTCCCTGACATCCTCATCGGTGACCGTCACGCTCTGCTCGACCCGCTCCTGGATCTTCTCGAAGAGCAGGTTCGTCCGAATCTCCTCATCCTCGGGCAGTCGCTCCCGCAGAACGCGGTCCTTGAACTGCTCAAGTGACATGTCCTCCCGCTCAAGCGCATCCCGAAGAACACGGCGATCGGAGTAGCGGTACTCGATGATCTCGTCGAGCATCTCGGTCTTCTCCGCCTCAATCTCCTGATCACTCACCTGAATGCCCTCAGCGCGTGCTGACTCGATGAGCAGATGGTTGTTGATCATTGAGTCGAGCACCGCCATCTTCATCTCGCGCATCTGGGGAAGCGGCGTATGCTGACCGCTCTCCGCCCACTGCAGGCGATAGTCGTAGTCGGTGCGGCCGATGTGCTCGCCGTTGACCGTCGCCACGACCGGAGTCACCTCCCGCTGTCCGCCCTGCGAGCCGCCCACACCTCCGGTGCCGCCACCGCCGTACATGTAGTACGCGCTGACAAAGAAGATGATCACAATGATC
>JBKHFA010000313.1:0-3941 GCA_046540615.1 Armatimonadota bacterium | reverse complement strand
CTGACGACAAAAGGCCCACCGGCGGGCTGTCAAGATGTGCGTAATGCATAGGCCCGGGAGGGATCGGGTGTGAGGCAATAACGGCGGGCCGGTCAGGCGATTGATCGTGCGCGAGCAAACGACGCTCGCCCACGATCAACCCCTTCGGGGCCGGCCCCTCCGACGGCAAACGACCTCTGCATCACTTGTGTGTGAAGGGAAGCCATCTGACCGCCGGCCTCACCTGCTGAACTTGCGCACGAACGAGACGACCAGCAGCGCCATCAGCGCAAGGCCGATCATCGCCTCGCCCCCGCTCAGCAGGCGGGGCAGCCACCAGTCGGCGGGCCGGAGGTCGCCGTAGCCGAGGCTCGTGAAAGTCACCATGCTGAAGTAAAGCGCTATGACGAAGCGATCGAGGCCGCCGACCGAGGGGAGCCAGTCGATTCCAGGACCGACCACCGGTGTGTTCCCGTCATACAATCCAAGCGCGCCCTGCACCCACGCGAAGAACAGCACGACGCCGGCCATCCATCGCAGCACCCAGATCGGGCGTTCACCGTAGCCCGACAGCCAGTAGAAAAGGGTCTGCCCGAGCCACGCGACGGTGCTGGTCGCCCACAGTTGCGTGCGCTTGCACTCCATCTCGCGCACGAAGAAGTCGCCCGCTGTCGTGTACTCCCCGGACTCCTGGTAGTTGAGCTTGAGCTGACGGTAGATGGCCTCACAGTCGGCGAAGGTTGGGCGCTCCTCGACACTGAGGCCGCGTTCCCGCCTGACCCGCTCCCACTCCGCGTCATCGCGCGCGCACCGCTCATCGAGCAGAAGCGGTTGGTCGAAGATCGCGTCCGACAGATCGGGTTCGGGCTCGAGCCGGATCCCGGTCAGCAGAGCACCACGCAGGTCGGCGCCCCGCAGGATCGTGGGCCGATGTGTGGCGTAGTGCCCCGATTCAGTCCGGATGTCCAGCGTCCCTATCCACGCGCGGCGCAGATCGGCGCCCCGCAGATCGGCCGCGACCAGCGAAGCGCCGTGAAGCTCGGCCCCGGAGAGGTCCGCTCCTCGCAGATCCGCGCCGTCGAGACAGGCGTCGCGAAGGTCTTCGGGAAGCTCATGCGTCTCCTCGTCCGGTCGCTGCGTGTCATCGGCCATCGGCCTCAACGCTTCTTTCGATCCATCGACAGCTCATGCGCCACCTGATCGAGCATCGCGGCGGTCGCAAGCTGCGCGTTGATCTGAGCGAACATCAGGACATGATCGACGGTCTCGAGCTTCTCAGCCGCCTGCTTGAGCGCCTTCTTCGAGTGCTCCACGTGGAAGTCGTACTGCTTCTTCATGATTGCTCTCCCGGTCCGTGTGTCTGAGTTGATACACGCTTAAGTTGACCGCGGGAGGCACGGAAACCTTCGCGCTCAGCAATCGCATGTTATCCCAGCAGCGCATCCATCACCCCGGAGAGGTCGCGGGCATGGCGGTCGATCTCCGCCCACGGATCGCCGCGCTGTGCGAGGCGGTCGAGGATGTTGCGCAGATGCCAGCGCCGGGGGTGCAACTCCTCGTCATCAAACTCCTCCCAGTCGAGCGGTGCCGCGATCGGCGCGCCGGCCTTCGCGCGGACCGAGTAGGGCGCGACCGACGTCTGCGAGCGCGAGTTGCGCCACGGATCGATCAGCAGGCGCCCGCGGCGCTTCGCCTTGCGGTGCTCGACGGTCAGCCGCTCGGGGTCGGCCTGCGCCACCGTCTGCGCCACCGCCTGCGCGAACTGCGCCACCTCACCAACCTCCACCTCGGGCTTCAGCGGCGTGACGATGTGCAGTCCACGCGAACCGCTGGTCATAACGAATGCGGACAGTCCGATCTCCTCCAGCAGCGCGCGAAGCGTCCGGGCGGTCTCCACGGTGAGCGCGAATTTCCCGCCCTCCGCCGGGTCGAGGTCGAAGATCATGCGGTCGGGGTAGAAGAGCTTCTCGCGGCGGCTGGTCCAGATGTGCAGCACCGGCACGAGGTTCGCGAGGTAGACGAGGGCATCCGGGCTGTCGGCGATGGCGTACGAGATGGCGTCGTGGCTCCCGGACTTGACCTTCTCGCGGGGGATCCAGTCCGGGAAGTAGTCGGGCGCGTCCTTCTGAAAGAACGTCTCGCCGTCCGGCCCGTCAGGAAAGCGCATCATCGACAGCGGCCGGCCCTCGATGTGCGGCAGCATCACCGGGGCCACGCGGCGGAAGTACTCCACGAACTCGCCCTTCGTGATCCCCTCGTCAGGGAAGAGCACCTTATCCTCGTTGGAGATGCTGATCTCATGCGAAAGCTCGACCGGCTTCAGCGGCTCGGGCTTCGGCTCGGCGGGTATCTCGCGGACCACGTCCTCGGGCGGGATGTCCTCGCGCAGTCCGAGGAAGCGCGGATGGCGAAGAGTCCCCGCAGGCGTCCACTCGGTGAAGCCGACTTCGGCGACAAGCTCCGGCTCCACGTAATGCGCCTCATCGGGCAGGTCCTCGCCCTCGGTGAAAGGCGGCTCCTCGCGGGCGATCTTCTGCAGCCTGTCGTGGATATCCTGAAGCTGCCGATCGCTGAAGCCGGTGCCGACCTTCCCGGCGTAGCGCAGGTCGTCGCCCTCGTAGTGGCCGAGCAGCAGCGCACCCAGGCCGGTGCGCGAGCCGGACGGATCGGTCCAGCCGCCGATGGCGAACTCCTGCTGGCGAACGCATTTGAACTTGAGCCACGCGCGGGAGCGGCCGCCGACGTACTTCGAAGCAGCCTCCTTCGCGATCAGGCCCTCCCAGTCCGCCTCGCAGGCCTCCTCGTAGAACGCCTCTCCCTCCTCACGCCGATGGTCGGTTGGACGGAGCGGATCGCGGAGTTGGAAGCTCGTGGTCAAAAGCTGCTTGCGGTCGATGAGGCTCACGCGGGTGAGGTCGTAGCCGGCGAGGTGCAGCAGATCGAAGACGAAGAAGTGAACCTCGACGCCGGTGGCGCGGGCTCTTGCCGGAGAGGTCACGTGCATCCGCTTCTGCAGGCGCGAGAAGCTGGTGAGCCCCCGCTCGTCGAAGGCCACGATCTCCCCGTCGAGTACGAAGTCGTCATGCTCAAGATCGGCGATCGCCTCGACGAGTTCGGGGTAGGCGTCATTGATGAGGTTCTGATTGCGCGAGAAGAGTCGCACGTCGTCGCCCCGGCGGAACGCCAGGCAGCGCTGCCCGTCAAGTTTCCGCTCGAAGGTCCACTCGGGGTCGGAGAATCGCTCGTCCGTGAGCGTCGCGAGCATCGGCTCGATCCACTCGGGCTGCTCGGCGCGGATCAGGTTCGCGCGGGCCTCGCGCGGCAGGCCGCCGAAAAGCTCGTCAGGGCCGGGGCCCTCGCTCTCTGCAAGCTCGTCGATGGTGCGACCGCTGATGACGGACTCGGGGCGCTCGGCGATGATGTCGCGCGCGGGGTCGGCGTCGGGACCTTTCATCTTGAAGAAGAGCCACTGATCGTCGTCACCGCCCCGATCGGTGCGGATGAGCGCCCAGTCGCCCTGCAGCTTCTCCCCGTCGAACGTGATCGCGAGGTGGCCCTCCTTCAGCGCCTCGGCCTCCGGACCCTTGCCCTCGTGGGCGCGTGTCCAGGTCCCGCGGTCCCAGACGATCACCGCGCCCGCGCCGTAGTGCCCCTCGGGAATGACGCCCTCGAACTCGGCGTAGCTGAGAGGGTGATCCTCGGTGCGAATCGCGAGGCGCTTGACGTCGGGGTCGTAGCTTGGCCCCTTCGGCACCGCCCACGACACAAGCACGCCGTCGATCTCGAGGCGCAGGTCGTAGTGCATGCGCGTGGCGTCATGCTGCTGGATGACGAAGCGCGGGGCGCCGGGCGACGGCTCGCCGCCCTCCGATGGCTCGGGCGTGACGCCGAGATCGCGCTTTTCGCGGTATTCTTTGAGGGCGTCGTCAGATGGGGCCACGAACCACGCTCACCTTCGGGGT
>JBKHFA010000312.1:0-3987 GCA_046540615.1 Armatimonadota bacterium | reverse complement strand
CAGGAGATCATCGAGTACTGCAAGGAGAAGTGGGGCGAGGACCACGTCGCGCAGGTCATTACCTTCAACACGCTCGGCGCCAAGCAGGCGATCCGCGACGTGGGCCGGGCGATGGATGTCGAGCTTGAGCGCGTGGACACGCTGGCGAAGCTGATCCCGGGCGGCTCGAGCATCGAAGAGGCGCGGGAGGCTGTGAGCGAGCTTCAGCGGCTGATGGCGGAGGACCCGGAGCTTGCGGAGGTGCTGGAGGTCGCCGAGCACCTTGAGGGACTGGCGCGGCACTGCTCGGTGCACGCGGCGGCGGTGGTGGTCTCGGATGAGCCGCTGATGCAGAAGGTGCCGCTGCGCCGCGACAGGGACGAGACGATGCCGGTCACACAGTACTCGATGAAGCCCGTGGAGGACGTGGGCCTCGTCAAGATCGACTTCCTGGGGCTCAAGACCCTGCAGGTGGTTGACAAGACGATCGAGCTTGTGAGGCAGCGACACGGCGTCGAGATCGATCCGCTCAACATGCCGCTTGACGATGAGAAGACCTACGAGATGCTCGGGGACGGGGAGACCGACGCGGTCTTCCAGCTTGAGAGTGAGGGCATGCGGCGGATCCTGCGGCAGCTCAAGCCGAACACGTTCGAGCACCTGATTCAGATGATCGCGCTCTACCGGCCCGGCCCGATGGCCTACGCGGATACGCTCTGCGAGCGGAGGCATGGCGCGGAGGTGACGTACAAGCACCCCGACATCAAGCCGATCCTGGAGGAGACCTACGGGATCATCCTCTACCAGGAGCAGGTGATGCGCACCGCATCCGACCTCGCGGGCTTCAGCATGCCGCAGGCGGAACTGATCATGCGGGCGATGGCCAAGAAGAAGACGAAGCAGATGCAGGAGATGAAGCCGCTCTTCATCGACGGCTGCGTGGAGAACGGGATTGAACGCGCGGTCGCGGAGAGCATCTTCGAGGACATGGAGACGTTCTCGAACTACGGATTCAACAAGTCGCACTCGACCGGCTACGGGCTGGTGGTGTACTGGACGGCGTATCTGAAGGCCAACTACCCCGCGGAGTACATGGCGTCGCACCTGACGACGGTGATGGACAGCAGCGACGATGTGGCGAAGTACGTCAGCGCCTGCCAGGGGATGGGGCTTGAGGTGCTGCCTCCGTCGGTGAACCGGTCCGGCGCGGAGTTCGGCGTGAACGAGGACGGGGAGATCACCTACGGCTTCGCGGCGATCAAAAACATCGGCCGGGGCACCGCCGACGCGATCGTGCGCGAGCGGGAGGAGGGCGGGCCCTTCAAAAGCCTGTCGGACTTCTGCGGGCGGGTCTCGTCGAAGGATATGCCGGCGTCCACGCTGGAGGTGCTGGTGAAGGCGGGTGCGTTCGATGAGTTCGGCGAGCGTTCGGCGCTGCTGGCGGCGGCTCCGGCCGCACGTGCGGCCGGACAGAAGCGCCAGGCGGACAGGGAAGTCGGGCAGAACTCGCTCTTCGGTGGCGATGCCGAGGGCCTGAGTGATGTGGAGGAGATTCCGCTGCCGGACGTGGAGCCACTCAGCGACCGGGAGAAGCTGGACCTTGAGAAGGAGCTGCTGGGCTGCTGGATCAGCGAGAATCCGCTGCTCAATGCGCAGGAGAAGATAGCGCAATGCACGAACGCGAAGCTCTCGGAGCTGACGGAGTTTTCTGACGGTCAGGAGCTTGTCGTGGGCGGGATGATCCGCAACTTCAAGCCGCACACGACGAAGAAGGGCGACGCGATGTGCTTCTTCACGCTCATGGACAACGACACCGAGGTGGAGATCACGGTCTTCCCACGCCTCTTCGAGGAGCGGATGGAGATCATCGAGGACGACCGGATCGTGATCGTGACGGCGAAGCTGGAGTTGAAGACGCGGATGGGCACGGGTGGCGAGGAGATCGAGGAGGCGCGGATGCTGGCGAATCGCATCACGCCGATCGAGACGGCGACGAAGATCTCCGAGACGCGCCGGCGCGACGCGGAGATGAGCCGTCGGCAGAAGGAGGAGGCCCGCGAGGCCCAGCGCCTCGCCGCGAACCCGCCGCGGATGCGAGTGCGCCTGACGCCCGGCTGCGACTGCGACTGTGTGGTCGATGAGTTGCGCAGCGCAATCTTCAATCATCCGGGGATGCTCCCGGTGGCGGTCGAGATCCCGGGGCCGACCGGATCGCGCGTCGTGAACCTCGGCCCATCATGGACGGTCGACGGCGACAACGGCTTCCGGGAGTCCATCCGGCGCTGCTCGTGGGTGGATGGGGTCGAGATCAGGAGGAATTAGGGAGCGGAGGCCGCTGCTGTCGGAGGGGCCGCCTGAGCAATGACCGGGCGGCCACGCACGACGAAAGGCTGGCAGGCAGGAATGCCTGCCCCACGAACGGCTTGATTGATGGAGGCGGAATGCAGTAGCGGCAACGACCCGCGCGGGCGTCATTGCCGTGGTTGTCCGTCGTTATCTGGCAACTGGCAACTGCTGTTCGCGAGGTGTTTCCACTGTCCGATCTGATAAGCATAATTGACGGCCGGGCCGACCTGGAGGTATGCCTTGCCGAACTGACTGAGCGAAGGCTGCGGCGGCAGCCCGCGCACATCGAGCAGGCCACCCGCGAAATCGTCGAGCGCGTGATGGCCGACGGCGATGCGGCGGTGGTCGAGTACACCTGCCGCTTCGACTGCCCGACCTTCGACGCCGAGCAGATGCTCGTGCAGCCGGATGAGATCCAGGCGGCCTACGATCACGCGCCCGACGACTGGGTGCGGGCATTCCGGCGGGCGCGGGAGAACGTGCTGGCCTACCACGAGCGGCAGATGCCGCGGTCGTGGCTCGAGGACTTCGACGGGATGATGATGGGCGAGCGGGTGCGCGCGGTCGATTCGGCGGGCGTACACGTCCCGGGCTTCAGCGCACCGCTCTTCGCGACCGTGGCGATGTCGGTGGAGCCGGCGAAGGCGGCGGGTGTCGAGCGGATCTGCATCGCGACGCCGCCGCGCAAGGACGGGACGGTCAACCCGCTGGTGCTGGTGGCGGCGGCGGAATGTGGCGTCAACGAGATCTTCCGCTTCGCAGGCGCCCAGGCCGTGGCGGCGCTCGCGTTCGGGACGGAGAGCGTCGAGCCGGTCGCGGTGGTCGTCGGGCCGGGCAACCCCTACGTGACGGCCGCCAAGCGGATGGTCTACGGGCAGGTGGGGATAGACAACCTCGCCGGCCCCAGCGAATCGATGATCATCGCGGACCGCCACGCGGACCCCGCGTGGGTGGCCGCCGACCTGCTGGCTCAGGCCGAGCACACCGGCGACAACACGGTGGTGCTCGCGACCGAATCGGAGGACCTCGCGCGAGCGGTCGAGGCGGACGTCGAGACGCAGACTGAGGCGCTGCAACGCGCGGAACTGATCCAGCAGTCGCTCAGCGAGCACGGGATGGTCGCGCTGGTCGCGGACATGGAAGCCGCCGCGAAGCTCGCCAACGAGCTTGCGCCCGAGCACCTGCAGCTCTGCGTGGATGAGCCGCTGGCGCTGCTGGAGCGGATTGAGAGCGCGGGCGCGATCTTCCTTGGCGAACTGGCGACGGTGCCGCTGGGCGACTACGCCGCAGGCCCGAGCCACGTGCTGCCCACCGGAGGCGCGGCACGCTTCTCATCGGGACTGTCGGTGTATGATTTCCTGAAGCGCTCGTCGCTGATCTACGCGACGGAGCGCGGCTTCACGCGACTGGCGCAGGACACGGAACTGCTGGCGGGCGCGGAGGGCCTCGATGCACACGCGGCCGCGGTGCGCCTGCGACGCAGATCGGGTTTCGGACCGGAGAATCGGGAGGAGAGCGGAGAATGAACGAGGAGAGCCCGCAGCCACGCGTGGCCTCGATCCAGCGCAACACGAAGGAGACGCAGATCGAACTGACGCTGAGCCTCGACGGCTGCGGCGAAGCGGAGATCGACACAGGCGTCGGCTTCTTCGATCACATGCT
>JBKHFA010000311.1:0-3988 GCA_046540615.1 Armatimonadota bacterium | reverse complement strand
TGGTGCCGTAGATGATGTTCGGGCGCGGCTCGTAGGGCTTGGGCTCGATGCAGATGCGCACGCCCGGCACCGCGTCCATCGCCTCGGCGAGGCCCTCGGCGAAGCGGTCTCGCATGACGACATGATTCTGCCCGAAAGTGTTGTCGAAGCCGTCGATCCCCGGCCAGACGATCGCGAAGTCGGTGTCCAGTTCCTTGTTGATCTGCAGGGTCGTGATGGTCCGCTCAATCGCCGCCCGCCTCACGTCCTCGATCGGCGATGAGAGTGAGCCGAACTCGAACTCAGCGTCGTAGAAGAGATTCGGGACGACCGTGATCAGCCGCATTCCCTCATCGGCCGCGCTCTTGAAGAGATCGAGCGTGTCGTCGTTGACCTCATTCGGGTAGTGCGCTTCAAGGCCGACGAGGCCCTCGTCCTTGAGTTCAAGGGCCATCTCGATGCGGCCCTCCATCGGCACATCGGGCACATAGCGCTCGTGGAAGCGCCCGCCGCCCGGCGCGAAGAACCACACGCCGGCGGTGAACTGCAGGTCAAGCTCGAAGCTCTCCAGATGCCGCACCAGCTCGTCGCCGCTGCGCCGCGTCTTCTGCCCGGACAGATCCTTGATCGGCATGCTCATCACCTGTTCCCTCCGGGAGCGTGCACGCGCGTTGCGCGCCGGTCTCCCGAGTTGGTTCGCGTGATCGCCAGTGTACGTGCATTCTCCGCCGCCGCCGCAACACCTTCCGCGCCAGGCAGGAGAACCCGTCCGCCGCGGCGAAGTGCGCCGTCGTCTGAGGAACTTCCAGCAGGGAGGCGTTGCTTCGTGGCCCGACGCGAAGAAGAGAGCTTTACGATCGAAGAGCATACACGGGTGCGCAGGGCCATCGGCGCCCACACCCTCCAGAGCGTCAACGAGATTCCGCAGTTTCACATGCGCACACTGGTGGACATGGAGCCACTTGTCGGATTCCGCGAGCAGCTCAAGGAGACAGCCGACCCGGTGCCGACATACAACGACCTGTCGATCAAGGCCGTCGCGGTCGGCCTGAGGGAATACCCGCGCTTCAACGCGTGGTGTGAGACCGACCACCTGAAGATCCTCGACGCCGTGAACGTCGGCTTCGCGGTGGGCACCGATCAGGGCGTGCTCCTCCCCACCGTGCGCGACGCCGACACAAAGAGCCTCGAGGAGATCGCCGCGGAGACCAGCGAGATGGTCGAACTGGCGCGCAACGGCCGTCTGCGCGCGTCACTTCAGATGGGAGCCGGCTTCACCATCTCGAACCTCGGCCCGATCGGCATCGATTCATTCGCGCCGATCATCAGCCCGCCGCAGGTCGCGATCCTCGGCATCGGCTCGTTCACGCCACAGCCGATGGCCATCAACGGGGAGGTCGAGGTGCGCCGGGCCGCGCAACTCACGCTCGTGATGGACCACCGCGCGGTGGACGGCGCGGAGGGCGCCGTCTTCCTGGCTGCGCTCAAAGAAATCTTCACCTCGCCCGACAGACTGGCCGGCGAGTAGCCGATGGTATCCGAATCATTCGCCGCACCTGACTTCGACGTGCTGACCGTCGGCTCCGCGATGGTGGAGATCACACCCGCGGAGATGGGTCGCCCGCTGTCTGAGGTCGAGACGATGGTCCCGCTGCCGTCAGGCTCGGCGGCGAACTTCGCCGCGGTGCTCGCGGCGCTGGGCGTGGACGTCGCGCTGCTGGCGCGCGTGGGCGACGATGAACTCGGCTCGTGGCTGATCGACCGCCTCACCCGCCGGGGCATCACGACCGACCTGATCCTCCCGGTCGGCGGCCAGCGGACGCCAGTGTCGTTCGCGTGGATGGATCAGGGCGGGGAGAAGACCTTTTACTTCTACCGCTTCCCCGGCTTCAGCGATCCGATGGCCGAACTGCGCCCCGAGGAAATCGGCGCCGACGTCATCCGGCGGTGCCGGCTCTTTGACTTC
This sequence comes from Armatimonadota bacterium, assembly GCA_046540615.1. Lineage (GTDB taxonomy): Bacteria > Armatimonadota > Zipacnadia > Zipacnadales > UBA5352 > UBA5352. Next base: position 2,043 of record JBKHFA010000311.1, on the reverse strand, counting down.
ACCGAAGCGACGGTGCGCAACGAACCGCTCCGCTCGGCGGCCCTCGCGGGGGCACGGCTGGCCCGGGAGGCCGGTCGCGAGGTCTGCTATGCGGTGAACTACCGACCGTCCCCGTGGCGCGGGCAGTCCGAGGACGAAATCATCGCTGTGCAGCGAGAGGCCTGCGCCTGCGCGGATATCGTTGTGATGAACACTGACGAGGCCGCCGTCGTCACCGGCACCGAAGACGTGGAGAAGGCCGCCTCGGAGATCGCGGGTCTGGGGGCCCGCATGGTGGTCATCACCGCCGGCAAGGACGGGGCCACGCTGCTGGCCGACGGAGACCTCTGCCATCTGCCGGCACGGGCTGTCGAGGTTGTCTACGACATCGGCGCCGGAGACACCTTTCACGCGGGCCTGCTGGCCGCGCATCTCAAAGGCATGCCGCCGAAGGCCGCGGCGCGCTTCGCCTCGGATGCCGCCGCTTTACGCATCAGCCGCGAGGCCACACGGCCCAACCCGACCTTCCACGAGGTGCTTCTCTGGTCCGGTGGCCGCGAGTAGTATGCGGCAGATCCTGACTTCTTCGACTCGTCAGGCCGTCCCGCGGAATGAGCCTCATCGGAACGTTGCCTGCCGGTGATGAACAAGCAGGTCGGAATATATCTTTTTCATGCCCGAATCATGACCGCGTTGGTAAGTTTCTGCCGTCGGGCGACGTACACGGCCGCGTAGCAGTATTGTGAAAACTCCACGCATCCGCCGAAGATAGCGGTCAATTGACAGCTGCAAATCGGGCTGCTCGGGATCACTGGCGATGTAAATGCGCTCACACAGAAACCTGTTGCGGCCCACGACATTATATGGTATGATAAGTGTCACAAATGCATTTATCCTCCTGAGGAGCCATCCACAGGAGAGTCAATATACACAAAACGTCTGGTCTCGTCGCTGAGGCCGCCCGGAGGTGGCGTTTCTGGATCCAAGAAGAGTTGTGATAGTAGAGGACGACCCACAGTGCAGTAAGCTCGTGGCAACGAAGCTTGAGGCCGAGGGTTTTGACGTCGAGGTCGCGGAAAGTGGCGAAGAGGGGCTTGAGGTCATCGAAGACGAGATGCCCGATCTGCTGATGCTCGACCTCATACTCCCGGGGATCGATGGACTTGAGGTCTGCCGGCGGATTCGACGCAAGTATGACCTGCCGATCATCATGCTCACCGCCAAGGACGATGAGATCGACGCGGTCATCGGCCTCGAGGTCGGCGCCGACGACTACATCACCAAGCCGTTCGGCACCCGCGAACTTGTCGCCCGAGTGCGGGCCATGCTTCGCCGGGTGAAGATCAACCGCGAGCACACCGAGCCGCTCGAACACCTGACATTCCCCGAACTGAACATCGACATTCCGAAGCGCCAGGTCACCGTGCAGGGTGAAACCGTCCATCTCACTCCGAAAGAATTCGGCCTGCTGGTCTATCTCGCGTCCAAGCCGAACGTGGTATTCACGCGCGAAGAAATCATCCGTGACATCTGGGGGCGTGCCGATGGCGGCGGCGATCTGCGGACCGTGGACACGCACATCAAACGCCTCCGGCGTAAGATCGAGGAGCGGCGAGCGGTGCCGTGGAGCATCGCGACAGTGTGGGGTGTCGGCTACAAGTTCCAGATCAACGATTAATTCGCTCTTCGCAACGTGTCGAACCCGGCCCGCGGCCACTGCCGCGGGCCGGTTGCGTGTTGCCCTGCGTGTCCGGCGGGGCATCGGTCGCGGAGGAAGTGACGCGCGGGCCGGCCTCTCCAACGACAAAGGCGCACGGCGCTGCTGTCGTTTGTGGTCAGTCGTTGTCGTTGTGGGGGAGTTCGGAGAACTCACGGCGCCTCGCCGGGGAGCCGGACGACAAAGGCGCACGGCGCTGCTGTCGTTTGTCGTCAGCCGTTGTCGTTGTGGGGGAGTTCGGAGAACTCACGGCGCCTCGCCGGGGGGCCGGACGACAAAGGCGCACGGCGCCGCTGTCGTTTGTCGTCAGCCGTTGTCGTTGTGGGGGAGTTCGGAGAACTCACGGC
>JBKHFA010000310.1:0-3992 GCA_046540615.1 Armatimonadota bacterium | reverse complement strand
TGGGGCGACAGTAGGTGACGACTCTCCAGGCGAGGGCGCCTGGAGTCCAGAATCGTAAGAAGACCCCGGAGTCCAGAATCGCAAGAAAGACCTGGAGTCCGGGCGCCCTCGCCCGGACGTCGTTCCCGGCAGGACGCAGTTCCCGCCCGGACGCCGTTTCCGGCCCTGAAATCTCGCTGCGCCTCGCAACGGCTTCCGTTGTCGTGTCCTGAACCGCTGATACGAACCAATGCAGGCCCTCCACCGCCGCGCGCCGAATCACTGCTACACAGACAGCCGACCATCCTCGTGAAGGGGCTGACGCAGATGGAATACGTAGTCTTCGGAAACACAGGACTGAAGGTCTCACGCTTCTGTCTCGGCGCGATGAACTTCCCCCTGGAGTGCGACTTCGAGACGACCGTGGCGACCTTTCAGGACGCCTTCGACGCGGGCGTGAACTTCATCGACAACGCCGACGCTTACGGCCGGGGCGAGTCCGAGGAGGTCATGGGTCGCGCGCTCAAAGAGACGTCGGTCGCGCGAGAGAACATGGTCATCGCGACCAAGTGCTGGGTGAAGATGTTCGACCGCGAGGGCGGTGGAGGTCGCGAGGGCGGCGGCTGCTCGCGCCGGCACATCATCCAGGCCTGCGAGGGTTCGCTCAAGCGCCTGCAGACCGACTACATCGACCTCTACCAGCTTCACCACCCCGACCCGATCACGCCCGTCGAAGAGACGCTCGAGGCGCTCGACACGCTGATCAAGGACGGGAAGATCCGCTACGCGGGCGTGTGCAACCACTACGCGTGGCAGATGGCGGAGATGCTGGGGAAGGCGGCGCTGCATGACTGGCAGCCGATCGTCTCGGCGCAGATCCGCTACAACATCATGGACCGGGTGATCGAGAACGAGAGTATCCCGTTCTGCAGGAAGTTCAACGTGGCGATCATGGGCTACGGGCCGCTGAACGGTGGCATCCTGACGGGCAAGTACAAGCGCGGCGAGGAGCCGCCGGAGGGCTCGCGCTTCAGCAGCAAGCGGATGCGGCAGCGGTACTTCACCGACGAGATGTTCGACGTGGTGGAGGAGCTTGAGGACATCGCCGAGCGAAACGGGATGCTGGTCCATCAGCTTGCGATGAAGTGGGTGCTCAAGAACGACGCGATCACCACGCCGATCCTCGGCGGGAGCAAGCGCGAGCACTTTCAGCCGATGTACGAGGTCTTCGACATGGACGTGGACCCGGCGGACATGGAGCGTGTAGACGAGATCTCGGAGGACTACCGCTATCAGGAGTACGCGAACCAGTCGCAGGTGGACGGGTATCCGAACGCGCCCGGGTTCTGGTAGTCCCCGGAGCGAGACGACAGACGCCGGACGCATCTGAAGATGCGTCCCTCCGTGACCGTTTTCGCAGCGTCAGATCGAACGACCGCATGGGCCGACCTCGGACTGCAACGGCGGAGGTCTCTCGCCTCTCCCGGTGGAATACAAGTGCACTGACGCGACATGCGACTCGTCACCGGGAGGCAATACCATGAGCGAATTCACCGCCGCCATCATCGGCACCGGCGGCATTGCCAGAAGGCACGCAGGCTACTACAACGAAAGCGATCGCGTCGATCTGCTCGCCGGCGCCGATATCAGCGAAGAACGCCTCAACTCATTCTCCGACGATCACGGGATTGAGCACCGCTACTCCGACCACCGGCAGATGCTCGACGAGATCAAGCCCGACATCGTCAGCGTCTGCACCTGGAACGCCAGCCACATGCATCTGTCGATGGACGCCATGCGGGCGGGCGCGATGGCCGTCATCTCCGAAAAGCCCATGGGCGACGACCTCGGCGGCGCGATGGACGCGGTCGCGCTGGCGGAGGAACTCGGCTGCTACTTCGTGATCGGCCACCAGACGCGCTTTTCGGCCGGTCACAACGCCGCGAAGAAGCTGCTGGCCGACGGCGCGATCGGCTCCCCCGTGACCGTCAACGTCCGCAGCGGCGGCGGAATGCTCAACATGGCCTGCCACCTCGTGGACAACATGCGCTGGATACTCGGCGAACCCGACTGGGAGTTCGTCATCGGCTGGATCCAGCGCGAGACGAACCGCTTCGAGCGCGGCTCGTACACCGAGGACATGGCGCACGCGCTCATCCGCTTCGAGGGCGGCCACGAGATGACGCTGTCGATGGACATGGAGGACGGCGTCAAAAACCAGCAGCACCAGTTCGTCGGCCCCGAGGGCGTGGTCTCGTTCAACCGCGAGCAGGCCACGCTGCTGGACGCCGACGGCCTTCATGAGCCTCTCGCCATCGAGCAACCCGGCTACTTCGAGGAGCTTCTGGCGTGGATCGACGGCGGGCCGGTCCATCGCAACGTTGCCTCCGGGGCGCTGCAGGCGCAGCAGATACTGATGGCGATCTACGAATCGGCCCTGAGCCACACGCGCGTGGAGCCGCCCTTCGAGAAGCGCGAGTCGGCGCTCGCTGAGGCGATCGAAGCGGGCGATCTCCCCGCCGAGGGCGAGCCCTACGACATCCGCCTCGAGGAAGCGCTGGAATACGCGATCGAGCAGGGAGAGGTAAGGCCATGAGATGGGATGGCGATTACGCGGGATACACAGACGAGGAACTGGAGGAACTGCTTGAGCCGGCAACCGTGGCTCCAATGCCGCATCAGCAGTTCGACACGATCGTGCTGATGCTGCTGGAGGCGGGGGTGGTCGACGACGAAGACACCCCGCATCTCGACTGGGACAACCTGCCGGATATGCCTGAGGACATGTCCGATCGTGACTGCGCTCAATTGCTGGCATTCGAGGCCTACGAAATCTGCTTCGAAGCGCCCGATGAGGCCCTCGAACTTGCTGATGAGGCGCTGGAGATTGACGAATTCTGCATCGATGCGAGAGCCGCGCGCTGGTTCGCGTTCGACATCGAGGACGAGGAGGCGCTGACGGCCGCCGGGGTCGCCGCGGTGCTGGGACATGAGATGATCCTCAACTCCGGTGAGTTTCGGGAGTACGACGACGTCTGGATGTACCCGCGCATGCGCGGCGCAGTGCGGGGATACGCCGAGTTGGCGCTGACGAACTGGGCGCATGGGAACAGGAAAAAGGCAATCGAGGCCGCCCGCGAGACATTGAGCATGGCCCCCGACGATCCGCTGAGGATGGCGCCGCATCTCGCCAACTGGTGTCTCACACTCGGGTATCCGGATCGCGCCCGGCGTGTGTTCAGAGACTTCGGCAGGCGCGAGATCGCTCCGGTCGCGTACGCGGAGGCACTGATGGAATTCATCAAAGAGGGACCCGGCCTCAAGGCGAAGAGCAAGCTGCTGAAGGCGACGCGGTCCCATCCACTGATAATGGCGTACCTCGGCGCGGAACTAAGCGGAATCATGGACCGTCCCGCGTCGGAATACCCGGCCCACGTGTACATCAAGGGGACCTTTGAGGAACTGATCGTCTGGTACAATCGGATCGTAGAGGCCTGGGAGGCCACCGACGGAGCGCTTGAGTGGGCGGCGCAATGCTTCCATGAACCGCGCTTCGCGCGCGAGGTAGAGCCCGCAATTGCTGAGCTGATAGTCGAGGCGGAGGAGGCGGGCCTCGTCCTCCCTGACATTGAGGATGAGCGGCGGGACGACGAAGATGACGGCGGCCCGGAGTTGCGGCTGCTGTGACCGTGTCGCAGCGCTTCCGCGCCGTGATGCGCGGCGAATCGATCGATCGGCTGCCGATGGTCGAGTGGGCGCCGTGGTGGGATCAGACCCTCGACCGCTGGCACGCCGAGGGGCTGCCCGAGGGCCTCTCGCGCTATGAGGTGCAGGAGCACTTCGGCCTCGATCCGGTCTACTGCGTCCGCACGATGCCGCTCGGGCCGGGCTGCCCCGCGCCGCCGAAGCACGGCGCGCCGCGGATGCCCGATCCGTCGAAGTACGATGAGCTCCGCGAACACCTCTACCCCGACAACGAGGCGCTGATCGAGGCGCTGGAGGAGCATCTGCGC
>JBKHFA010000309.1:0-4020 GCA_046540615.1 Armatimonadota bacterium | reverse complement strand
ATCGGGCGCGGACCCCGCGGCGCCCGTGTTGTGGGCGTGTTGATGTCGGATCGCCTGCAACGTCTCCCCGGCGAGGGCGCCGGGGCCACAACGTCAACGGCTGAACGGCGTGCGGACGAGGGCGTCCGCACCACGGAGCAGCCCAGCCGTCGTCGTTAGCTGGCCGCTGGTAGCTGACAACTCCCCTCATACCTCCACCCACATGCCGTCGGCGGAGGCCAGTTCGCAGGCCGCGAGGACCTTCTGGGTGCGCAGGCCATCCTCGAAGCTCGGCCACGGCTGCTCGCCTGTCGCGATGCCCTGGCAGAGGTCGAAGACCGTGTTGATGAAGGTGTGCTCGTAGCCGATGATGTGCGCCACCGGCCAGTAGCGCGGGCCGCCCTCATCCGGCAGGCCCATGTACGGGTGCGAGTCGTCGGTCGCCTGGATCAGGCGGAAACCGGTGCGGTCGCCGGGGTCCTCGCAGTCGTAGTACTCAAGCTCGTTCATGCGCTCGAGATTGAAGCGGATCGAGCCCTTCGAGCCGTTGATCTCGAACCAGTTGTAATTCTTATGCCCCGCCGCGAAGCGCGTGGCCTCCATCGTCCCGAGCGCGCCGTTGGCGAAACGGCACAGCGCCACCACACCATCGTCCACGTCCACGGTTCCCATCTCGGCGTCCTCGGAGGCCCTCCCGCCGAGGCCGGTGTCGAAGCTCTCCATCTTCGGGCGCTCCTCGATGAAGGTCTCCATGGTGCAGGCGAGTGACTCGATGTCGCCAAGTATCCAGAGCGCGAGATCGATCGAGTGGGCCATCAGGTCGCCGAGTGAGCCGGAGCCCGCGATCTCCTTGCGTACTCGCCACATCATCGGGACCTCCGGCGGCATCAACCAGTCCTGCAGGTAGAGCGAGCGCCAGTGGTATATCTCGCCGAGGTCGCCGTTCTCGACCATCTTCTTCGCCAGCGAGATCGCGGGCGCGCGGCGGTAGTTGTGGCAGATCATGTGGATGACGCCGGCGTCCTGGACGGCCCTGAGCATCCGCTCGCCGTCCTCGACGCTGGTTGCGAGCGGCTTCTCGCAGAACACGTGCTTGCCCGCCTCCGCGGCCTTGATGGCCAGTTCGGCGTGCTGGTTGTTCGGCGCGGTGATGTCAACGAGGTCGATGTCGTCGCGGGCGAGGAGGTCATCGACGTCGTAGACGGTCTCCTCCCACCCGAACTGCTCGGCGCATGCGTCCACGCGCTCCTTTGTCCGTCCGCAAAGCACCTTCATCACCGGCTCAGCTTCAAGCTCGGGGAAGAAGAAGGGCACCTGGCGGTAGGCGTTGGAGTGTGCGCGGCCCATGAAGTTGTATCCGACGAGCCCAACATTGATCTGATCCATCGCATGACCCTCCCGGGCGGATCCTCAAATGGCGGCGATCGCCACCACGAGTCAGCAACACGCGTACGATTGTTTCCACGAAAGAGCGCGGGGACCTGCAAAGTGAGGCGAAACCTGTGGGAAAGCTCGCGAGCAGCTGGGAAACTCGACTTATGAGGCGCCCCCGGAGGGGCAGCGGGAGGCGGGCGGGGAAACTGACGCCCAACTTCTTCCCGGCGGTCGCGCTGGTGGACCCGGCTCTGACGGAGTCGATGCCGCCGGGCGCTGCCTGACAAGTCGCTCTTCCGCGTGACAATGAGCCTGCTGTGGCTGGTGCTCAACACGATTCTCATCGGCCAGTGGGCGGCTTCCGGGCGCCTGACAGTGGAGGTCCTGACGCACGCGGGCTGGTGCGCGCCCTTCATGATCGCTGGCCTGATCCTCGGCACCTTTGCGCACTACCGAGTCGATGAAGCGATCTTCAGGCGCATCCTCTACGCGGTGCTGCTGATCGCGTCGGCGATGCTGCTTCATTCGGCGCTGGCATGACGCGTCGAGGTCGAACTGAACCATCAGGGTCCGCCGACGTCTGCAGCTATGCATTATACGTCGCCCCAGGGTCGTTGTCGTTGGAGGGGACGCCTGAGGAGCGGATGTCGTGTATTCGCGACGAAGTCGGCCCGCGGTCTACCGAGACCTGGTGAGCTGAAGACGCCGTGTGATCGTGCAATTTGAGCGCAGAGGTGGAGTGATCTCCGATGGATCGTCGCGAGTTCGTCAGGATAGCCGGGGCCGGGGGCCTGCTGGTGGCTCTCGGTGCGATTGCAGGCGTGGGTTGCTCGACTGAGGAAAGCTCTGCGACTGTCACCGGCCCGCCCGGCGATGGCGACACACAGATCGCCGTCTGTCCAACCTGCGCGGCCGAGAATCTCGTTGAAACGTGGGGTGAGGAGATCAAGTGCTGGAAGTGCGGGCACCAGTGGGCGCCTCAGGAGCCTGCGTAAACGCGTGCGCTGATGACCTCTCGCGGGACGGCTTCACGGGGCGTCCCGCTTTCTCATTCTCCGGATCCCACGCAGAAGAGATGCTCCATCCCGCGCACATACATCCTCCCGTGCGCAAACGAGGGCGTCGAATGAACGTCTTCACTGAAAGTGCCACTGCCGAGCCGCTCGAACTGCCGCCCCTCGGCGATGACGATGCCCTCCCCCGCCTCCTCGATCAGGTAGACGTGATTGCCCGCCAGTGATGGCGACGCTCGGAAGCGTGAGCGCAGGCGCTCGGTGTACTGCTCCTCGCCGGTGTCCGCGTCGTAGCAGCCGAGCATGCCGCTTGTGTGCAGCGTCCACACGAGTTCGCCGTTGCTCAGCGGACTGGTGATATCCGGGAACTGGCCTCGGACAGACCAGTCGATGTGCGTACGCGTCACGTCGCCGCTGCCGCCCGGAATGATGGCTGTCAGTTCGGCGTAGATGTTCGCCACGTAGATGCGCCCGTTCGCGTAGATCGGCGAGGGCGCCGAGTCGCCCTCGATGCAGCGCGCCCGCCAGTACTCCTCACCGGTCGCCGGATCGTAGGCGATCACCCACGGCTTCGCGCTCGTGATAAGCTCCTCGCGCTCTCCGGTGTCGATCACGATCGGCGTGGTCCACGACCCCTGCACGGGTCGCTCGATCTCCCAGACCGTGTCGCCCGTGGCCGCGTCGAGCGCCACCATGTGCGATTCGCCAATGTCCGGCTTGCCGAGGTCGATCTGCACAAAGATCAGCCCGTCGTGCAACACCAGCGAGGTCGCCCGACCGTAGATGTCGTCGCTGAAGTCAAACCACCGCTCCCACGCGAGTTCTCCGCCGAAATCCGCCGCTATCACGTGGCCCGTCGGGAAGCACTCGTAGATGCGCTCGCCATCGGTCGCGCCGGTCGGCGCGGCGTGGCCGGTCATGCTGTGCATCCGCTCGACGGGCCAGTCCTCGCCCTCCGCGACCGGCAGCGTCCAGCGAAGCTCACCGGTGTGCGCGTCAAGGCAATACACCTCGCGCCGATGCTCGTCCGCCCCGGTGACAAAGAGACGGTCCTGCCAGATGACCGGGGAGTTCGCGCCCGGAAGCGGCAGTTCGATGCTCCACACAATCCCCTCGCCGGTCTCCGCATCCCAGACGGTCGGCAGTTCGTCAAATTGCGCGACGCCGGAGCCCACCGATCCACGGAATCGCGCCCAGCGGTCGGCGGGCGCCTCCGTGACCTCGGCGGGCAGCGGCGGTGCGTCCGCGACGGTCGCGGCGTCCTGCGCATCGGTCTGCTGCTGGCAGGATGCCGTCATCGCGATCACGACCAGAGCAGCTGCGATCAGCAGCGTAACAACGACCGTCCAGCGGCCTCGCGGCACATCGCATTCCGTCATCCGGCACTCTCCTCGATGAACTCTCCCACGATCTCTCCCACGCGCCGACGCAGTATCCCGATCTCAGCATCATGCCCCATGTGCACGCGGTTCGTCAGCAGGATCACGAAGGTCTCACTCGCCCTGTCGATCCACAGACACGTCCCGGTGAACCCTGTGTGCCCGACGCTCGACGCGCTCGGCGCACCGTGCAGGTGCGTGTCATCCGGATTCGCTCCCCTCCACCCGAGTGTGCGCGGCACCTCGCCGAGTTGCGGGCGGGGCGCGAGCATCGC
>JBKHFA010000308.1:0-4026 GCA_046540615.1 Armatimonadota bacterium | reverse complement strand
GTGCTGGTGCTCCCGGTCGCCGCCTGCGTCTCCGATGAGATGGCCGAGACACTGCGCGGCTACGTCGAGGACGGCGGCACGCTGATCGTGGACGGCCGCGCGGGACTGCTCTCAGGTCAGGGCCACATTCGCGACAGCCGTCCGCTCGACGATCTGCTTGGCGTCACTTCGCCCGCGGGCATGGACGCGATCCTGGCCGCAGCGGCGTCCGGCGAGGCGTCGATCAGCGGCGCGATCGGTGACGCCATCCTTGACGTGGAGGAGGCGAACCTGCAGGTGCTGGAGCCCGGCATCACCGTCACATCGGGCACGGCGCTTGGCGAGGTGGATGGAGCGCCGGTCTACGTCGTGAACGAGCTGGGCGAGGGCCGCGCGATCCTCCTCAACGCGAACGTCGAGCGCTACGGCGACGAGCGCAACGATGAGAGCGCTTCGCCGACGCAGCAGATGCTGGTGGCGGCGGTGCGGTCGGCCGGGGTTGAGCCTCCCGCGTCGGTCACGCGCGCCGATGGCTCGCGCCCGCTGAGTGTGCAGACGGTGCAGTTCGGCAGCGGCCCGGTGCGCTACCTTGCGGTCCAGCAGGACATCCTCGTGCGCGGTCTCGGTGAGCAGGCGCTGCAGATCGCCATCGACGAGCCTGCGATCGTCTACGACATCCGCGCCGGCGAGCGCATCGGCGAGGGCCGCGTGAGCGAGTGGCAGACGACCATCGACCGCGGGTACCCGCAGGTCTACGCGCTGCTGCCCTACGAGGTCGAAGGCGTCAACGCGGACGCTCCGGCCGCCGCGGACGCAGGCTCGACGGTCGAGATCGGCGCCGAAGTCGTCGCGTCGGCTACGCCCGCCACGCACGTCGTCCGGATGGACGTCTACGCGCCCGGCAGCGACGAGGCGCACCGCGAGTACTCGCAGAACATCCTCTGCGAGCGCGGCGCGGGCTCGGCGAGCATTCCCTTCGCGTTCAACGACGCGACCGGCGCGTGGCGGATCGAACTGACGGACGTGGCGTCGGGCGCCGGCGCCGAGCACTCGCTGAACCTGCGGTAAGCGCCGCGGGCAGACGCGCAGTCAGCGAGGCGGCCCTGATGGATGGGGCCGCCTCGCCTCGTATTGAAGGGCAAGCGAAGGCCGGGCCTCACCCCCCCGCCCCCCTCTCCCTGCTCCCTGACGCTGCACACGACGCAGCGTCAGGCGGGACGAGGGGGGAGAAAGGCAACACGTCGCTCACCCCGGGAATGCGAGTGTGCTGAGCATCCCCTGCCGCGGGAGGTCGGTCGCGCGAAGGACTTTGCCCGCGGGCTTCCGAACTACCATCCAGCGAGATCACGCCGCAGGGAGATCTGCCATGAGCCGGATGATCGCCATCGCCACTATCGTCGCGCTGACAGTCACCTTCGCCGCCGCTGAGATGAAACTTGCCGACGGGGGCGAGACGATCTACGCGGTCGTGGTCGATCCGGATGCGACCGTCGCCGAGAAGCACGCCGCCTCCGAGTTGTCGGCGATCCTCGGGGAGGTCACGGGGGCGGAGTTCGAGGTGGTTGAAAGCGAGGCGCGTATCCGCCGACCGTCTCTCTACGTCGGGCCGGGGAGCGCGTCGCGGCAGACAGCCCCGGACCTTCCCTACGACGACCTCTCGCCGGATGGCATCGTCATCGAGACCGTCGGCAGCAACCTCGTCCTCGCCGGCGATCGGCCTCGCGGGACGCTCTACGCGGTGTACACCTTCCTCGAGGACACCGTCGGCTGCCGCTGGTGGGCGTCGGATGCGAATTTCATCCCCAGCAAACCCGACCTCACCATCCCCGACCTCAGTGTGCAGTACATTCCGCCGCTGGAGTACCGCGAAGTGTTCTGGTGGGATGCGTTTGACGGCGACTGGGCCGCGCGCAACAAATCCAACGGCAACCGCGCACGTCTCGAGGAGCAGCACGGCGGGAAGGTCAGCTACGCGGGGCACTTCGTGCACACCTTCCGGCAGTTCGTGCCCGACTCGCACTTCGAGGAGCATCCGGAGTGGTTCAGCGAGCGAGGCGGCACGCGGATCGGCGGGGAGGGCGTCCGCAGCCAGCTTTGCCTGACGAATCCGGACGTGCTCAACCTGGTCGAGGAGCGCGTGCGGCAGCGCCTCGACGACTACCCGGACGCGGGGATCGTCTCCGTCTCGCAGAATGACTGGGACAACCACTGCCTCTGCGCGGACTGCCTCGCGCTGGAGGAGCGCGATGGCTCCCCCGCCGGGCCGATGCTGCGCTTCGTCAACGACGTCGCCGAGCGCGTTGCGCCCGACTACCCGGACCTGGCGGTGGACACGCTCGCGTATCAGTACACGCGCAAGCCGCCCGCCAACGTCACCCCGCTGCCGAACGTCATCGTGCGCCTGTGCTCGATCGAGTGCAGCTTTCTCCAGCCACTCTCAGCCGAGGACAACGCGAGCTTCGGCGATGACCTCAGGGGATGGAATGAGATCGCGGACCGGCTCTACGTGTGGGATTACACGACCAACTTCCGCCCCTACGTCCTACCCCATCCCAATCTGCGGGTGCTGGCGCCGAACATTCGCTTCTTCGTGGACAACGGCGTGAAGGGCGTCTTCGAGCAGGGCGCCTATCAGTCACCGGGCGGGGAGTTCGCGGAGTTGAAGGCGTGGATGCTCGCTAAGCTGCTGTGGGACCCGTCGCGAGACGCCGAGGCGCTGATCGATGAGTTCTGTGAGGGGTACTACGGCGACGCGGCGCCTTCTATCCGCGAGTACATCACGCGGCTTCATGACGAGGCCGAGGCGACGGGGCATTACATGCGCATCGTGGGCAACCTCAGTGCGCCCTACCTCACGCTGGAGTTGATGGCCGAGGCGGAGTCGCTCTTCGACGAAGCGGAGGCCGCGGTGGCGGATGACCCGGTGCTGCTCAACCGCGTGCAGGTTGCGCGCCTGCCGATCCGCTACGTGTGGACGATGCGCCGGCATGACTTCAGGGCGCAGGCGCGGGCGAAAGGGATCGAGTGGCCCGGGCCCGATGATTTCGCGGCAAACGCGGAGACGTTCCTCGAGATCGCGCGGGCGAATGAGATCACGAAGATCTCCGAGCGCAACGGGCTTGACGTCTTCGCCGCGCGCACGGTCGATCTCGGGCGCACCGAGGCGCCGCCACCCCCGGGGACCGAGGGCCTCGACCCCGCGGACTGGATCGACCTGCAGGACTACGCCTTCCGCCTTGCGCACGAGGGGGACTGGGCGAAGCTGGAGCATGATGAGGCCGCCTCGGACAGCGTGGCAGCGCGCATGCCCGGGGCGCATCACGAGTGGGCGGTGCAGCTTGACACGTCCGCCGCGGCGATCGAGGAGGGCGCGACGTACACGGTCTACGCATCGGTCCGCGTGGATGCGTCGGCGGAGGAGGGGCCCGCATTCACCGCGGGTGTCTACGACCTGGCGAATCGCAGGAGCGTCGGAGGCATTGGCGTGGAGCTTGACGAGATCGAGGGCGAGGGCTATCAGACGTACGAGATCGCGACGGCCCCGCTGCACGGTCGCATGTACATCTACGTCGCCCCGCCGCAGCGACCGGGCGAGGTGGATGCAGTGCTGGTAGATCGGATCTGGCTGGTGAAGGAGTAGTAACGTCGCTTGTATTGGCGGGGGCCGCACCATCGGCCCCCGCCGAACTCCCCCGCCAATCACTCCTCGTTATCCGCCACCTTGACCCAGTCGATTCCCTGCTTGACGTATGTTCCGCCGCCTTCGGTGGAGGCGGTGTGATGGCCGCCGCGTTCGGTCCAGTGCTTCACCGGCGTCCCCTTGACGTACCACCACTGCTCCCACGGCTGTTCGTTGCGGTTGCGGCCGGAGTGCGCGATGAAGCCGTCGGCGTCGAAATCCTCCCACGTCTGCAGGCCCTGCGCGGTGTGATACTCGCGCCGCGCCAGCCGTCCGTCCTCGTAGAAGAGGCGGCGGACCGCGAAGCCCTCGCCGTCGATGTCGTGGCGGCGGACGATCGTGCCATCCTCGTACCACTCGCGGTGGAT
>JBKHFA010000307.1:0-4036 GCA_046540615.1 Armatimonadota bacterium | reverse complement strand
CCCAATCGCCACACCGGGAGCAACCAATGAAACGCATCAGAATCTACGAAGAGCATTGCATCGGCTGCGGTTTTCCAGATGTCAGAGCCCACGTTCAGGGGAGCAGGCGCACATGAAGCGAATCCGGATATATGAAGAACACTGCATCGGCTGTGGGTTGTGCGAGGTCCACTGCCTCGTGCAGCACTCGCGCTCGAAGAAGATCATCCGCGCATTCCGCGAGGAGCGCGATTCGATCGTACCCGCCGTGAAGGTCGAGCGCGACGGCTATCTGTCGTTCGCACTTCAGTGCCGGCACTGCGACGAGGCGCTGTGCATCGAGGCCTGCATGACCGGCGCGATGTATCGCGACCCCGAGACCGGCGCGGTGCTGTGCGACACCGACAGGTGCGTGGGCTGCTGGATGTGCATCATGGCCTGCCCTGCGGGCGCGATCCAGCGCGGCGCGAACGGGAAGGCCGCCTCCAAGTGCGACCTGTGCATCGGCGAAGAGGTCCCGGTCTGTGTCGCGAATTGCCCGAACGAGGCACTGGTTCTTGAGGATGATGGCGATGAATAAGACGAAGTACCTCATCATCGGAAACTCGGTCGCGGCTGTCGCCGCGGTGAGCGGCATCCGGGAGGTCGATCCGGCCGGATCGATCACGCTGGTGGCGAAGGAGGAGCATCACACCTACTCCCGCCCGCTGATCACCTATCTGCTCGGCGGCAAAGTTGACGAGGAGCAGATGCTCTACCGCCCCGCGGACTGGTACGAGAAGGCCGGCGTGAACGCGATGCTCGGCACGGAGATCGTGTCCGTCGATCCCGACGCACACACCGTGGAGACCGCGGAGGGCGAGACCATCGGCTACGAGAAACTGCTGATCGCCACCGGAGGGACGCCGATCGTGCCGCCCGATCTCCCGGGCACGGATGCCGGGGGCGTCTTCACCTTCACGAGCCTCGACGATGCAGACGCGATCAAGGAGTACATCGAAGAGCGCGGCGCGCAGTCGGCGGTTGTCATCGGCGGCGGCCTGATCGGGCTCAAGTCCGTCGAGGCGCTGCTGGCGCTCGAGATCGACACCACCGTGGTCGAGCTTGCCGACCGGATGCTCAGCGCGACCTTCGACGAGACCGCCTCGCTGCTCGCACAGAAGCGACTGCGCGAGGCCGGGGTCGAGGTCCGCTGCGAGACCACCGCGAGCGAGTTGCTGGCCGAGGACGGCCGTGTCGTGGGCGCGAAGCTCACCGACGGCGACACGATCCCCACCGACCTCGTCATCTTCGCCATCGGCGTCTTCCCCGCGACGGGGATCGTCGAGGACACCGCGATCGAGGTCGATCGCGGCATCCTGGTCGATGACAGGATGCAGGCGACCGCCGAGGACGTCTACGCCGCCGGCGACGTCGCGCAGGCGAGGGCGCTGCTGTGCGGCACACAGCGCTGCATCGCGATCTTCCCCAACGCCTACCGCCAGGGCGAGATCGCCGGGCGGAACATGGCCGGCGATGACGCCGCGTGGGACGGCGGCCTGGTCATGAACTCAGTGACCGTGGTGGACGTGCCGACGATCTCCGTGGGCGTGACGGAGGCGCTTGGCGAGGACTACGAGGTTCTCTCGGAACTTGACGAAGATGCGTACACCTACCGCAAGATCGTGCTGGATGGCGACCGGATCGTGGGCGCGGTGTTCGTCGGAAAGATCGACCGCGCGGGCATCATCACCGGGTTGATCCGCGAGCAGATTGATGTCGCGGAGATCCGCGACATGCTGCTCTCAGATGACTTCGGCCTGATCTCACTGCCGGCCGACTACCGCCAGCGCGTGCTGTCAGGGACGGGGTCCGAATGATGAGAATCGACGCAGGCGGAATTCACTACCGTGAACTCAACGAGCGCATCCACGAGGCCGTGGCCGACGGCTCCACGGAATTGACACTTGACAACGTTCTCGGTCATCGGTATATTGGGGCCGGACTGAAGGGCGGTGTCACAATTGAAATCAATGGCATCCCCGGGAACGACCTCGCCGCCTTCATGGACGGCGCCGAGATCATTGTAAACTCGAACGCCCAGGATGGCGTCGCGAACACGATGAACGACGGCTCCATCGTTGTTCACGGTGACGCCGGCGACATCCTCGGCCACTCGATGCGCGGCGGCGCCATCTTCGTTGAGGGCCTCGTCGGCTACCGCTGCGGCATCCACTGCAAGGCCTACGAGACCAGGCTTCCGCTGATGGTCGTCGGCACGACGGCCGGTGACTACCTTGGCGAGTACATGGCCGGCGGCGTGATCGTGGTGCTCAATCGCGAGGATTCCGACGGCTCTCCCGTCGGCAGGTTCTGCGGGACGGGGATGCACGGCGGCATGATCTTTGTCCGCGGAGAGGTCGAGGAGCATCAGCTTGGCGCCGAGGTCGCGGTGGCGGACGTCGAGGATGCGGACTGGGACCTTCTCGAGGCAGCGATCCAGCGTTACTGCAGGGCCTTCGAGATGGACCCGGGGCGCTTCTCGCCCGACGAGTTTTTGAAGCTCTATCCGTGGAGCAGCCGACCCTACGGCAAGCTCTACGCCTACTGATAACGAGATCCGCGAGATTTGGCGCCCCTCCGGGGCGCCTCCAAGGGATGCGCTCTTCCCCCCGGCGCATCCCTTACTCATGTACGCCCGCCCGGTTGCGCGTCATTCGACCCTCGCGGCGGGTGCCTCGACAGCCGATTCCTCGTCCTCCCTCTCCTCAGCAGATCCAGGCGGCCAGATCGCCAGCACGATCCACGCCGAGAGCACGCCCACCAGGCCCCCGATGATGATGTCGGAGGGGTAGTGAGCGCTCTGCGCCACCCGTGAGGCCGCGACGAAGCCCGCGAAGATGTAGGCCGGAATTCGCGCGCGCGGGAAGTATGCGCCCACGATGACCGCGAACATGAAGACGAACGAGGCGTGGCCGGAGACGAACGATGTGTGCTTCTCGATGCAACTGAAGAAGAGATCGGGATCGCGAAGCTGCGACGGCCGGGGCCGCCCGAAGAAATCTTTGACCAGCTCGGTGGTGGTCGCTTGAATGATGTAGCCGACGAGGAGTGTGTAGAACATCGGGCGCCAGCGGGCGCCTGCGGCAATCAGTGCAATCGCAGCAAGCAGCGGGGCGAGTTCCCACGTGCCAAGCCAGTTTCCGAAACGGGCGACCGTCTGCACGCACCGCTGCCGGGCGAATGCGTTGTCGTAGAGACCGGGAAGTGGATCGATGTACCAGTAGGCGAGAAGCGCCGCGGCGACGGAAAGCACGACTGCCAGCACCCGCAGGGCAAGCCGCCTCTCCTTCGCGTGATCCTCGGGCGTCCGGTTGCGACGCGCCTCCCGGCGCTCCCGCTCCTCCCTCTCGATCGCCTCTCGGTTCTGATCAGTGACAGGCGGCCAGATCCACAGCGCGACCGCCGCGACGATCGTGCCGATCAGCGCGCCGACGATGATGTCGGAGGTGAAGTGCGCGTTGACCAGCACGCGGCTGATGGCGACGAAGACCGCGATGCCCCACGCAGGCCACCGCCAGCGCGGGAACCACGCGGAGATAAGGACGGCCATCATGAACGCGAACGAGGCATGGCCGGACGGAAACGACCGGCCGCCGCCGAAGCCCTCGAAGACCGTCGCGTCACCAAGCACGTAAGGGCGTGGCCGCCCGATCAGCAGCTTCATCCACTGCACGACCAGCGTGCGCAGAAGATACGCGACGGCCACAGTCTTCAGAAATCGGCGCCAGTGCGGACGCGCGGCAACGACCAGCAGCAGCGCGAGCGGCGGCGCGAGTTGCCAGCTTCCCAGCCACGTGGCGATGGTCAGCGCGACAGCCCACGCGGGGTGCTCCGTCCACGGCTTCTCAAGGTCCACCACCGCCTGGTCGAGGTGGACGAATGCCAGCCAGGCGCATGTCAGCGCAAAGATGCTCAGCAATCCAAGGACCACGGCCTCACGGCGGCGGGCGGAGGAAGAGTTGTCAGCAGACGACGTGTCGGGCATTCGCGGGCTCCACTCGATGAGGCTGAGTTC
>JBKHFA010000306.1:0-4047 GCA_046540615.1 Armatimonadota bacterium | reverse complement strand
TCGAGGGCCGCGTCGAGCACGTCCTTGATCTCGTCGGCGTAGATAAACGCCATCCCCTGCGTGTGATCCTTCGAGATCTCCTCAACCTGCGCCTCATTCCGAGCGGGGAGGATGACGGTGTCGAGTCCGGCGGACTTTGCCGCCACGACCTTCTCCTTCACGCCGCCGATCGGCAGGACCTTGCCCCTCAGTGTGATCTCACCGGTCATCCCCACGTTCGGCTTCACCACGCGCCCGCTGAGCAGAGAGGCGATCGCGGTCACCATCGCGACACCCGCCGATGGCCCGTCCTTCGGGACGGCGCCGGCCGGCACGTGCAGGTGGATGTCGGTGTTCTCGTAGAAGTCCGGATCGATGCCCAGTTCCTCGGCATGTGCCCGCACCCAGCTCATCGCGGCCCGGCCGGATTCCTTCATGACGTCGCCAAGCTGCCCCGTGAGCGTCAGATTGTTCTTGCCGGGCATCTTCGTGGCCTCGATGAAGAGGATGTCGCCGCCGGCCTGCGTCCACGCCAGCCCGCACACCACGCCCGGCTGTCCGGCCCGCTGCGCGACCTCCGAGTAGTGGCGGCGCGGCCCCAGCAGCTTCTCGATGTTGCGCATGCTCACGTTGGGCGGGTTCTCCTCGCCCTCGGTGACTCTGCGGGCGATCTTCCGCGCGAGCGCGCCGATCTCACGCTCGAGATTGCGGACGCCCGCCTCGCGGGTGTAGCCGTCGATGACCTCCTCGAGCGCGGCGTCCGAGATGCTGAACTGCTCGGCCGTCAGCCCATGCTCCTCGCGCTGCCGCGGGACGAGGTACTTCCGTGCGATGTGCAGCTTCTCCTTGAGCGTGTACCCCGGCAGTCGGATGACCTCCATGCGGTCAAGCAGCGGCGCCGGGATCGTCTCCATCACATTCGCGGTGGTCACGAAGATGACGTTCGAGAGGTCGTAGGGCACCTCGAGGTAGTGATCGCTGAAGGTGTCATTCTGCTCGGGATCGAGCACCTCGAGCATCGCCGAGGACGGGTCGCCCCGGAAGCCGGCGCCCGAGCCGAGCTTGTCGATCTCATCGAGCATGAAGATCGGGTTGTTCACCCCGACGCGCTTGAGGCCCTGGATGATGCGGCCCGGCAGCGCTCCGACGTAGGTACGCCTGTGGCCGCGAATCTCGGCCTCATCGCGCACGCCGCCGAGCGAGATTCGGTGGAACTTGCGGCCGGTCGCCCGCGCGATCGACTTCCCCAGCGAGGTCTTGCCGACGCCGGGAGGGCCGACGAAGCACAGGATCGGGCCCTTCAACTCCTCGCGCAGCTTGCGCACCGCGAGATACTCGATGATGCGCTCCTTGACGTCCTCGAGGTCGTAGTGATCCTCGTCGAGGACCTTCTGAGCCTCATCGATGTCGATCTTCGTCTCGGACGACTCCAGCCACGGGACCTCGGTGAGCCACTCGACGTAGGTGCGCGTAACGTTGTATTCGGCCGCGGCCGGATTCATGTTCTCCAGCCGCTCGAGTTCGCGCTCCGCCGCCTCGCGGGCCTCCTCGGTCATCTTCGCCTTTTCGACTTTCTCCTTGAGTTCGACGAGATCGGGGCGATCCTCCGCGCCCTCTCCAAGCTCCTCCTGGATGGCCTTGAGCTGCTGCCGGAGGAAATACTCGCGCTGGGCCTCACTCAGCTCATCACGGGCGTCCTGCTGCATCCGCTGGGTCAGCTCGTACTGCTGAAGCTCGCGCGTGGTGAGGGTCATGACGCGCCTCAGTCGCTCGTCGAGGTCGATCGTTTCGAGGATCTGCTGGCGCTCCTCCAGCGGAATGTCGATCAGCGAAGCGATCATATCCGCGAGCGATCCGGGGTGCTCGAGGTTGAGCGCCTGGATGTAGATCTCATCAGGCAGGTGGGGCGCCATCTCGACGAGGCGGCGCAGCAGGTCGAGGAGCGCCTGGTTCCGCGCGCGCACGTCGTCGGTGATCTCCTCGGGCTCCTCAATCACCTCCACGCGGGCGCGCAGGTAGGGCTCGGTCTGCGGCCAGTCCACCATCCGCGCGCGGCTCAGGCCCCGCACCAGCAGGCGCCGGTCGCCGTTGGGCAACTGAATCATCTTTTGTATGAGCGCGACAAGCCCGACTTCGTAGAGCCCCTCAGGCCCCGGCCGGTCGAGGTCCGGATCGCGCTGGGCGACCAGCCCGATCATGCGATTGTCGCTGAGCGCCTCGTCGATCAGCTCAATGTCAAGGGGGTTGGTGACCGTCAGAGGGGCGAGCATCCCCGGAAAGATGACGCCGTTGAGCAGGCGCACCACCGGCAGCTCGTCCGGGATCGACGGCCCTCCCACGATCTCCTCGTTGATAACTTGTTCAGTCTGCTCCATGTCCTGAAGCCCACTTCCCCACAATCTCATCTGCTTTGCGTCCGTTCCTGGTGCATGGAATTGATGCGAATATCAGCCGATCGGGACATTTCGCGATTGTGCTTCGGCCTGTGCGCGGAGTGGGAGGCGGATGACGAGGAAACCTCGATCGTAGCCGGCCTCCGCGGCCTCCGCGTTCACCGGGCGCGGGAGCTGAACCGTGCGCACAAACTCGCCGCAGTCTATCTCCACGTTCACGTAGCGCCTCGGCTCGTCGCCGGCCGGATCGTCGCGCACACCGGAGATCGTCAGCCGACCGCTGCTCTCATCCAGCGACAGACTGATCTCCTCCGCGCTCATCCCGGCTATCTCCACCCGCACCACGATCGCATCCGAGGTCTGATAGATGTCCGTCGGCGGCTGGAACCCCTGCTCCGCCCCGCGCGAGCGCATAACACTTCCTCGTCCTCGCGGATCGGCGTTGGCAACGAAGTTCACAAGCAACTTGCGACCTGACCAGCTCATGGCGCCCGATCAACCCTCCTACTGCAGCAACGAAAGCAACAAAAGCGACGGCGGCAACGTCAAACGTGCGGCGGCGCCCGATCGGGCGCCGCCGCTGTGTGGTGTCGCTCTTATTCGACGGTCACGGTCTTCGCAAGGTTTCGCGGCTGGTCGATCTCCAGTTCGAGCATGTCCGCGATGTGATACGCAAGTATCTGCAGCGGAATCGCAACCGTGATCGGTGAGAGCAACTCCGGACACTCCGGCAGCCACAGCACATCATCGGCCTGCCGCGGAATCTCGGTGTCGCCGTCGAACGCGACCCCGATGACCGGACCGGAGCGGGCCTTGATCTCCTGAATGTTGCCGATCATCTTGTCGTAGACATCGCCGCGCGTGGCGATGGCCACCGTGAAGAGACTCGGCTCCACCAGCGCGATCGGGCCGTGCTTCATCTCGCCCGCCGAGTAGCCCTCGGCGTGAATATACGAGATCTCCTTGAGCTTGAGCGCCCCCTCCATCGCCGACGGGAGGTTCACGCCGCGCCCGAGGTAGAGCGAGTCGGGCGCCTCGTAATACTTCGCGGCAACGTCCTTGATGTCGTCCTCGCGCTCCAGGATCTCCTGCGCCTGCTCGGGCAGACCGAGCATCGCGCGGCGCAGTTCGAGCAGCTCCTGCTCGTCTGCCGCGCCGCGAACGTCCGCGAAGTGCGCCGCGATCAGCGAGATGGTCAGGATCTGCAGCGTGTACGCCTTCGTCGAGGCCACGCCGATCTCCGGGCCTGCCTGGATGTACACCACGCCGTCGGACTCGCGCGCGATCGAACTGTCAACGGTGTTCACCACCGAGACGACCTTCGCGCCCTTCTCCTTGAGTTCGCGCAGCGCCACGAGGGTGTCGGCGGTCTCGCCGGACTGGCTGACGATGATCGCCAGCGTGTTCTCAAGGACCACCGGATCACGCGCCCGAAGCTCGGCCGCAAGGTCGGCCTCCGACGGAATGCGCGCCAGCTTCTCCATCAGGAAGCGGCCGACGAGACCCGCGTGGTAGGCCGTGCCGCAGGCGGTGAAGACGATTTTGCGAAGGCCCTTGATCTCGTCCTCGGTCATGTTGAGGCCCTCGAGCGTAATGCCCTTCTCCGGGTCGGAGAGCCGGCCGAGCAGGCACTCGCGCATCGCCTGAGGCTGCTCGTGGATCTCCTTGTGCATGA
>JBKHFA010000305.1:0-4075 GCA_046540615.1 Armatimonadota bacterium | reverse complement strand
TCACGGCGTCTCGCCGGTCAGCCGCTCCATCAGTTCGAGGTAAAGCTCGCGGGTCTTGCTCACAACATGTCCGGGAAGCTCCGGGCCGGGTGGTGTCTTATCCCAGTCGTCGAGACCGTTGAGCCAGTCCCGCAGGTACTGCTTGTCGAAGCCCTCCGGCTGATGCCCGGGCCGCCACTCACTCGCCTCCCAGTAACGCGAGGAGTCCGGTGTGAGCAACTCATCGATCAGCGTCAGTTCCCCGTCCACCAGGCCGAACTCGAACTTCGTGTCGGCCAGCAGCAGACCGCTCTTGCTCGCGTGCTCCCACGCGTATTTGTAAATCTCAATCGAGTTGCCCTGCATCGCCATGGCGTCCTTGTGGCAGCAAAGCTCCACGCACTGCTCGATCGTGATCGGCATGTCGTGGCCCTCTTCGGCCTTCGTCGAGGGCGTGAAGAGCGGCTCCTCGAGCTTCTCGGCCTCGCGCAACCCATCCGGGAAGTCATACCCGCAGTACGTCTCGCCCTTCTGATAGGCCCGCCAGGCGCTGCCGGCGAGATAGCCGCGGACCACGCACTCCACCGGCATCGGCTCCGCCTTCTTGCACCACATCGACCGCCCCTCGAGCATCTCCGCGAAAGGCGCGACGGCCTCGGGGAAGTCCGCAACATCGGTGGAGATCAGGTGATTCGGGACGATGTGCTTCGTCTTGTCGAACCAGAACTTCGAAACCTGCGTGAGGACCTTGCCCTTGTCCGGAATCCCCGTGGGCATGACCACGTCGAACGCCGAGATGCGATCGGTGGCCACCAGCAGCATCCCGTCCTCGTACTCGTAAATGTCGCGTACCTTGCCCTGCCTGCGGGAGATCGCTCCCGGCAGATCGGTGCTCATGATAACCTTTGCAGGTCCGCCTGACATCCAGCCCAGCCTCCCTTGATTGTTGATTTGCTCTCTCCGCCCCCGTGTATGACAGAAGAAACCCGGAGTCCGGGCGCCCTCGCCCGGACGTCGTTTCCATCCTCGCCGAGGGCGCCGGGGGGAGCGACTGCAACGACTGGAGCGACAGTACCATCCGCCCGCCCCGCCGCTACCGTCCGTCATACGGGTCTTCGATCTCATCCTCGTGGCGGATGAACCACAGTCGCTGCGCGATCATCCAGACAACCACGAACGCGACTGCAAATCCGATCGCCAGCCACCACCACTGTGTGATGAAGCCGATCACCGTCCCGCCGATCGCTCCGATGACGATGCCGATGATGAGCGCCACCACGTTCGGCTTGCTCTCTCGCCGCGCCATCCCCATGTCCTCCCCGTCCGTCCGCGAAAGGGACGTTATGCCTTTTGCCGTCCCTTTTCACTCTTCCCTGCCTCAACGCAGGCCAAGCATCTCCACGACCGCGTCAAGGTCGTTCGGCGCCTTCTCCGGCTCCTGCGCCATCTTCACGGCCATGTCCGGGTCCTTCAGTCCGTGGCCGGTCAGCGTCGCCGCGATCGTGCATTTCGTTCCGTCAAAGAAACCTTCGGCGCCAAGCTTCTTGAGCCCTGCCCACGATGCAGCGGACGCAGGTTCGCAGAAGATGCCCTCCTCGCCGGAAAGCTCGCGGTAGGCCTCGAGGATCTCGTCGTCGCTCACCGCGTGGATCTGTCCGCCGCTCTCGTTGAGCGCCGCGGAGGCCTCCTGCCAGCGCGCCGGATTGCCGATGCGGATCGCCGTCGCGACCGTCTCGGGCCTGTCGCAGACTTCGCCGGTGACGATCGGGCACGCGCCTGCCGCCTGGAAGCCGAGCATCGCCGGGCGGCTGTTGGTCACGCCCGCCGCGTGGTACTCCGAGTAGCCCATCCAGTACGACGTGATGTTGCCCGCATTGCCGACCGGCAGGGCGTGGTAGTCGGGCGGCGCGCCGAGCCAGTCGCATACCTCGAAGGCCGCCGTCTTCTGCCCCTGCAGACGGAAGGGATTCAGCGAGTTGACCAGCGCAACCGGATACTTCTCGGAGATCGCCTTCACAAGTTCGAGGCAGTCGTCGAAGTCGCCGTCGATGGCGATCGTGCGCGCGCCGTAGGCCAGCGCCTGCGCCAGCTTACCCAGCGCCACGTAGCCGTCGGGCAGCAGCACCACCGACTGGATCCCCGCGCGAGTCGAATACGCGGCGGCGGCGGCCGAGGTATTGCCGGTGGAGGCGCAGATAGTGACCTTCGCGCCCTCCTCCGCGGCCTTCGACAGCGCCATCGTCATCCCGCGGTCCTTGAAGGAGCAGGTCGGGTTGACACCCTCGTATTTGAAGTAAAGCTCGACGCCCTCGCCGAGTCTGCCCGCAAGCACCTTGCTGCGGATCAGCGGCGTGTTGCCCTCAAGCAGCGTGATCCGCGGCGTGGCATCGGTGACCGGCAGCCACTGTGCGTAGTGCTCGATCACCCCGGGCCATGCGGTCGCGCGCAGGGAAGTCTCCATCAGCCGATCACCCGCAGAACGCTGCAGATTTCATCGACGATGCCGAGTTGAGTGATCGCGCCGAGCGCCGAGTGCAGTTCGCGCTCGGGTCCCTCGTGCATGATCCAGACGATCTCGGCGAGGCCGTTTTTCGAGCCGCCACGCTGCACCACCGATTCGATCGAGACGCCCTCCTGGCCGAAGATCGTGGCGATCGCGCCCATCACGCCGGGCTGGTCCTTCACGCGCATCCGGACGTAGTTGCGGGTCGCGACGTCCTCGATCGGCATCACATCCGCCTCGCCCTCGCAGGTGCAGGGCACGCGACCGCGGCAGCCCGAGAGCACGTTGCGGGCGCAGTCGAGGACGTCGCCGGCCACGGCGCTCCCCGTCGGCAGATCGCCCGCGCCGCGCCCGTAGAGCATCACCTGGTCGCACGCGTCGCCGACCACCCAGACGGCGTTGAACACGCCGTTGACCTGCGCCAGCGGATGTTCCTCGGGGACAAGCGCGGGATGGACGCGCACATCAAGCTGCTCGCCCGCCCGCCGGGCGGTGGCCAGCAGCTTGATCGCGTAGCCCATCTCCGTCGCGTAGTCGATGTCATCGGCCGCGATCTTCGTGATCCCCTCAGAGTAAATGCTGTCGTAGTTGATCCTGTGTCCGAAGGCGATCGCGGAGAGGATCGCGATCTTGTACTTCGCGTCGATGCCCTCGACGTCGTTGGTCGGGTCGGCCTCCGCGTAGCCGAGGCGCTGCGCGTCCGCGAGGACCTCCTCGTACCCGAGGCCCTCGTCGGTCATGCGCGTGAGGATGTAGTTGGTGGTCCCGTTGAGAATCCCGGTGACCTCCAGGATGCGGTTCGCCTCGAGGCTCTCCTTGAGTGTGCGGATGATCGGGATCGTGCCGCCGACCGCGCCCTCGAACTGCACGTCCACGCCCGCCTCGGCCGCCGCGTCGAGGATATCGGCGCCGCGCTTGGCCATCATCTCCTTGTTGGAGGTGACGACACTCTTGCCGTTGTCGATCGCGGCCAGCACAAAGTCCGTTGCCGGCGTGATGCCGCCGATGGTCTCGACCACGATGTCGATGTCGTCCGCGGCGTAGACCTCCGCGGCATCGGTGGTGCGCAGCTCTTCGGGCACTTCGACGTCGCGCTCGCGTTCCCAGTCGACGTCGGCCACCCGAGCGACGCGCACCGGCGCGCCAACGCGCCGCGCAATCGCCTCGGCGTTGCGCTGCAGCACCTCAAACGTGCCGCCGCCGACCACGCCGAGGCCGAGGATACCGACACGGACTTCATCACGGGACATCTCGATCGCCTACTCTTTCTGTGAGGCGGGGCTGATGTAGAGCAGGGGTTGGTCCGCCTCGACGCGCTCCTGGTTCTCGCACTCAAACTGCGTGATGACCCCGGTGACCGGAGCGGTGATCTCATTGAAAAGCTTCATAACCTCGATCAGACCCACCACGTCGCCCGCCTCCACCCGGTCGCCCACGTCGTGGAACTGCTCGGCCTCGGGCGAGGGCCGGCGGTAGAAGATCCCCGCCATCGGCGCGACGACCGGCACTCCCGACGGCGTCGGCGCCGCCTCGGGCGCGGCCTGCGGCTCCGGCGCAGCCTGCGGCTGTGCGGCCGCCTCGGCGGGGGCCTGG
>JBKHFA010000304.1:0-4085 GCA_046540615.1 Armatimonadota bacterium | reverse complement strand
GGTCGTTGCCGTTACGTGGCACGGGCGTCTCGCCCGTGCGCCGTTTCGGTCTTTCCGTGCATGGAGGACCAACCCCGGCGAGGGCGCCGGGGCCACTACGACAACGACTGACAACCGCTCCCCTGCCTCACGCCCCACTCTCATCGAGGAACCAGAGCATCTCCGGCCAGTCGCGCAGGATAATGCCCATCCACTCGGCGAAGCGCTCCTCGCCACGGCGCTCACGCATATTCTCGCGGTGCGCGTCTGAGACCGGGTAGCGGCCGGTCAGAAGCGGGTCGCCCGACGCCTCCATCCACTCATCCACGCGGCTCGAAAGGTCACACAGAAGGTCCGCGTGGGCATCGTCGCTCGCGAGATTGTGCTGCTCAAGCGGGTCGGCCGCGAGGTCGTAAAGCTCCTCACGCGGGCGAGGGTCTGAGAAGTACTCGTCCACCATCTCCTCCCCCGCGGGATTCTCCCAGATGTCCACCGGCATGTACACAAGCGGAAGCTCCGCGAGGTTGCGAATGTACTTGTGCCCCTGTGTCCGCACGCACCGCATCGGATTGTACATCCCGTGGTAGGTCATCTCGGTGAAGAGCTGCTCGCGCGACTCATACTCCCCGCCATCGAGCAACCCGAGGAAGCTGCGGCCGTCGAGTGGCTCCTCGTCCACCGGCGCGCCCGCAAGCTCCATCAGCGTCGGCATCACGTCGCAGTCGCTCAGCAGCGCATCGTGTGAGGCCCCGTCATCCCAGCGGCCCGTCATGCGCATCACGAGCGTCGTGCGAGTGCCGGGGTCGTAGCAGGTGCATTTCGCGCGGGGCATCGCGATGCCGTGATCGGAGGTGACCATCAGCAGCGTATTGTCCGCGAGACCGCTGTCTTCGAGCGCCTCGCGCACCGTCCCGACCGCCTCGTCGAATGCGTAGACGAGGCCGTTGAGGCCCGCGATGTCGTGGCGGATCCCCGGGCGGTCGGGCAGCCACGGCAGCGGCGTCACGTCCGCCGGGTCATCATTCGGATAGCCCGCGCGATGGTAGGGCCGATGCGGCTCGCTGGTACCCATGCTGACGAAGAACGGGCGACCATCGCCGGATGAGGGGCGCGCGTGGAGCCACTGTGCGAGGTCGCCGGCCACCTCGCGGGCCGTGTTCGTGGCGGACCCGCGCGATTCGTAGCCGAGGCGCGAGATATCGCCCGCGGTCTCGTGCTGCACGCCGAAGAGGTGCGTGGAGTAGCCGGCCCTCCGGAGACGCTCGGGCATGCAGACGATCTCGTTGTCGATCTCCCAGCCCCACGTGAGGCCGACGAGGCCGTTGTTGTGCGGGTAGAGGCCGGTAGTGATGCTGCCGCGCGCGGGCGAGCACTGGGCGGCGGTGCAGTGGTGGTTCGCGAACATCACACCCTCGGCGGCGAGGCGATCGATGTGCGGCGTCTCGAGGCCAGCGCCGTAGCAGCCGAGATGTGTGCCGAGGTCGTGGGCGATGATCTGGACGATGTTCGGGCGGTCGGGCATTGTGATCACCTCGGAAGGCAGCGGTCTGCGGTCAGACAATGTGCGCGGGCTGAAAGCTCGCGCGAAGGAACGCATCGTGCCGTCCGCCTTTCAATCCGTCGCCTGAAAGGCCTCGTGGAACGTGACAGTGCCCTTCGGGATTCGCTCGCTGAAGGGCAGCACCATGAAGAACTCCGGTGGCACTCCCTCATGCGCCAGTTCCGGATGGTTCCTGAAGCCGAAACGCCGGTAGTAATCCGGATCGCCGACCAGCGCGCAGCCCTGTCCGCCCATCCCTTTCAGCGTTGCCAGGCCCTCGTTGATGAGCGCTGAGCCGATCCCCTGCCGCTGCAGTTCCGGCAGCACTGAGACCGGCCCCATCCCGTACCAGTCAGGCGTGCCGTCTGAGATGGCCACCGGCGAGAATGCGATGTGACCGACGGTTCGTCCATCGATCTCGGCCACCAGCGAGAGCGTCAGTGCATCTGCTTCGCGCAGCGCGTGGATGATGAAGTGCTCGGTGAGATTGCTGACGGGATGATCGGTGAAGGCGGCGACAGTCACGTCAGTGATTGCCTGAATGTCGGCCGGTGCTTCGGGTCGAATGATCATGTTGGTCTCCTGCGTGATGAAAACACTGGGCCGGGGTGGAACCTGACGCCTTCACGAACGACGTTCAGGGGTCGGCCCATGACAACCTCAACGGCGGCGGCAGGCAGCAATGCCTGCCCCACGAACAACGAGAATGACAGTCGTCTCTATGCCGTTCCCACTCCCCCATCCGCACTCCCCCTGCCGTTACTCCAGGAACCACGTTTGCTCCGGCCAGCAGTGCTCGAACCACTCCGCGTAGTCGTCGCTCTGGCTGCGCTCGCGCATATTCTCGACGAGCGTCGGGTTCGCGGGCCAGCGCCCCTCAAGCAGCAGGTCTCCCGTCTCCTCCATCCAGCGGTCCATCCGGCCGGACAGGTCGCTGAGCAGGTCCGCATACTCCGCATCGCCCGCGAGGTTCTCATACTCCCACGGATCGCGCTGGACATCGTAAAGCTCCTCGCGCGGGCGGGCTTCGCCGTAGTACTCGTCGCGCATCTCCTCCCCCGAGGGGGAGTTGAAGATGTCGCCCGGCAGATGGACCAGCGGAAGCTCGCCGAAGTTGCGAATGTACGCGTAGCGTTCGGTGCGGAGGCAGCGCATCGGCGTGTACATCGCGTGATAGGTCATCTCAGTGAAGATATGCTCGTGCGACTCCCATCCGCTCCGGTCGAGCAACCCGAGGAAGCTGCGGCCGTCGATCGTTTCCTCGTCCACCGGCTCGCCGATCATCTCCATGAGCGTCGGCATCAGGTCGCAGTTGTTCAGCAGCGCGTCCCGCGTGGAACCGTCATCCCAGCGGCCGGGCATGCGCATGATGAGCGTTGTGAGTGTGCCCGGGCGGTAGAGCGTTCCCTTCGCGCGGGGCATCGCGACCCCGTGGTCGCAGGTCATGATGAGCACTGTGTCCTCGGCGAACTCACTGCGCTCGATGGCGTCGCGCACGATTCCGACGCCCTCGTCGAGCCGCCGCGTGAGGGCGTTGAGGCCGCCGATGTCGCGGCGGATCCCCTCGCGGTCGGGCAGCCACGGCAGCGGCTCCACGTCCTCGGGCGCGTCCACGTCCGGCCCCTGCAGCGGGAAGCGGCGGTGCGGCTCGCGAGTGCCGATGCTCACGAAGAACGGACCGTCGCCGGCAGAGCGCTCGCCGAGCCAGCCCGCGAAGTCTTCCGCAAGATCCGGCGCGCGGCCTTTCGTGGGGAAGGCCTCATCGTATCCGAGCGATGCGGCGGGGTCGTCGCCGCGGCGCGACTCGTGCTGGACGCCGAAGAGGTGGGTTGAGTAGCCCGCGCCCTTGAGCCGCTGCTGGAGCGTCGGGACATCTTCGTCGATCTCCCATCCGAGGTGCGCGAGGCCGACGAGGCCGTTGGTGTGCGGGTAACGCCCGGTGGAGATGCTTCCGCGCGCCGGCGAGCACTGCGGCGCGGTGCAGTGATAGCGGGTGAACTGCACGCCATCGGCGGCGATCCCATCGATGTTCGGCGTCTCGATCGCGGCGCCGTAGCAGCCGCAGTGTGTGCCGAGGTCGTGCGGGACGAGCATGACGATGTTGGGGGTCTCTGACATGGTGCACCTCCACGAATCTCACTTCACACAACGCGTATTTCTCCACCGGCGGGGCAGGCCCTTGCCGCCACTACGCGGAAATATGCAGAGGATGCGCCGGGGCAATGCGCCCGCGGACTGCCGGTCGTGCCGAGGTGAGGGTCGTGGCTGAGATAAAAGAGGGCGCTCGCGCACCGCAGTTCACGCTGCCGGCGGTCAATGTCGAGAAGATCGGGATGGAAGGCGACACCATCGCACTGAAGGACTTCAAGGGAGATCGCATCGTCGTCCTTTACTTCTACCCGCGCGACAACACGAAGGGCTGCACCCTCGAGGCCACCGGCTTCCGGGACCTCAAGGGCCAGTTCACGCGTAACAATGCGGTGATCCTCGGCGTCAGCACAGATGACATCGACTCACACGAGAAGTTCGTCGAGAAGCAGAAGCTGAACTTCCCGCTGCTGTCGGA
>JBKHFA010000303.1:0-4089 GCA_046540615.1 Armatimonadota bacterium | reverse complement strand
AGGGCCGCTTGATCAGCGCCCGCGCGATCGCCACGCGCTGCTGCTCGCCGCCGGAAAGCTCCGCCGGGTAGTAATCCAGTCGCTCGCCGAGGCCCACGCGTTTGAGCAGATCCGCGGCCTCGTCAGCGTTGCCAGCAAGCTCGCCCACCAGCCCGACGTTCTCCTCTGCGGTCAGCGTTGGGACGAGGTTGAAGAACTGGAAGATGAAGCCGACCTTCGCCCGACGGTACTCCGTCAGTTCGGGCTCGACCAGCTTCGAGACCTCCTGCTCATCGACGAAGACGCGTCCGCCGGTCGGCGTGTCGAGGCCGCCGATCAGGTTCAGCAGCGTGGTCTTCCCCGAGCCCGACGGGCCCAGCATGACCACCAGCGAGCCCTCGGGGACATCGAAGCTCGCACCGCGCAGCGCCTCCACCGTCACCTCGCCCATCTGATAATGCTTCGTCAGCTCCTCGCAGGAGACCGCCGCCTCACTCACGTCGGTCCCTCATCTTCGTGCGCGCGGCGTCGCCCGGCTCGACGTCATCCTTGCCGTCCACGACCACCGCGTCGCCCGCCTCGAGGCCCTCAAGTACCTCCGCGTGGACGTAGTTGTTCGCGCCGATGGCGACTTCCTGGCGCTCAACCACTCCCTCGGTCACCCTCAGCACCCATCTGCCGGTCTCGTCTTCGATCACCGCGTCGGCGGGAACCAGCAGGACATCACGCGCAATCGTTGATTGAGCCGACACATCAACCTCCATGCCGGGCCGCAGAGGGCCCCTGTTCGACGTCAGATCGATGCGCGTGCGGACGACCTGCCCGCCGATCCCCGTCTGCGTGCGCGGCGTGGCGGTGGCCGAGATACGCTCTATCCGCCCCGAAAGACTCTCGCCGAGGTACGCAGGCATCATGATCTCCACCTGCTGGCCCTCCCGCACCTTCGCGATGTCAATGTCATCGATCAGCGCGGTGATCCAGATGTCGCCTGTGTCCGCCACCTGGTAGACGGGCTGTCCGGGCATGGCGCTGTCACCGGGATCGACGTAGCGCCGACTCACGATGCCGTCGAAGGGCGCCTCGACCGTCTCATACGCCGTGTGCGCCGCCGCACTGCCGGACATCATCCCGGCGCCCGATCTGATTCGGCAGAGCAGGTCACCGCGGCTCACCCAGTCGCCCTCATGACGATAGATCGCCTCGATCCGGCCCTGGACGTCGGGCGAAATCTCCGCAACCCGGCCCTCCACCTCGCCCGTCGCTGTCACCGTCACGCTCAGATCGCCGCGCGTGACCTGCGCGACCGTCAACTCCGGTGGTCGCGTCTGTGACCACGCGATCGCCGCCGCTACGAGCACCAGCGCGACAACCCACCAGACCCAGCGGTGGCTGCGCTCCCGGTCATTGTCAGCCGCGTTCTCACTCATACACTTTCTTCCGCCGGCGTCGTTTTTCGCTTGTTCGGACACGATCGTCCTCAAACAAGGATAACGCGAAGTCCCCCGAAGTCAAGGCAGGTGACGATGGTCAGATATGCCGTCGGCACGGCGACGCGGGGCTCATCTCGTCGCGTCGCCGGCTCGAACCATCAACGCTTCGTGAGCACGGAGGTGCGGCTGAAGAACACCCCGCCGATGTCTCTACGCACGAAGCCGAAGCGTTTCGCCGGGTCGAGTTGCTCCTCCCAGCGCCTCGCGGACACGTGAACAAGCGGCTCAATGACAAGTACCTTCCCGGCCGGTCGGATGCTGTGGCCGAGCGCGCGCCAGTAGCCCTCCGGCTCTTTGACCTCATGAAGCATCCACGACATGAGCGCGAAATCCACGCCCGTGGGCAACTGAAGGTCGTCGTCGCTGATCAGGACGCCGGTGACCGCCGATCGGGCGGCGGGCTCCTCGCGCACACGCTCGACCGCGCGATGCAGCATCTCCTCCTGCACATCCAGCAGGAGCAACTCGCCCGAGGGGCCGATGAGACTGCTGAGGGCCGGATCGAAGTACCCCGCGCCGCAGCCGATGTCCGCAACGCGGTCGCCGGGGGCGACGAAGGGGCGCACGATCCTCTCCGGATCGTACAACAGCGGACGGACGGTTAGATCGAAGGCGTCCATCAACCATCGGGGTGTCAGGTGCAGCGCGCCCACTCCGATCCGGGAAAGAATGACCCGCAGTCGCGAGTACGTTCGGCGAAGAGTGTTGATGTCCTTCCTGCAGCGGCGGGCGGCCGAGCCGGAACTGCGGGAGGGCCGCAGATCGCGGCCCTCCCGCAATGCGTCTGCAGCATCGGACGCCCGCGCTGGTTACACCTCGAAGCGAAGCTCCTTCCGCGGCACGATCCGCACCCGCCCGAGGATGCCCGACGGCTTCGGCTCATGCACCAGCAGGTTCTGCAGCGAGTTGGCGACGTGAATCTCGATCGCGTTGGTCGGTCCGCTGATCGCGCCCGTGATCTCCACACGCCACGGTTCCCAGGCGCGGGCGCCACATGCCTTTCCGTTGACGCGAACCTCCATCAGGTCCCCGGGTTGGTCCATCTCGAGGAAGAGGCGGCAGTTGCGTTGCGCCTCGGTGAGTTTCACCTTCTGCCGGTAGATGCCGACGCCGGAGTAGTAGCGGTAGCCCTGTGCCTGCCAGCCCGACCCGTCGAGTATCTCCGGCTCAGGCATCAGCACCGGCTCTCCATCCCGCTCGCCGTTGGCGAACTGACCGGTGATGATGACCGGATGACCAAGGTCGGGCGTCTCGTAGAGTTGCCCGTGCGTTATTACCTCGACGACATTCGGTCCGGCGATGATCAGGCCGTCCAGCGGGCTTTCGTAGATGTAATGATCGAGGTACTCGCCGGGGACCATCCCCTCGACCCCTGTGCTGCCGCGGGCGCCCGATGACCGGCCGACCGGGTCGCCGTTGACCGAGACCTCGAAGTTGACGACCGTGCTACCCTCCCAGACCTTTTCCACCGCGAGGCCGTCAAGCAGAAGCCGCGGCTCCGCGGGGATGATATCCGCGTGGAAGCGCGCGCGGTAGACGTGTTCGTTGGCGGTGCGGTCGGTCTCCACCACGCGGTAGTTCATCTCGTACTCCCAGCGTCGCAGCGGCAGGGCGTTGGGCGACGCAAGCTCGAACTCCCAGGCGTCCTCCAGTTCGATCACATCGGGCATGGCGCGGACCGTCTGCTCGATCACCTGCGGCTCTCCCTCATGCGTCCCGACGGTCACAGAGTGCTTGCCGCTCTCCCTCGCGAGTCCGAGGGCGTGGTCGTCCGCGATCAGATCGATCGGCAGGCTCGCCTCAATCAGCGGCGTCGATGGGCACTCCGCCGACGGATCGATGCACAGCAGCGTGGCCTCGGTCGGCGCGAGACGCACCGGGATATGCAGGTGACCGGCCTCGCCGTGGACGACCGCCGCCGTCTCGATCGAGCCGTCCTCGGGGTCCCAGACCTCGACCTCGCCGGTCAGCGCGACGGTGGTGGTGAACTCGTGCGCCTCCTCACGCGAAGTGTTCTGCAGGAAGAGGAAGTGCCGCCCCTCGCGCTCGTAGTGATAGTGTGTCACATCCTCGATGAATCGACCGGCGGCGTCCTGCAGCCGCACATCGGGCTCCACGGCCGCGTGGAAGACCTGCGCGAAGTCCTCGATGATCTGCTCGTCCTCGCCCTCGAAGGGGTAGCCGACGAGCGCGCCCCCGCGCCAGCCGGTCGCAAGCTCGCCGCCCACCAGAGGCGCATTCGCCTCAGCGACCTCGAATGAGCGCTGATAGTCGTCGCCGAAGATCGCCTCCATCGCGTCCACGACATGCTCGTCATCGCCATCTGTGGACTTGCTCGGAAGCTCGCCGAGGGCGATGATCCGTCCACCGGCGTCCACGAGGCGTCGCAGCGCATCGGCGGTCTCGCGATGAATCGTGGTGCAGGCGGGCATGACGAGTACTTTGAAGCGCTCCATGACCTCGCCATCGGGCCCCCTGACACCGATCTCGCCGTCGGAGAAGTCGGCCTCCTGCAGCATCTCCTCGCCGACGTAGTCGAAGTCGGCGTTGATCTGCATGAGAAGGCGCCCGCAGCGGTTGAAGCTGCGGCGAAGCTCCTCGGCCTTATCATTGTCCGACG
>JBKHFA010000302.1:0-4107 GCA_046540615.1 Armatimonadota bacterium | reverse complement strand
CACCACTTTCACACGGTCGCGAACTCGGTGGTCGAGGAGGGCGATGACCGCGGCTTCATCGACATCACCGTCTGGCGGCGCGGGCAGGATAACGAGCCTTACAACGCCCGGGTGATGGAAAACCACCTGTCATTCGCGTGGTTTTATTGCACCGACCGACCGTGGAACCCCTACTACGCCGACCCGGCGGTGCGGGCGAAGCTCGAGGCGGTGCTCGAGTTCTGGGTCGGCATGCAGAACGACGACGGCCGCTTCAGCGAATACGGCGTCGAGCGGTGGAATCTGCCCGCAACCGCGTTCGCCACGAAGTTCATGGGGCGGACGCTGGAACTTCTCAAAGACGGCCCTCCGATCGACGAGGACCTCCATCAGCGCGTCATCGAGGCCGACCGCGCCGCGATCATCGCCACGCTCACCGATGAGAACCTGCACTCACACGGGACGAGATTCGCGAACCAGTTCAGCAACGTCTGGGCGGGTGCGCTTGCGTACGTCGATCTCTTCGGCGACGAGGAGATCCGCGAACTGCTCGAAACGCACCTGCTGGCCGACGAGGACCCCTTCATGAGCCCCGCCGGGTACTTCTACGAGGCGAACGGACCGGACTGGGGATACAACATGGGCACCGAGCAGTCCAACGTGCGGATGGCGTATCATTACACGAAGGATGAGCCGCTCGGCGACGCGTTCGTGAAGAAGATGGCCCTGTGGATCGACTGGCTGTCATACAACGCGGTGCCCGAGCCTGACAGCAGCCGCTGGGTGCTCAACCACGCCATCGAGTGCCGAACCGGGCGCACCTCGGTCTTCACCGTCGGGAATCTCGCGGTGGCAGACCGCGTGCCCCTTGCGCGCGTGTGGACGACCACTCAGGAGCAGCTTCAGGAGCGCCATGAGTCACAGAGGGCGGCGCTCGAGGAGAACTGGCCCGAGGTGCGCGAGCTTCGCGAGGGGAGCTTCAGCGCCTTCAGCCCTTACACATTCCTCCACCGCGACCACGCGATCTACCATCCCACGCAGGCCGAGCGCGAGGAGGCGATCGCGATGGTTCCGCACGTCGCCGGCGATCGCTTCATCCACCAGCGCGTGGATTCGCGCTTCCCGCTGCAGTACACCTACGTCCGGCGCCCCGGGTATTACGTCGCAATCACCACCGGAGAGCGCGTGCGTCCGTCACAGCGCTACGGCCTCAACCTCGTCTGGACACCCGAACTCGGAGCGGTGATGCAGTCGCAGATGAGCGGCGGGCCCGACGCCTGGGGGACCCGGCCGCTTGAGGGCGACCTGCCGCATGAGGCGGGGTCGCTTGAGACTGAGTTCACGATCGACGGTGTGAGCGTTGAGCCGGAGGCGGGCACGCGCGACCTGCCCGACGGGACGCTGGTGATGTCATGGCCGCTGAGTGATGCCGGGCAGAAGACGGTGACCTTCGCCGATGACGCGATCGAGGTGGACGTCCACTACGACGGCGGCTTCACCGAGCAGTTGCCGCTGCTGCTTGCCGAGGAGCCGCAGATTGAGGACGGCTCGATCGTCGTCGCCGGCACTACGCTCGTGGAGATCGATCGGACGACCACCGAAGCCGCTGCTGCCGACACACGCATCGGCGACAAGCGCCTCTGGACGGTCAGCGTCGATGCGATCGATGAGCTGAACTACCGAATCATCGGCGCGCAGTAGCGGCCGGGACGCGACGGCCCGGCTATCTCTCGCTCACGCGCACGTTGCTGATGGTGACGTCGCGGATGAAGTCCGGGCCCGGCACCACCGTGACCGCCTCGCCCTCCCGGTCGAAGCGGATGATGTCGCTGATGATCGAGTCGCACAGCGACCCGCCGATCAGGATAGTGTGCTCCGACCTGCTGATGACACTGCGGACGATGATCCGCGAGGTATCGCCAAGCGGCGCAACACCGTCGCCGTAGTTGCTGTCACCGATCTTCACCGCCGCCTTGCAGCGCATCCCCTCCGGCGATGTGTCGATCAGCCCGTCAAGGATGATGTCATGCATCTTCACGCCCGAGGTGTTGAGCAGCCTGACGATGTGGTGCCCGCCCGCACAGTAGCCGCGCACGTTCCTGATGATCACGTGGCGGATGTCGTCGCGCCCATCACCGCGATCGGTGGTGTCACTGATCATCGTTGAGCCGAACGCGCCCGCGGGCTTGCCCGCGCGCGGGATCGCCGTCAGGGCGATGAGGTCGTCGCCGGTGTAGCCGCTGACGCTGTCGATGAGGATGTCGTGACAGCCAAGGCGCAGGTCGATGCCGTCCTGGTTGAGAATCGTCTCGCGCTCGCCGTCGATGACCTTCGAGCCTCGTGACTCGAAGTCGATGTCGCGCAGCGTTCCGTGCGCGCAGCGCTCCAGCGAGATCGCCCAGGCGTGCGAGTCCTTCATCGCGATCCCCGTGATGCTGAAGTCCTCGACGTAGGCCATCAGGATGCCGATGTTGCGCCAGTCACCGGTCGGGCTCTCACCCTCGACGCCCGCGTCGGTGCCGAAGGTCCGCTCACCGAGCGTCTTATTGCCGTCACCGGTCGCGCGGGGGAGGTCCGCGCCTTCCAGCAACACGTTCCCGATGCCACGGATATGCACCCCGCGGATCGGCTCGATCTCAGTGATGCCGGGTCCGCAGTTGGCGCTGCGAATCATGTTGTCGCGGCTCTCGTCGGTGAGCTTGAGATGACAGTTGTCAAGCTCCAGCACACTGTCTCCCGGCACAAGAATCGCGGAGTCAAGCAGCCAGACCGCGCGATCACCATCGGCGGCCTGGTTGTTGCGCGGGATGACGACCCGTCGCCCGGTGCCCGCGGCGGCCTGCAACGCCTGATTGATGCGTTCAATATCCGAACCCGCGAACTCATTCGGCGTGATCGGCGTGTGTTCGCTCATGTCAAGATGGCCTCCCTGAAGACGACTGTGCGTATCATCGGCGACGGCGATGATAGACAGCATAAGGCCCAGCACCACCGCGGCGCATACCATCCGGCGACGCGGGCTGACCGGCCCCATCACTTCCACGTGCTCTTCGCCTGCGACGGCTGGAACTTCACGTGGCCGTCAAGATAGCAGATATTGATCGACGAGTTGAACGCCTGATGCAGGTTAACGCCGTGGTTGGTCCGCGTCAGCTTGCACCACGGATCGGACCACAGCCACGAATCGCTGTCCCACATCTCACTCATCACGCGGGGCTGGTCGCCGGTGCGGGCGCGCGTGAATCCCCAGGATATCCACGTATTGTAATCAGGCTTGCCCGGGGTCACGGTGCTGGGGACCTGATCGTAGCTGAAGTAGTAGTACCCGATGTTGCCCTTGCCGCGATTCTCCTCGGTGTCCTGATAATCGGTCATCCACTCCGCGGTCCGCGGCAGCGACGGGCAGTACAATATGCCCATGTTCTTGATGTAAGGCATTATCTGATTGACGAGGCGCTTCGACGTCGTGCTGGAGTTCCCCGGGTAGTAGTCGCAGGGGAGATACTCGTCGTAATCCTGTGCGTACATCTTCGACGCCAGGCCAAGCTGACGAAGGTTTGACGCGCAGACGGTTTTGCGCGCCGACTCCCGCGCACGGCCGAAGACGGGGAAGAGGATCGCCGCAAGGATCGCAATGATGGCGATGACAACAAGCAGTTCAATGAGCGTGAACCCGGAATGCCGGCGCATGACGCATATCCTTTCAAAGTGAAAGATCGTAGGACTGGTAATCACTCAGCGCAGCCATGCGGCGAAGGGCAGCCAACTCAGCGCGGAGACGATCCGCTCCGTCCATGTCGGCGGAGCGGCGGCCGCCCAGTCGAACGACGCGTCGGCGGGCCTGTGGGTCGCAGAGGCCTGCCTGCCATCCTCCCGCACAAGCTCGATGCCGCACAGCACCGGCGGCTGCTGCGCGTTCTCGGCCGGGACGAGGGCCACGCGAAGCTCCTCCGCGGCCTCCACGCCGGTCACCTCATGCACCAGCGCGCGCTTCGCTCCCGCTGCCTCGCGGACCACGTCGAGGCCGCTGATGACCTCGCGATCCTGCACCAGCACGTTGAACTGCCGCTCACCCACCGCCGCCTCGCCGGGTTCCACGAACTGCAGCCGCACGGTGTACGTCGCCGG
>JBKHFA010000301.1:0-4134 GCA_046540615.1 Armatimonadota bacterium | reverse complement strand
TGAAGCGTCGGCGCAATGCGGTGCGAGACGCACAAAGATGATCGAATGCTTGAGCCCACAGGGCCTGCGCAGAGGAGGTCGTGAACGATGGCAATCGATGTCATTGAGTGGACCGACCAGACCGGTGATCAGATCGTGCATCGCTGGCCGCAGTACGGCCAGGCGGATATCTCGATGGGCGCGCAACTGATCGTGCGCGAATCCCAGGCTGCGGTGTTCTTCCGCGACGGCAAGGCCCTCGACACCTTCGGGCCGGGGCGGCACACGCTGACCACGGGGAATCTGCCGCTGCTTGAGCGCGTCATCAACATCCCCTTCGGCGGGAAGACGCCCTTCCAGGCGGAGGTCTACTTCGTCAACATGCGGACATTCACCAACCTCAAGTGGGGCACGCCGACTCCGGTGGTCTTCCGCGATGACGAACTCGGCGCGGTCCGCCTTCGCGCGTACGGCCTCTTCGCCATGCGGATCGACGATCCGCAGCTTTTCGTCAACAAGGTGGTCGGCACCGAGCACCGCTACGACACCGAGACGGTGGCGGCATGGCTGCGGGACTTCATCGTCTCGCGCTTCAACGACATGCTCGGCACGACCCTCGACAGTATCTTCGACCTCGCGAGCATGTACGATGAGCTTGGCGCGGCGACGAAGGCGCGCCTGACCAGCGACTTCCGCAACTACGGGATGGTGCTGGAGGACTTCCTGATCGACGCGGTGACCCCGCCTGATGAGGTCAACGAGATGATCGACGAACGCTCGCGGATGGGCGCGGTCGGCGACATGCAGAAGTTCACGCAGTACCGCACCGCGCAGGCGATCGGGGACCTCGCGAAGTCGGACGGCGGTGGGGGCGGCGCGGCGTCGACCGGCGCGGGCCTCGGCCTCGGCCTGACGATGGCGCAGATGTTCTCGCAGTCGCTCAATCCGCAGGCGCCTGCCGGAGAGGCCGGAGCGCCACAGGGTGGCGAAGCGCCGGTGATGGAGACGACGACCTGCCCGGAGGGCCACGTGGTGCCGAAGGGTGCGAAATTCTGCCCCGAGTGCGGCGCGCGGATGCCCGAGCAGCCCGCGACCTGCCCGAACGGCCACCCGGTCCCGCCCGGCGCGAAGTTCTGCCCCGAGTGCGGCGCGCCGATGGGGTGACGGCGGGGAAAGGTGAAGAGTGAAAAGGGGACGGCCACGACTGGCGGGAATGTTGCATGGCAGACTTTTTGAGGGTAGTATACCGACGGGTGCGAGGAAATGCTGAAAGGGGGCTTGAGGATGGTCACTGAGAGCACGATAATCGGAAAAGGCATCTACGGCCCCAGGCAAGTTGCGAAGCTGGTCAACCTGAAGCTCGGAACCGACTTCAATGCGCGTCATTTCAGGAGATGGGCGCGCGGCTACCCGAGTGGCGTAAAGCAGTACGATCCAGTCATCACTCCCGACCCTGCCGGTGATTGGGACCGCCTGACGTTTGCCGAGTTCATTGAACTGCTGTTCGTGGCATTCTTTCGAGAGCATGGTATCTCGCCGCAGGTGATTCGCGCCGCAGCCAGGGAAGGCGCCAGGCTGTTCGACACCAACCATCCGTTCGCGGTCACTCAATTCCGCACCGATGGACGAAGCATTTTTGCGGAGTTGCAGCGGACGGGTGCCGCATCGCTTGGACTCTCAGAAGAGCGGCTGATGGAGGATTTGCCTAAAGCTCAGATGGTGTTTCCTGACCTTGTGGAGCCGTACTTCAAGGACATTGATTGGGGGGACCTGGAGGCAGAGGCCTACTGGCCGTGCGGCCACGACAGTCGCATCGTGCTTGATCCGTCCCGCTCTTTCGGTCAGCCGATTGATCACGCCACAGGAGTACCCACCGAGGCGCTCTACTCACTTGTGCAGGCCGGTGACGATCCGAGTATGATCGCGGACTGGTATGAGGTGCCAGTTGCGGCGGTTGAGGCTGCGGTGAGGTTCGAACGCTTGCTTCGATCAGCATGAGATTCCTCGTAGATAACTGCCTCCCCATCCGCCTCGCGCGTCGTCTGGACCGCAAGGGGGCCGCCGGGGTGCGTCATCTCAAGGATTATATCCCCCACGACGCGAAGGACGATCAGGTCAAACAACTCGCAATTGAGCAGAACCTCATCGTCCTGACGAAGGATACCACGTTTATGCCGATCCGCGCATGGCAGAAGACGTACCTGGAGGAACATGTTTCTGCTGTGATTCTCGCAGGGAGACTTGCCGGCGATACAGGCCTCGTTGAGATTGAAGAGTGGTTCTTGAAGCATTGGGACCGAATTCAGGCAACATTTGAAGGTGCACCTAACCCCACGGTCGTTCGGGCCTACCAAGACGGTCGTCTGAAAGTCGAGAGCGAAGGAAGGGACGCCTGATATCGAGGTCGTCGCCCTATGCGGCGGATGCGCGGGGCGTAGACCCGCCCTCGGTCTGCGCACCCCGATCGCTCATCCGACCCCGCCTGCAGAGAGGATGCGCCGATGCTCGACGACCGCTGGAGCGACGAGTTTCCGGTCAAAGATGAGTTAGTCTACCTCAACCACGCCGCCGTCTGCCCGATCCCCCGCCGGACCGCCGCCGCCGTCTCGGCGATGGCCGAGGAGTACCGCGACCGCGGCTCATGGGACTACCCGCATATCCTCGAGACCGTACGCCGCGGGCGCGAGCGTCTCGCAGACCTCATCGGCGCGCGCAGCCACGAGGTCGCGTACGTCAAGAACACCACCGCCGGCCTGCTGCTCGCCGCCGAGAGCATCCCGTGGCGCGAGGGCGACAGCGTCGTGGTCAGTGAGATCGAGTTCCCCGCGAACGTCTACCCGTGGCTGAACCTGCAGCGCCGCGGCGTCGAGGTGCGGATGATCGAGGCCCCCGACGACCGCCTGCTCACTGTCGATGACTACCGCGCGGCCTGCGATGAGACCACCCGCGCGATAGCGGTCAGCTTCGTGCAGTACTCGACCGGCCAGCGCATGGACATCCCGGCGCTCGCGGAGCTTGCGCGCGACGTCGGCGCGTACCTCGTGGTTGACGCGATCCAGGGCCTCGGTGCGCTGGAGGCGGACGTGGAGGCGATGGGCGCGGATATCCTCTGCGCCGACGGACACAAGTGGCTGCTGAGCGTGGAAGGGTGCGGGCTGATGTACGTGTCCGACCGCATCATCGGCGACCTCGACGCGTTCTGGCGCGGGTGGACGAGCGTGCCCCGTCCGCTGGACTTCGGCGCCCACGATCAGCCGCCCCGCGATGACGCCCGGAGGT
Source organism: Armatimonadota bacterium (assembly GCA_046540615.1). Taxonomy (GTDB): domain Bacteria; phylum Armatimonadota; class Zipacnadia; order Zipacnadales; family UBA5352; genus UBA5352. The sequence continues at coordinate 876 of JBKHFA010000301.1, read as the reverse complement.
TCGAGGAGGGGTCGGGCAACATCCTCGGCGCGGCGGCGCTCGATGCGTCGGCCGGACTTCTGCTGGAGGTCGGGATGGCGGAGGTGCAGCGGCGGGTGCTCGGCCTCACCGACCGGCTGATCGAGGGCCTGCGAGGGATCGGTTGCGAGATCGCGAGTCCGCTGGAGCCCGCGCGCAGGTCGGGGATCGTGTGCTTCCGACACCCGACGCGCGGGGCGGACGAGGTGGTGGCGCGGCTGGCGGAGGAGCAGATCGCGGCGGCGAGTCGGACGGGGGTGGCGCGGCTCTCCCCGCACTTCTACAACGACGCGGACGAGATCGATGCCACTCTCGGCGTGATCAGCGGGATGTAAGATCGGACCGAAATGTCGTCGGAGAGGCGGGACCCCGCTTCTCGCCACACGTTCCGCTGCCCCTCGTCCGTGACGATGACCATATGGGTCTCGTCGAACCAGAACACGGGCGCGTGGTTGTCGTAGGGCACGTTCTCGCCCGCGATCTGCTTCGCCTGGTCGAGGTCCACGGCGCCGGGAAGCTGCGGTCCCTCCGCCAGCGGCACGTGGTGGCGACGCCAGTAGACGACCTTCCCGTCGTAGACACGCACGCCCACATCGGCGAGGGTCGGGACCTGCACGCCCTGCACGGTGCGCTGCAGGTGGACCATCCGTCCGCCGCGAGGGCTGATCTCGTCCTCGATCGTCACCGCCACCTCGCCGCCGTCGGCAAACAGCTCGGGGAGGTGGCGCTGCGCGAACTGCTCCGCGATCTCGACGGCCTCCTCGGCGGGGATCTCGTCCATCGGGACCGGCGGGGCGGGCTCCGCGGCGATGAAGCCCACGACCGCGCCGCTGGCCTCGTCGAGGATGACGTAGTGCT
>JBKHFA010000300.1:0-4163 GCA_046540615.1 Armatimonadota bacterium | reverse complement strand
CACCCTGCGGGCACCGATCCCGAGAATCGCGACTGCATCGACGTCGCCGGCGACGCCGACCGCGTGCATGATGTCATCGTGGATCACTGCTCATTCTCGTGGGGCATCGACGAGAACGTGGCGACGTGGTACGCGCCGAAGCGCGTGACGTTTCAGTGGTGTATCACCAGCGAATCGCTGCTCGCGAGCCTCCACCCGAAGGGCCGCCACGGGATGGGGATGATCCTCGGCAGCGAGGAGAACACGATCACCGTGCACCACTGCCTCCTCGCGCACAATAATGATCGGCACCCGCTCGCCGGGGACACCAGCGGCGGCGAGATGGCGCCATCGGTCTTCGACTTCCGCAACAACGTGCTTTACAACTACGGGGCGAACGCCGGCAACTATCGCGGAGACCTGCGCGTGAACCACGTCGGCAATGTGCTCATCCCCGGGCCCGACAGCCGCCCGGGCGTCCGCGGGATCAGGTATGACCCGCAGATGGACCAGCGCTTCTACCTGAGCGACAACCTGTGGCCGGGCCGCGGCGCAGATGACCCGGAGACGCGTATCATGGGCACCGTGCTGCCTGAACACGAGCCGCCGCCGACCGGGCTCATCGCCGCGGAGCCGATCGCCACGCCGCCTGTCACCACGCACGCCGCGTCCGAGGCCGAGGCGCTCGTGCTCGCGAACGTCGGCGCCACTCTGCCCGTGCGGGACGTCATCGATGACCGCGTGGTCCGCGAAGTCAGCGAGCGCTCCGGGGGGCACATCGACACCCCCGAGGATGTCGGCGGCCTGCCTCAGTATGCGTCCGCTGATCCCTATCCCGATGCCGACCATGACGCGATGCCCGACGCGTGGGAGCGCGAGCACGGTCTCGATCCGAACGACGCCTCGGATGGCCCCGGCGACCTCGACGGCGACGGCTACACGAACGTGGAGGAGTTCCTCAACGGGACGGACCCATCGGTCACCGACACCGGCGACCCCGTCGCTCCGGAGCAGGTGACGGTGCAGGCGGGTAACGACGCGCAGCGTTTCGGCAGTGCCCGCCGCGAGCCCGAACCGCCGCAGTACGATCCGGCCGAGCGCGCGGCGTTCGTCGAAGCTGTGCGTGCCAGCGGCCGAGCCGTGGACGCGCACATCGGCCTGGACCTGGTGCCGGTGGAGCCGGGCAGGTTCTTCCGCAACGAGATCGAGGTGCGCATCACGCGACCTTTCGAGATCGGCGCAACCGAGGTCTCGCAGGCACAGTGGGAGGCCGTGATGGAGACACGCCCGTGGGAGGGCCGGACATGGGCGGCCGATGATCCTGAAGCGCCCGCAACCTACGTTAGCTGGCACGACGCGGTGGAGTTCTGCGCGCGGCTCAGCGCTGCTGGCGATGCCGAGTACGCACTGCCCACCGAGGCGCAGTGGGCGCTGGCCTGCAGGGCAGGACGCGAGCGCGGCGACCTGTGGTGGTTCGAGCAGGACGCGGCCATCCAGTACGCGTGGCTGCTCCCGAACACCGAGGGCGCGGAGGAGCCATGGCCGCACGCGGTCGGGACGCGTACCCCGAACGCGCTCGGGCTGAGCGACATGGCCGGGAACGTGCTCGAGTGGACCGCCGACGCGTACGACTACTGGACGTGGCGGCCGGAGCGCTCTGAGCCGGTCAAAGTCGACCCGACCGGCCCCGACTGGGACAGCGACCTGCGTGTGGTCTGCGGCGGAAGTCTCTACTACACCCCGCGGCAGCTTGTCATGTATCCGCGCCGCGAGCATCGCAGCACACGCCGCGCGTTCGACACCGGCTTCCGCGTTGTGCGCGTGCAGCCCTGACACAGATTCGGAGGATCGCACATATGCCCGAGGGCAAAGTCGTCCTCATCACCGGCGCCTCGATGGGCCTCGGCCACGCGATGGCCGAGCTTGTCGCGGAGGACGGCTGGACCGTCTTCGGCACCTCGCGAAGTCCCGAGGAGTACGCGCCCGAGGGCTGGGAGATGCTCGCGCTTGATGTGACCGACGACGCCTCCGTGCGCGCCTGCGTGAACGGGGTGATGGAGCAGACCGGGCGGATCGATGCGCTGGTGAACAACGCGGGCTACGGCCTGCGGGCGTTCGCCGAGGAGGCGACTGATGAGGAAGTGCGCGCGCAGTTCGACACGAACTACTTCGGCGTCCACCGCATGAACCGCGCGGTCCTGCCGATCATGCGCGAGCAGGGGCACGGGCGGATCGTGAACATTTCGTCGCTCTCGGGGCTGATCGGCACCCCGCCCAGCGGCCACTACTCCGCCACCAAGCACGCCCTGGAGGGCTACTCGCAGACCATGCGCTTCGAGGTGGCGCCCTTCGGCATCCGCGTTTCGGTCGTCGAACCGGGTTTCACGAAGTCGCAGTTCCGCGAGAATCTTGCCGAACCGGCTGAGCCGGTGGCGGCCTACGATGAGGTGCGCGAGCGGGTGCGCGAGATGACCGAGCGCGCGGAGAAGAACGCCGCTTCAGCGATCGCGGTCGCGCGGACGCTCCGCCGGGTGTTACGAGCGGGGAATCCGCGCCTGCGCTACACCTGCACGCGGATGGACTGGCTGGCGGCGCACATGCGCTGCTGGCTGCCCGAAGGCGTCATGCACTCGATAGTGCGAAAGGTCTTCGGGGTGTGAAGGGGCGCACGAGGCTGAGGCCGTCGGTCGTTCCTCCCCCCTCGTCCCGCCAGCGCAACGCCGTTTGTTGCGCTTACTTCGCTCCGCGAAGTGCGGGAGAGGGGGGACCGAGGGGGGAGAGGCCCGGCCTGGCGGCGATGGTGGGCCACAAGACTGGTCCGCGTGTAATGTCGCAAGGTGACTTGAAAGGAGTCCCATCATGCCACTACGCTGCGCCGTTGCGGGGCTGAACCGGGGAGCGCGTTTCGTCGAGAAGCTGAAGGCCAACCCTGACTGCGAGGTCGTCGCCGTCTGCGATCCGCGCGAGGAGAAGCTCGCCGAGCACCCGGACGCGGAGGGCTTCGCGGAGTTCGGCGCGATGCTGGAGGAAGCGTCGCCTGACCTCGTGGCGATCATCACGCCCGGGCCGCTGCATGCGCCACAGTCGATCGCGGCCATGGAGGCGGGCGCGCATGTGCTCGTCGAGACGCCGAACGTCTACTCGGTCGAGGAGGCGCGGGCGGTGGTCGAGGCCGCGCGCGGGCATGACCGGCGCTACATGCTGGCCGAGGATTACATCTACATGGGCTGGTGCGGGCGGCTCGCGGAGAGAATCGCGGAGGGCGCGCTGGGCGAGATCATCGGCGGCATGGCCGAGTACACGCATGACTGCCGACCGGTCAAGCCGCTCTCAGACGCCACCGAGGCGCACACGCAGTCGTGGCGCTTCACCGACCTGCCGCCGCTCGCGTACGCCTCGCACACGCTCGGGCCGCTGCTGCACCTGATCGGCGATCGCTGCACGACCGCCACGGGCATCGTCGGCGGGCGACGGGAGATAGCGGGCGCGGACGTCTTCCCGCTCGAGACCGCGGTGCTGGAGACCGAGGGCGGGCGCACGATCAATCTGACGAACGGCTTCATGCTCAGTCACCCGTTCATCTGGCTGGCCGCGCTCTACGGGACCGAAGGGTCGGTGCGTGTGATCAACACCGACTACCGGACGCCTGAGGCGCTGCGTGTGCTGATCTCGACGGACGATGATCCGGGCTGGCGCGACTGGGAGATGGAGTGGCATGGGCGCGACGACGGCCGCGATCACCTGCAGGTGATGGTGGACGATTTCGTGGCGAGCGTGGTGGACGGCACGCCCGCGCCCTTCGACGAGGCCCGCTCGATGGACTTCTGCCTGCCGGGCGTCCTTGCGCACGAGAGCGCGAAGCAGGGCGGGGTGAAGATGGAGGTGCCGGGGTTCTGAGCCGCTGTGGAACGGTCGAGTCAAGGGCTTTCCATTTCACAGATGCCCTCCAGCCGCATCTCCCGAATCAGCCGGTCCTGGAGGGTGCGGAAGCTGCGCTCGACGCGGCCTTTGGCCTGCGGGGAGCCTGCGGGAATATGTTCGATCCCCAGCTCTCGCAAGACCCGTCCACGGGGAGGACATTTCTACTTTGCCCAAACCGGACATTATCACGTTGCTCTTTCGTTGCCGCCGGGTGCGACCGGATTTTGTAGGTAGCTTTGGGTGAGCGGCCACGACAACCTCAC
>JBKHFA010000299.1:0-4176 GCA_046540615.1 Armatimonadota bacterium | reverse complement strand
CCACACGGGCTTTGACTCGGATAATAATCCGGTCGAGATGGGCGAGGACGGGAGCGCAGGAAGTATGCGCTATCGCCACAATGGCATGATGAATGTCATCTACGGAGACGGGCACGCGAAGGCCAATCCGCAGTTCACGGACGTGACGATCTTCACGGACGGTCTCAGCCAGTGACGGGCGTGAGTGACGGAATGATCATGGACCTGAGGTGCAGATGAGGCGTTGTACCAGGCAGGGGGACAACGGTAGATGTGACCGAGACAGGTTCCGGTGGACTACCGTTCCCCCTGTCGCACGGCAAGCGCCGGAGAAGGTGTCGGGGGCAATCACAGGATCACTGCGCGATTGTTCATGGTGACGGGCCGTGAGGGGGCGATACTGCCGACTGTTGACATGAGGAATGTGCGTGGAGCGCATCCGCTGGTAGCCGGGAGGTGAGGATCGGAAAGCTGTCGGCCGAGTGACGCCCGTCTCAAACCACGGCGCATCAACGTCAGTGAGGAGGATCGTACAACCATGCGCAGGAGAGGTTTTACGCTGATCGAGTTGCTGGTTGTGATCGCGATTATCGCGATCCTGGCCGCGATCCTGTTCCCCGTCTTTGCTCGGGCCCGAGAAAAGGCCCGCCAGACCTCGTGTTTGTCGAATCAGAAGCAGATTGGACTTGCGGTGCTGATGTACGCCCAGGACTACGACGAGCGTTTCCCGCCGGATTCCGTGGGAGGCGGAGAAAAGCGCGTCTCCGGGTTCTATGATTGCTGTGGTCCTTACACCAAGAATGAGCAGATGTATATCTGTCCCTCGGGTCACTTCCGCTACGACTACGGTCGCGACGAACTGACATCCGGTGACGGCTTCTACCATCGGTGGATGGTAGCCGGCTACGGGATCGTGAACACCTTCAGTACGTCTTCCATCGGGTATCCGAACTTCGGCGGGAACACGGTCTGGGTCCGGCCCAGCGACGGCGGCGGGCGGCCTCTGGCGGAGATGATTCGGCCGGCGGATGTGATCGTCGCGGTGGAGACAGCGAGTTCGGCGTGGCTTATGACGCCGGCGGCAGCCGGTTTTGACAACAGTACTCTGGAGCCGCTGCCGATGGAGGAAGATGGACAATGCGGCGGCATGATTTACCGGCATAACGGGACGATGAACATCATCTACGGAGACGGGCACGCGAAGAATACGCAGCAGTTGACAGATGTGACGGCTTTCACGGACGGGCTTGTGAACTGAGGAACGTCGTGATACGCGTGGCGTTCATGGGAGGCGGCATGGTGCAGCGCGCAGCAGGTGTGTTCGCGGCCACAGCGATGGTGTTGATGATAGTGGCAGGCTCGGCCCCGCCCGCATGGGCGGCCGGGCGCGCGCTGCACCTGTCGCCGACGGGGGATGATGCGAACCCGGGCACGGCGCAGCGGCCGTGGCTCACGCTGGAACACGCGGCGGAGCAGGTGGGGCCGGGCGACACGCTCGTGCTCGCGCCCGGGGAGTATGACGGGGTCTTCGCGCCCGCACGGGGCGGGGAAGCGGAGGCGCCGCTGACCATCCGCGCTCAGCAGCGTCGGGAGGCGGTGCTGACCGGGGAGGCCGGGCAGCACGCGATCTTTCTGCAGAATCTCGCGCATGTGCGGCTGGAGGGCCTGACGATCCGGACGGCGGGTGTGTCCGGGGGCCGGTGGCTGCGCGTGGACGGCTGTGAGGAGATCCTCGCCGAGGACATGCGGATGGAGGAGAGCGACACGTCGCTGTGCCTGCATGTCACCGAGAGTAGCGGCGTGACGCTGCGAGGGTGTGAGCTTCGGATGTCGCAGGCGGGGTCGATGGGTCGGATCGAGGACTCCGAGCGGGTGCTGATCGAGGGCTGCGCGTTCAGCCGGGGCGGGCATGATGTGCTGCTGCTGTGGCCGGACCGAAGCAACCGCCAGTTCGTCCTGCGCGGAAACGTCTTCCACCCGTCAACCTGCAGGGGCGTGCTGGTGGACAGCGTGGATCGGATCCTCTTCGAGGACAACGTGATCACGCGGATGTTCGACGGCGGGCGGTGCGCGGGGGCGAACTTCCAGTTCTTCGCCAGTGACAGCATCTTCCGCTTCAACCGGATTTATGACAACTGGGGGGAGCATCTGTGGTGGGGGCGCACCTACCGCGAGACGCTGGACTTCCACGGAGTGCGGGCGTACAACAACATTTTTGACGACAACTCGGCGATCGCGCTGCGGATGCTGGCCACGAATCGCTACGACACCGCGTATGACAGTGTCTTCGCCAACAACGTTTTTTCGCGCAATGATCCCTGGGGCAGTCGGCGCGACGTTCAGATGAGCGAGATCGGTCCGGAGCACGTCCGCTGGGTGAACGACCTGATGACGGGGACGGTCGAGCATGAGGACACGGCGCTGGAGCCGGGCGAGCTGCCCGCAGACGTGGACCCGATGTTCGCCGGGATCGTGACGGACGCTCCCGGCTTCATCGACCCGGCGACACACGATCACGCACCGGGGGCGGGCAGCCCGATGCGCGACGGCGGAGTGCCGCTGACCAGCGCGGTCGGCGATGGGAGCGGGCGGGCGATGCCGGTGGAGGATGCGCGGTGGTTCTTCGATGGCTTCGGGATCGCGGGGGAGATCGGCGACGTCATCGTGGTGGGGGAGGATCGGCGGGAGGCGCGCGTGGTGAGGGTGTCGCTGGAGGATGACACGCTGGAGCTTGACCGCGACCTGACGTGGCGGGAAGGGGAGATCGTGACGCTGCGCTTCGGCGGGGAGGCGCCGGAACTGGGCGTCTATCAGGAGGGCGCGGGGGCGAGGCCGACGGTGCAGATCATCGCCGAGCCCTACCGCCCGCGGCCAGGGGAGACTGTGCGTCTGCGGGCGGTGCTGCGCGGGGCGATCGAGGCTGAGAGCGTGACGTGGCATCTCGGCGACGGGAGCATCGAGGAGGGGCTTGAGGTGGAGCACCGCTTCGAGGAGGCGTATGACTACCCGGTGCGGGTGCAGGTGCAGACGGCGGAGGGACGGAGCAGGTGGGGGGCGAGCGTGGTGCTGGTGGAGGAGCCGCGCGATCCGTCGGAGCCGCTGATGCACAGCACATGGGGCCCGGATGATGACGAGGCGTGGTTCCGCTGGCAGTGCTACCGCCCGGGGCGAACCGACTTCTCGATCGTCGAGGATGGCATCACGGGCGGCCACTCGCTGAATGTGCGGGCGCCGCAGGATGACGCGACGCTGGTGGCGTGGACGCACCCGCGGGGGTGGGAGATAGACCGCTATCCGCGCGTTTTCATGCGCTACCGGATCGAGGAGGGGACGCCGCTCGGGGTGGCGCTGGAGGCGTTCAGCGTGGCGGGCGAGACGCGACTGGTGTACGTGGCGGTCACGGACGATGGCGAGGGGCTGACGCAGCCGCCGTCGGGCGCGGAGCGACTGGTGGCGGATGGCGAGTGGCAGGAGATGGAGATTGATGCGCGGGTGATGCGCGAGGTCGTCGGCGAAGATCTGCGGATGCTCAAGTCACTGAAGGTGCAGCGTCCGGCGAATCGGCCCGCGGAGGAGGGGGCGCAGTACTGGCTTGACGAGGTAGTGATCGGACCAGCGGAGTGAGAGGCGCGCAGATGACGTGGAATGTCGCACAACCTAACCAGGGAGGCGCATCATGAGTGACACGCTTGCAGTCATCAACGGACGGCTGATTGACGGGACCGGCGCGGAGCCGGTGGCGGACGCGACGGTGCTGATGGTGGACGGGCGCGTGGAGGCGGCGGGTCCGGCGGGCGACGTGGTCGTCCCGGAGGATGCGCATGTGATCGACGCGGCAGGCAAGACAGTCATGCCGGGGATCGTGGAGGGTCACGCGCATGTGGGCGGCAGTCCGGGCGGGCAGCAGGTGCTGCGGCTGTCGCTGCAGCGGGGGATCACGACGGTGTGCAGCGTTTCGGCGAATGAGGCGGGGATTGCTCTGCGCGACGGGATCAATGAGCGTCAGGTACGTGGCTGCGCGCGGCTGATCGCCGGGTGCATTGTCACGCCGACCTTCGGGCATGTGCGCTTCCGCGCGGCGGACGGGCCGTGGGAGGTGCGGAAGGCCGTGCGCGAGATGGCGCAGCTTGGCGCGGACTTCATCAAGACCGCGGCGTCGGGCGGATTCTGGGCGGCCGACGAGGTCTGCTCGGTGCG
>JBKHFA010000298.1:0-4177 GCA_046540615.1 Armatimonadota bacterium | reverse complement strand
TGGGACGAGAGGACGGTGAAGAACTCCCGCGGTACCACCCACGTTCCGCTGGCGATCGACGGAGCCGATCGCGCGGCACTCGGAGACGGGGTAACGACCGTCAGTCGGCGGCGCTTACTACGTGTTCAGCGCCGCGGCTCAGGGGCGACCGGCGACGGACGCGACCGCCGGCTCTCAGCACACCGCCGGCTCTCTGCAGGTCGCGCACCCGCCGCACCTCCCCGTCAGGGCCTGTGAGGTGGGGCTGATTGTCTGTGAAGAGTATACGGCGCGGGCGCGGATGCGTCAAGTCGACGAACAACCGCAAGAACACTGGACTCCGGGCGCCTTCGCCCGGAGCGTCGTTTCGGTCCGACAGCAGGAGCGTCCTGCCGAGAGCGCCCCGGACTTCACGCCGCGACGCCGCTCACCCCTCGACCAGCGCCCGCTCCAGCACTTCGTCCATCTTCGTGACGTAGACGATCTCCAGGTCCTCGAAGACCTCCGACGGGAACCGCTCGCCGTTGGCCATGTCCCTCTCATTCTCTTCGGGCAGCAGGACGGTCGTCATCCCCGCGCGATGGGCGGCGAGGACCTTCTCCCGCACCCCACCGATCGGCAGGACACTGCCGTGAAGCGAGATCTCGCCGGTCATCGCGACATCCTCGCGCACAGGGCGCTTCGTCAGCGCAGAGACGAGCGCGGTGCAGATGGATGTGCCCGCGGAGGGACCCTCCTTGGGGATCGCGCCGGCCGGCACATGAACGTGGATGTCATGCTCCGCGAAGAATTTCGGTCCAAGTTCGAACTGCGACGCGCGGCCCCGCACGTAGCTCAGCGCCGCCTGCGCCGATTCTTTCATCACGTCGCCAAGCTGACCGGTCAGCAGCAACTCCCCGCTGCCGTCAACCACCCCGACCTCGATGGAGATGATGTCGCCTCCGGCGGCGGTGTACGACAGACCTGTCGCGACGCCGACTGCGGCTTCACGCCGCCCCGTCCCCCACGAGTGCCGGTGAGGACCGAGCATCTCCTCGACGGTGTCGGATGTGATCTGCGCGCACTCATCGGAGCCGGAGGCCACGCCCCGCGCGACCTTCCTGCAGACCGTCGCGATCTCCCGCTCGAGGTTCCGCACCCCGGCCTCGCGCGTGTAATGCCGGATGAGATCCCGCAGCCCTGACTCGTGGAAGCGAATGTCGTTGCCGGTGAGACCGTGTGCCTCGCGCTGCTTGGGCACGAGGAAGTCGCGGGCGATCTGCAGCTTCTCCTCCTCAATGTACCCCGGGAACTCAATCACTTCGAAGCGATCCTGCAGCGCCGGCGGGATCGGGTCGAGCAGGTTGCCGGTGGCGATGAAGAGCACCTGCGACAGGTCGAAAGGCACCTCAAGGTAGTTGTCCGCGAAAGCGTCATTCTGCTCCGGATCGAGCACTTCAAGCAGGGCTGAGGACGGGTCGCCGCGGAAGTCGGCGCCGATCTTGTCCACCTCGTCGATCATGAAGACGGGGTTATTCGCGCCGACGCGCCGAAGGGCCTGGATGATCCGCCCCGGCATCGCTCCGACGTAGGTGCGGCGATGGCCGCGAATCTCGGCCTCATCGCGCACACCGCCGAGCGAGACACGAATGAACTTCCGCCCCATCGCCCGCGCGATCGACTGGCCGATCGACGTCTTCCCGACTCCCGGCGGACCGACAAAGCACAGGATGGGGCCTTTGACGTCCTCAACGAGCTTTCGCACCGCGAGGAACTCAACAATGCGCTCCTTGGGCTTCGTCAGGCCGTAGTGATCCTCATCAAGCGTGCTGGCGGCCGCCTCGATGTCAAGCTGATCGCGGGTGCTCTCATTCCACGGAAGCTCAAGGATCCAGTCGAGGTAGGTGCGGATGACACTGACCTCGGGCGAGGCCATCGGCATGCGCTCGAGGCGGTCAACCTGCTCCATCGCGGCGGTCAGGGCGGCTTCGGGGAGATCGGCCGCATCGATCCGATCGCGGTACTCCCACGCCTCCCCCATCGCCCCCTCGGCGCCCCCAAGCTCGTCCTGAATGGCGCGCAGGTGCTCGCGCAGGTAGTACTCCCGCTGACTGCTCTCCATCTCGTCCTCGACACGCATCCGCATCTCCTCTTCGAGGCGGAGGACGCGGAGTTCCTCGCGCAGATGCATCGCGGCGGTCTGCAGTCGCCGCGTGCAGTCCGGCTCCTCAAGCAGGGACTGCCGCTCTTCGAGGTCGAGGTCGAGGCATGAGGTGATAATATCCGCAAGCTGGCCGAGATCGTCGATGTTCAGCGCGGTGACGAGCGCCTCGGGCGGGATGCGACGCGAAAGCTCGGTCGCCTCCTCGAACTCCTCGAGGGCCCGCCGCTTAAGCGCCTCAACCCACGGGGCCGGGTCGGGGCGAACCTCGATGATCGGCTCGATCTCCGCCTTCATGAACGGATCGGTCTCGACCATCTCCACGATGTGTACGCGCGTCATCCCCTCGAAGACCGCGCGCACGGTCCCGTCCGGCAATTCGAGCGCCTGCAGGCAGCGACCGACCGTGCCCACGGTGTAAAGCTCATCGGCCTGAGGATCGTCCTGCTCGGGGTCGCGCTGGGCGACGAGCAGTCCGAGGGCGTCTTCGCTGCGCGCCCGTCGGAGCGCGCGAAGGCTGCGCTCGCGTCCGAAGATCAGCGGCGTCACGGTGCCGGGGAAAACGACGACGTCGCGGACGGGGAGGACCGGAATCACCGTCGGCCCCGCGCCGGACTGCTGCTCGCCGGGGTTGGCAAGCCAGTCGGCCGGAGGGCCGGGGTCGGAGATCGCGGACCGCCGCGGTTCGTCCTGCGGTGGGTCGGGTGGGATTTGGCGCATCGAGATCGCACCTGCGTTATTCAATGATTGCGCGCTGCCCGCGCCTACGCGACTTCGCGGTCATCGTCGGACACATTCTCCAGACAGGGTGACTTGCCCTCCCGGATTGTGTCACCATCGATGGTGCAGCGGTTGATATCATCGCGCGAGGGGATCTCGTACATCACATCCAGCATGATCTGCTCGATCACGGCGCGCAGAGCGCGGGCGCCGGTCTTCCGCTCCAACGCCTGCTCGGCGATGGCCTCAAGAGCCTCATCGGTGACCACAAGGTCCACGTCATCGAGCAGCGCGAGAAGCTTCTTGTACTGCTTGAGCAGCGCGTTCCGCGGCTCGACCAGCACGCGCTTGAGCGCATCCCTGTCGAGGTGGTTGACGGTCGCAATGTTCGGCAGTCGGCCGATGAACTCCGGAATCAACCCGAACCTCATCAGGTCCTGCGGCATCACGCGGGCAAGCAACTCGTCGTCGGTTGGCTCGGCGACATCTTCCGCGGCCGCACCCCGGAAGCCCATCGTCCGGTTCCGCGTGCGCTGGCGGATGATCTCGAGCAGCCCGTCAAAGACACCACCGCAGATGAAGAGGATGTTCGTGGTGTCGATCTGAATGAACTCCTGCTGCGGGTGCTTCCGGCCGCCCTGTGGCGGAACGTTGGCGACGGTGCCTTCGAGTATCTTCAGCAATGCCTGCTGCACGCCCTCGCCGGAGACGTCGCGCGTGATTGACGGATTGTCGGCCTTGCGCGCGATCTTGTCGATCTCGTCGATGTACACGATTCCGTGCTCGGCGCGATCAACGTCGCCGCCGGCGGCGATCAGAAGCTGCAGCAGAATATTCTCGACGTCCTCGCCGACGTAGCCGGCCTCGGTGACCGAGGTGGCGTCGGCGATGGTGAAGGGCACATCGAGCATCCGCGCCAGCGTCTGTGCCAGCAGCGTCTTCCCGCTGCCGGTCGGCCCCAGCAGGAGAATGTTGGTCTTGTCAAGCTCAACGTCCGCATCCATCGCGCCGAGACGCACGCGCTTGTAATGATTGTACACGGCAACCGACAGCACGCGCTTGGCCCGGTCCTGGCCGATCACGTACGTGTCGAGGTAGTCACATATTTCCTTCGGGGTCGGAACTCTGCCCTCGGCGGCCGAGGTCTTGGCTTCCTTCTCAGCCTTGCCCCGGATGATCTGATTGCAAAGCTCAACGCAGTCCACGCAGATGTATACGCCGGGACCGGCGATGAGTTCCTTCACCTGCTTGGGCTTTTCTCGCCCGCAAAAGGAGCAGCGCAACGGTCTGGAATCCCGGCCCTGCCCATCGATGTCCATCATCCACTCTCCTGACGGC
>JBKHFA010000297.1:0-4177 GCA_046540615.1 Armatimonadota bacterium | reverse complement strand
AGATCATGTGGGAGGTCATCGACGCCTGCGCCACCGAGGGGCTGTGCTGCGGCGCGGTGGGCTTCTACGGCAACGTGATTCGCGTCGCGCCGCCGCTGGTCATCAGCCAGGACGAAGCGGAGCAGTCCTGCGACATCATGGAGAGCGTGTTGATGGGGCTCGAGTAGCTGCGAGACGGCGAGAGTGGGCCGTTCCGCGATGCAGCCGCCCTTTGCCGCTGCCGGTGGCCGACCACTGATAGCTGTTGTTTTCCCGAAGGAGATACCATGAAGAACGAATATATTGAGGCCGCACCCGAACTGCGCGATTACGCGATCGAGCTTCTGTCAGATCTGATCGCGTTTGAGTCGACCGTCGGCAATGAGGGCCCGGCCATGCGTTACATGCACGATCGCATGGAGGAGGTGGCCGACGAGGTCGAGTATGTTCCCGTCACCGAAGAGATCAAGAATGATCCGGACTACTCCTACCCCGTCGTCACCGAGTACGGCGACCGCCCCAACGTTCGCGCGGTGCGCAAGGGTACCGGCGGCGGCAAGTCCGTCATCCTCAACACGCACCTTGACGTCGTTCCGCCATCATCCGGCCACGTCGATCCCTTCGAGGCGCGCCTTGAGGACGGCGTGATCTACGGCCGCGGCGCCTGTGACGCCAAGGGCCAGGCGACCACCATCTGGCTGCTCTTCAAGCTGCTTGATGACCTCGAGATCCGGCTTGACGGCGACATCATCGCCCATCTCGTGATCGAGGAGGAGATCGGCGGGAACGGCTCCGTCGCGATGGCCCGCTACGGGGACACCGCCGACGCCTGCGTGGTACTCGAGCCGACGAACTTCGTGCTGCTGCCGCAGGTGCGTGGCGCGGTCTGGTTCGACGCGAACGTCTACGGTCAGGCCGGTCACTCCGGCATGCCCGGCGGCACCGTCAGCGCTCTGCTCAAGGCCATCGACATCGTCGGGTACTTCACCGAGTACCACGATCGCATCCTCGAAGAGTCGCGAGGGAAGTTCCCGCTCTTCGACCAGTTCGAGAACCCGATGCCGCTGACGGTCGGGCAGCTTGAGTCCGGCGACTGGCCCGCCCAGGCCCCGCGGCGCGCGAACCTCAAGGGCGTCCTCGGCCTCCTGCCCGACCGCACGAAGGAGCAGGTCATGGAGGAGATGGAGGCGTGTGTGCGCGAGTCCGGTGATGCGTGGCTGGCCGATCCGGAGAACTTCGAGATCGAGTTCACCTACCGCCATGACGCGAACGTCATCCCGCCCGACCATCCGGTGGTGGTTGCGTTGCAGGACGCCGCGCAGGCCGTCGGCAAGGACGGCGAGGTCTCCGCGATGACCGCCTCCTGCGACGCGTGGCTTTACAACAATCAGCTTGAGATCCCGACCGTGGTCTTCGGGCCGGGGAATCTCGGCGTCGCGCACTCGGATCAGGAGCATATCCCAGTCGATGAGATGCTGGACGCGGCCGCTGCGCTTACGACATTCATGGACGGCTTCTGCCGCTGAGGTTGCGCGCTGACAGTCGAATGACGCGCTCTGGTTCTCGGGAGGGTTGATCGGCCGTGAACCGCGACGACACTGTCTGGTATTACCGGCTCGGCGGACAGACACTCGGCCCGGTCTCGTGGACGGAGATCGAGCAGGTGACTCGAGACGCGGTCGATCCGGACCACCTGCTTGTGGCGCGCGGCGGTGACGCCGGGTGGATGAGCGCATCTCAGGTTATCGCGACCTGGCCGGAACTTGCTCGCGGCGGCGAGAGCGAGGCCGGCGCCGCGATGGAGGCCGGATGGGGCATAAGCGACGAATCCGGGGAACCGGCATCGACCTCCGCGGGGTGGGAGCCCGGGCCATCGGCGGCGGCATCCGAGGTCCTCGGTGCGGCCGCCGTGGAGCGGGAAACCGGCCGTCCGGCGCCCCGGCCGGGAGACGCGCGCTATCCCAACGAGATGCCCACCAGGCACGGGCTTGGCGCATGGCTCGGGCAGGCGTGGGAGATGGTGATGGGCGACGCGATGAGCTTCGTCTTCGGGGTGTTGCTGGCGGGGCTTGTCACCATCGTGACACTGGGCATCGCCGGCCCGCCGATGCAGGCCGGGCTCTTCATCATGGCCGTCAAGCGCTTCCGCAATGAGCAGATCACGCCCGGAACCGTCTTCGAGGGATTTCAGTACTTCCTGCCATCGTGGGGCGTGGTGCTGATCCAGGTGCTGCTTGGTGGGATCGGAGGCGCGGTCATCGGTGGCGCGATGGGCGCCGTCCTCGGTGCCATCGGCGCCGATCCACAGAGCATCGAGGCGTTCGGACAGGTGATCGGGTCGGTCGTGAGCATCGTGGTCGCGGCTGCGCTCTTCTACGCGATGGTGCTTGTGGTGAGCGCCGGCGCAGGGGCGATGGACGCGATGCGCGGATCGTGGGAGATGACGAAGCCCGAGTTCCTCTCCTACGTCGGCATGACCATCGTGCTCCAACTCGTTGTTTCCGCTGGAGCGCTGGCCTGCGGGGTCGGCCTGCTGATCACGGCGCCGCTGCTTCCGTGCGCGGTGGTGGCGGCATACATGTATCACAGTCGCAGGCGGTGATGCCATGGAAGATGCTGCGTGGTACTACCGCCTCGGCGGGCGGACGCTCGGGCCGGTGTCCTGGGCGGAGATCGAGCAACTGACGAAGGACGCGATCGACGCCGGGGACCTCCTCGTCGCGCGCGCCGGCGACGAGCAGTGGCGTTCGGCCGCTGACGTCATCGATGAGCGCGCGGACGCAGCAGATCAGGAGCGGCCGGAGGTCGCTGCGGAGCCTGAGCCTGAACCCGAGCCTGCGCGTTCAGTCGCGGCACCCGGTCGGGCGCCCGCGCCCGCCGGCCCGGCGAAAGAATTCACGCCCGAACACGGTCTCGGCAAGTGGATCGGGCAGGCGTGGGAGATGGTCATCAACGAGATCTGGGCGTGGGTCGGCGGCCTGCTGCTGATGATGCTCGTCGCGGGCCTGACCCTCGGGATCACCGGCCCGCCGCTGACGGCCGGGCTTTACATGATGGCGCTCAAGCGCTACCGTGGGGAAGATATCCGCGCGGGCAGCGTCTTCGAGGGTTTCAGCCGCTTCGGCTCATCGTGGGGCCTTGCCCTGATCATGATGGTCCCGATGGTGCTGCTGATGGCGCCGATGATGATTCTTTTCGCGATTCCCGCGATGCAGGCGCAGGGCGGCGGGAACATCGAGGACCTCGCGCTCGGAGTCACAGTCGCGGCGTACGTCCTGATGCCGGCGATGTGGCTGCTGATCATGGGGGTGCAGACGATCTTCTTTTACTCGTGGGTGCTGGTGGCCGAGGGCTACCGCGCCTGGGAGTCGGTGACGATGTCGTGGGAGAAGGTCGGCCGGCAATTCTGGTCGTACCTTGGGACGTGGCTTGTACTGAGCATCCTGGCGAGCATCGGCAGCTACGCCTGCTACGTCGGATGGTTCCTGACCTACCCGCTGCTGCCCTGCGCGCAGGTGGCGGCGTACATGTGGCATTTCCGACGCGCGTGATCGAGCAGTCTCGGCGAATGAGAAATTCAGAGATGGAGACAATATGATGCTTGCACTTCAGAAGGTCGCGAAGGGCGTAGGCAACATCGAGCTGCGAGAGGTCCCGGAGCCGGAACCGGAACCCGGGTGGGTGAAGATCGAGGTCAAGGCCGCGGCGGTCTGCGGCACCGACATTCACATCCGCCACGATCAGTTTCCCTACTGGCCTCCGGTGACGCTCGGTCACGAGTTCTCCGGCGTCATCGCCGAACTCGGCGAGGGCGTGACGGGCTGGGAGGTCGGCGATCGCGTGGTGGCTGAGCCGCACACGCTCGCCTGCGGCGAATGCTGGCTCTGCCGGCAGGGCCACGTGCAGATATGCGCCGAGAAGCGCTCGCCCGGATGGGGGATCGACGGCGCGTTCGCGAAGTACGTGCTGATGGAGAGCAAGCTGCTGCACGCGCTGCCCGATTCGGTGAGCTTCGACGCGGGCGCGCTCGTCGAGCCGACCGCGAACACGGTGCACGACGTCGGCGAGCGGGCGAAAGTCGAGCCTGAGGACTTCGTCGTGGTGCTGGGCCCCGGACCGATCGGGCTGCTTGCGGCGCAGGTCGCGAAGGGCGCGGGCGCGCGCGAGGTCATGATCATCGGCACCCCGGCGGACGCGG
>JBKHFA010000296.1:0-4212 GCA_046540615.1 Armatimonadota bacterium | reverse complement strand
CGACGAGGGCAACGACATCACCGAGGAGTTCGTCACCTACTGCAAGCCGCTGCTGACGGGCCGCGCGTGCGAGCTTGACACCGGATTCACGAGCTTCCCGAGGTTCCGCATGCAGACGATCGACAGGAAGCTCGAGTCCTACGAGCGCGAGTAAGCGCGACGCATGTGCGCAGAACCATCACGGGCCGCCGGGATGCTCTCGGCGGCCCGCTGCTTTGATGTGCGGCAGGATGGTTGACGGCGGCGGGCAGGATGCCCGCCCCACATGGACGAGCTGCGGCGCGGGCTTCCAGCCCAGCATGTGGCGCGGGCCCCGAGCCCGCGGCCGTTCGCGTCAGATCTCGACCACCCGGTCGTCGTCCTGCTGCGCGGCCATCAGCGCCTCGACCTCATCGCGCGTCGGCAGGCTCGGCTGTGCGCCGAAGCGGCTGGCAGCCATCGCGCCGGCGGCATTCGCGAACGCGATCGCCTCCTCGACCGGCGCGCCCTCGGCCAGTCGCGTCCCGAGCGCGCCTGCGAAAGCATCGCCCGCGCCGGTGGTATCTACCACGTCCACCGAGTAACCTCGCACCAGGCGCGCACCGTCATCGCCCAGCACGACCGCCCCTCGCGCGCCGAGCTTGATGATCGGAATATCCACCCCGTGCTCGGCGAACCACTCCGCGGCTCGCGCCGCGTCCTCGAGGCTCGTCGCCGGTTCGCCGATGATAACCTCCGCTTCGGTCTCATTCGGGCAGGCGACCGTGGCATGTTCCCACATCCGGTCGAGGTCGCCCCGGACCGGGGTTGGGTCGAAGAGCACGTCGGTCCCCGCGGTGTCGGCGATCTCCATCGCCCGGAGCACAGCCTCCAGCGGCACGCCAAGCTGCACCAGCAGCATGTCCGCCGCTTCGATGGCCTCCGACGCCCCCTCAACCTGCTCGGGCGACACCTCGAGATTCGCGCCCATGCATGACAGGATGCTGTTCTCGCCGGATGGTGAGAGCGCGATGAAGGCCGACCCGGTGTGTGTCTCCGGATCGGAGGTGATCGCGTCGGTGTTGATCCCCTCGCGTTCGAGGTTCTCCTTGAGCTGCGGACCGAAGATGTCCTCGCCGAGCCGCCCGATGACCGTCACATCCGCGCCGATGCGCGCGGCAGTGACCGCCTGATTCGCGCACTTGCCGCCCGGAACCAGCTTCAGGTCCAGGCCCATCAGCGTCTCACCCGGTCGCGGCATCCGTTCGGCGCGCATCACGAAGTCGATGTTGATGTTCCCGAGGACTGCGATCCTTGCTGTCACTGCTGATCCTCCTACAAGTCGAGGTCGGAGTACACGTAGCTCAGGCCAATGACCGCGCGATCGAGGTCCACCATGCCCGCGTAGAAAACTGTGTGGTCGTCGATGAGATCGCTCAGATCGTAGGCCACCGAAACATTCGGGACCCAGCCGTCCCACTCGCCCATGACGGTCAGCTTCCGCGATGCGCGCCACGAGGCGCCGCCGAAGAGACTGTCGTGATAGCGCCCCTCCCCGTAGCCGAGCGTAAGGTAGACCGGCTCGCTCTCGCTGCCGCACTGCTTCGTCGCGACTACGTAGGGGCTGCGCGCTTCGTGGGGCTCGCGGTCAAAGCCGTCGCGGTTCTTGAAGATGTCCTGGATGCCGACAGCCACCGCCGGCTGCTTGCGCCCCTCGGGCATGATCTGCTGCTGGATGTTTTGCGATGGCTCCCACTCCACGCTTGTCGGCATCTCCGCGAGGAAAAGGCCGTATCCGGACCTGCCAAGTCCGACCCCGATGTAGCCGGTGCCGTTAATGTTCTCCCCCTGGTCGCCGCCGAGCAGATCGTCCAGATCAAGGCGGGGGCTGCTGTCGTAGCTCGCGGATGAGTAGCCGACCACGAAACCACGGTGCGGCGTGTACGCCACCGGAACATTGAGTTGCATGGCCCCCTCGAAGCCGGGCTCACCGTCCGGGGTTACGCCCCACCCGCCGCCGGGCAGGCCGGAGGTGTACCGAAACTCCGGAAAATGCCGGAACTCCCTCTCCGCCGCAGCCGGCAGTGCCGTCACGACCAGCAGTGCCGCGCAGACGGGTACTGTCATTCGTCGCCACGTGCGCATCATTGCAACCTCCCGTGGGGCCTGATCCGATCGCGGGCGGGCATCGCCCGCAGGATGAATTGATTCGCTGTCCCGATCGCGAAACCTCCCCCTGACATCCGCTACCACGCAGGAGCCTCCTCCGGCGGGTAGTCCGCGGTTGCGGACAGCCGCACGCAGGCCGCGGCCTTCTCCTCCGCGCTCACAGCGAACTCCAGCAGCGCCGCCCAGTCCCCCCGGCCATCCTCGGTCTCCAGCGCCATCAGCGCCTCAGGCGAATGAGGGACGCCCCGCGCCTCCAGCAACCTCACCACCTCGCGCCACTGCTCCACGGCGCGAGTGAGCCATGCGGCAGGGATCTCGGCCTCTCGCGACGCCACCTGCTCGGCGAAGCCCGCGGCGCCCGCCCGCGCATCGGCGAGCAGTTCCACCGCCTGCTCATGCGCAACGCCGGGAGGCTCCTTGAGCAGGCGCATCTCTTCGATCCACCCGTCGTAGCGCGTGGCGCCCTCATCAGCCCATCGCCGTCCCCCCGCCTGCAGGGCGTCTATGACCGCGCCGGGGCCCTGCGGATCCGGTTCCGCGGTCATGACCGCCAGCGCCTCCAGCTTCGGCGGCCAACTCTCGTACTGCCGTCGCGGCTCATCGAGCACGCAGTGGCCCAGCAGCCGGCCTTTGCCGCGATCGTAGCCGGCGATGATGCTCCAGTGGTCTTTGTCCGAACCCCACCCGAACGCCAGGCACGGGCGGCCGTCATCGACCGAAGCAGCCACCATGTCGAGCACCTGCTCGGAGCTTGCGGTCCGCTCGCCGCTGATGACGCTCAGGCAGTCGCCCAGCGCGCCTGAGAGCCTCGCGAGCGCGTCCGCGCTCTCACTGATCGTGGGCGCCGGCGTCTCCGGCCACGGAGGCGTGCGGAACGCCAGTCCGCACAGGCCCATGATCGCGTCATAGCCGGGTTTGAGGCCGAGGTGGGCGAGCGCGATCTCAAGCACCTGCACGAGACTGTGCGCCCGGCCGCCTACGCGCAGAGGCGCGGGGACACCTCGTAGCGCGACGGGTTTGCTCCCGTCGTATCCCGAGAAGCTCAGTCGCCTGGCCACGGCCCGCCTCCTCGCGCAACGCGACGGCGGTCATCCCGCGCAGTCATTCGAGCCCCGCCCGCTCGTAAGCGATCTCGCGGCTGAGTGAGCCCTCCATCGGGCCCCGGACGGCCGCCGCGGCGGCGCCGCAGGCGTTGGCAAGCCGGCCGCACTCCTCAAGCGTCAGTCCCTCAGTGAGTCCGACCACGAAGCCTGCGTCGAAGCAGTCGCCCGCGCCGGTCGGATCGACCGCGTCAACCGCGTAGCCGGGAACATCCACCGTGGCGCCGCGGGTAATGACACGGCAGCCCTTCTCGCCGCGCTTGAGCGCGACCGTCTCCACGCCGCGGTCGAGCAGGGCCTCGCAGGCCTCCTCGGCGGTCTCCGTCTGCGTGAGCACCTCGGCCTCCGAGGCGCTCGGCAGTACGAGGGCGGCGCGCTCGAGGATGGGCCCGCACACATCTCGGACGGCCTGCTCGCCGCCGAGAAGCTCCGGGCGCAGATTCGGGTCGAGCGAGATCTTCGCGCCCGCCTCCCACGCCAGGTCCGCCGCGCGGTAGCAGCCATCCCGCATCCTCTTTCCCGCCGACAGCGATGAGCCGCAGATATGCAACCACCTGCATCCCTCGAAATACTCCGCGGGCGGATCAGGCAGATGGCTGGCGGCGGAGTTGCCGATGTGGAAGAGGAAGCGACGATCGCCGTTGCTGAAGTATGTCACGAACGCGCATCCGGTCGAGACCTCATCGACGACCGCCACCCAGGTGGTGTCCACGCCATGATCGTTGAAGCGGCGGATGTTCATGCTGCCGAAGTCGTCATCGCCGACGGCGCCGATGAAACCCGCGCTTCGCCCCAGCAACGCGCACTGGTCGGTGAAGATCGCGGGCGCGCCGGAGGGAAATGCCCCGGCGAAGGTCCCGGGTTGATCGAGCGGTTCATCGACTTCCATGCGCATGACATCGACGATCAACTCGCCGACGGAGATGATCTCTGGCATTTCAATCCCTCCACGGTCACGTGTTCAGGCATCGCCCTCAGTTTCGGC
>JBKHFA010000295.1:0-4254 GCA_046540615.1 Armatimonadota bacterium | reverse complement strand
GCAAGCTGCCCGTCGCTGAACATCGCCGCCTGCTTCGTGAACTTCTCCGCCAGCCAGCCCTTGTTGCCGGAGGTCGCGTCAACGAAGTTGTGCCGCTCCGGCAGACGATCCGCGATCTCCTCCGGCACCTTCTGCCTGCCCCCGGTCGTCACCTGGCACTGCCGGAGATATCTCGCCTGCCAGATGAGTCGAAGCTGCCGCGCGAGCATCCCGAGGAAGCCGAGGAACTCACCGCGGTCCGAGCCCTCCTCGACCACCCCGTCGAGCAACCGCAGCGCCGTCGCGGCATCCTTCTGCCCGATCGCGTCCATCAGCGAGAAGATGTCCGACTGGCTGAAACGCACCGAGACGGCCTCGACGTCCGCCACCGTCACCTCGAAGCGCTCGCCCACGTAGCTGGCGAGCTTCTCAAGCTCGCGGATGAGCCGGTCGATGTCTCCGGCCACATTCTCACAGAGCAGATTCGCCGCGTCGTACTGCATCGACTTGCCGATGCGATCCATCTCCTGCACCGCCCAGCCGGGGAGGTCTCGCTCCTTCGGCGCGCGGAACTGCAGGATCTGCCCGTTCTCCTCGATGGCCCGGCGCAGGTCCGCCGCGACAGGCGGTCGGCCGTAGCTGCTCTCGCTGGCCTCCTTCGAGGCGGTCATCACCACCATCAGCCCCGGCTGTGGCGTGAGGCGCGCGGCGAGCTTCTTCTGCCGCGCGTTCGTCAACTCCGTGATGTCGCGCACAACCAGCAGCCGCCGCGGCGCCATCAGCGAGCCGGACTGCATCTCGGCGACGATGCCGTCAAGCCCGTCCTCATCGGCGTCGAGGCGGATAAGGCCGTACTCGCGCTCGGATTCGTCGAGCGTCTCGTCAATAAGCTGCGCCAGGGCGCGCTGCTTGAGCACATCCGCATCGCCCCACAGCAGCGTGAAAGGCACATCTGTCTGAGGATTCGGGCTCACGAGTTTCCTCTACCTCTTGCGATTCTTCTTCTCCCCGCGCAGGGAGTTCAACAACTCTCGCGCATCGGCCTTCACGCGGCCGACTTCTTCTTCGGATGGCTCCTGCCGGCCGTAGCGATGATCGTAGAATCGGCGGGTGAACTCCGCGAGGCGTTCGCGGGTCTCGGCGCTCTGACCAAGGCCGCCCTCGATCAGCGCCGCCTGCATCTCGGCGGGTGTTCGCCAGCGCTCGGCCGGCACATCGGCGATCTTCGCCGCGCGGCGCCGGAACCACTCGAAGGCCGCGCCCATCCGCTCGCGGACATTCCGCCGGCGGGTCCGCCCGCGCATCCAGCGGAGCAGGACTCGCGGGCCCAGCACCGCGCTGATCAGCGCCGCGATCGCCAGCACGATCATCAGTACGTTGCCCAGCGTGGAGACGATGCCGCCGATGTCCCGGAGCCAGTCTCCCTGCCGGAGGAACGCGAAGAGGCTTTCGTCCTCGGCCTCCTCCGCGCTGATATCCCACGGCACCCAGCCGATGCCGGGGAAGTATATCTCAGCCCACGCATGCGCGTCACGCTGCAGGGGCACGTACTCCCCGGCCTCGGAGTCGTAGACGCCGGTCTGAAATCCGGTGGCGACACGCGCGGGGATCCCGGCAAGCCGCGCCATCACCGCCATCGAAGTGGCGAAGAGTCCGCAGGCTCCACGCCGCCCCTCCTGCACGAAGTGCGCGGCCGCGTCCTCACCGTAGGGCACCGCCGGGGCGCGCGTGGTGTATATGCACGTGCCGCTGAGAAACTCCCTCAGCGCCTGCGCTTTGTCGTAGGGCGTCTCGAGGTCGGCGACGATCTCCTCAACAAGCTCCTCCAGTTCGACCTCGGCCTGCACCTGCATCTGCTCGATGTACGACTCGACCATCCAGTCCGGATAGTCGGTGGAGGTGGCCCGGAGTGTCGCCGCATCCGTCGGCGGCATGATCGAGACCACCTCGAACTGCGTCCCCTCGCCCATCATGAACTCGGCGCGGAGGGTCTGATAGGCGTCGACCGTAGGGGTGACATTGACACGCGTCCGCTCGTAGCTTGCGTCGGTCATCCGCACGCGCACCGGCCTCGGGGCGGCGTACATCGCCCGGGCCTCCATCCCCTCCAGCGTCACGACCTGCACGTTCTCCTCGCCGACAAGGTCCTCGGTCCCCGGCACGATCCACCAGCCGTCCTCGCCCCTGACGAGATCGTCCGTGCCCTCAAGCTGGCGCCGCCAGCCGCTGCCGGTGTAAAAGTCGTAGGCCGCGCCCCGCCACAGCGCGGGCCGGTCGCCCTCGACGCGGATAGCGGGCGCCGATGAGAGGTTCACCTCGCCGCGACCGACAGCGAATGAATCAAGCACCCCGCCGTAGGTCAGCAGATTCCGCTGCAGGTATTGCGCGTACCGCGCCATGCCGCCGGGGTTGATGAAAAGACGGGGGCCGGCGAGGTAAAGTCCCGAGCCGACCACCAGGCCGACCGCCAGCAGCACCGCCACCAGCAGGCTCCCCGCCAGCGCCTGCGTGCGGGCGATCCCCAGCCACTGCGTCGGTCCGTTCCCGGTCCTCGGCAACTCGTCGGCAAGGTTCAGCAGGTGCTCGTAACCCCAGATGAAGACGACGGCGAAGACGAAGACTGCGAAACTCACCAGCATGATGACGTTGAGGTTGACCGTGCCGACGAGGCCGAAGATCGCAAGTCCGGCCACGAGCGGGAAGAGCGCGTTCCTTCGACGGCCCAGCATGAAGCAAAAGCCGACCATCAGCCATGCCCACAGCGTCGCCCATGTCAGGTCCTCGTCGGCGACGACCTCGGGCGGGTAGATAAGCTCCATGCCCGGGATCGGCGCGACGCGCTGGGTGAGCGCCGCCACGGCCACCGCGATGACCCCGAGGCCGATGAAGGTGCTGAAGCGGCCGAGGAGCGCGCTGGAGAGCACGCCGACAAAGATCATCAGATGCAGGGCGAACTCGAACTGCGGCTCCACCAGCAGCGTCGTCATCCCGGAGGCCGCCGCAGTGCAGGCCACCAGCACAGCAAGCAGAAGTGGACCGGTCCGCGTCAAGTCTTCCTGCTCTTCAGCCTCCACGGCGCACCCTCCTCATGCTCAGCGTCAGTTCGCGCCCGGCCGCCACCGTCCAGGCATCGACTCCGCGGTCGGCCATCCGGGCGGCAAGCTGGTGCGGCTCGGTCTCTGAGGGTCCCGGCTCCCCGAGCGCCTCGACCACCATCCACGTCACGGACAGACCCCTGTCGCTGAGTGCCGCCGAGATCATAAGCGCCGCCTCATCCAGTCGCGGCGAGATGATGATCGCCATCCCGCCGTCCGGCAGAAGAAACGTATTCTCCGCGACGGTCGTCTCAAAGGGCTCCGCCGAGTCGGCCTGCACCCGCGCCAGCGCGTCCATCAGCTTCGGGACCTGCTGGGGTGAGGCCGAGGGCGTCACCGAGAAGCTCTCATCACCGACCGCCACGAGCCCGACCGAACTGCCGCGTTCGAGCAGTTGCGTGGCCACCGATGCGGCGAGCTTCACCGCGCGCTCGATCGTGGCGTCGTCGCCCTCTCCTCGATGCACACGGGCTTCGAGATCAAGCACGATCGTGGCATCCGTTGCCTCGGCGCGCTGATACTCGCGGACCACGAGTTGCCCGCGCCGGGCCGTCGCGTTCCAGTCCACCCGGCGCAGGTCATCGCCGGGGACGAACGGCCGTGTGCCGTAGAACTCGGTACCCTCACCGCGGAAGCGCCGCCGGGGGCGCTCGGGCGCGCGCAACGAGGCCACGCGGGTCCAGACCCTCGGAATCGTCACCGGTGTCGGATGCACGACCAGTTCGTCGGTGTCGCCGATCTCTCGGCTGAAGTTGAACATGCCGATCAGGTCGGAGTGACTGAGCGTTGCCGGCCCGACCTCGAAGACCCCGCGGCGATTCGCCTTCAACACGTACTCGAAGCTGAATGTCTCCTCATTCGACAGACTCGGCACAAGTGTCCGGCCGTCGCCCTCGCCGACCGCCTCAAGCCCGTCCGGAAGCTCGTCACTGATGGTGAAGAAGTAGCGGCGGCGCACGCCCGTGTTGCGCACCATCAGGCGCACGATCTGCTGCTGGCCCTCCTTCATCAGCCCCGGCGCTCGACGCCTCACCACGAGAGAGCCGAGCGTGTCGCGCGAGAGCAGGTACGACACCGGCGCGAGCAGCGCAAGCACCGCAAACATGACGTAAAGCTGCCTGATGGCCAGCACCAGGCCCACCAGCAGCAGAAAGACCGATCCCCAGATGAGTACGTGCTT
>JBKHFA010000294.1:0-4310 GCA_046540615.1 Armatimonadota bacterium | reverse complement strand
TCATACCTCAAGCGCCTCGAGGGCCTCGAAGGCATCGCCAAGAGCTTCAACGGCGTGGACAAGTGCTACGCCATCCAGGCCGGCCGCGAACTGCGCGTGATGGTCAAACCCGACCAGATCGACGACCGAACCGCGCATAAACTCGCCCGGCAGATGGCCGAGCGCATCCAGAGCGAGATGGAATATCCCGGGCAGATCCGGGTCACCGTCATCCGCGAGAAGCGCGCCGTCGAATACGCGCAGTAGGGCGGCGCACGGCAGCGAACAACGGCGAACGCCGGCTACCAGCAGCGACGACAAAGGCAACGGCAACAGCGACGACAACGGCTGTCGCGCCGTCTGGAGGGGCGGGATTACATTCCCGCCCGGCCGTTTGTCGTTCAAGCGACAACCCGTCAAAACGAAAGCCAGGGAGCAGATGGTCATCCTCCACATAGGCGACATTGTCGGAAAGCTCGGGCGACGCTGCATCAGCGAGTTTCTCCCCGGACTGATCGTGAAGCATGACGCGGGGCTTGTTGTTGTCAACGGCGAGAACGCGGCAGGCGGGAACGGCATCACCACGTCCATCGCCGACGACATCTTCGCCGCCGGGGCGGACGTAATCACCACCGGCAACCACGTCTGGGCGCAGAAGGAGGCCGAGACACTCGTCAATCAGGACGAGCGCGTCCTCCGCCCCGCGAACTACCCGCCCGGCGCGCCGGGAAGCGGCGCCGGCGTCTACGCGTCGCGCACCGAGGGCGCGCAGGTGGGTGTGATCAACCTGCAGGGACGCATATTCATGCGCGAACTCGACGACCCGTTCCGCGCCGCCGACGGGATCCTCGACTGGATGCGGCAGGAGACCGCGATCATCCTCGTGGATTTCCACGCCGAGGCCACCTCCGAAAAGATCGCGCTCTCACGGCATCTCGACGGCCGCGTCAGCGCCTGCGTGGGTACGCACACACACGTGCAGACCGCCGATGAACGGATCTTCCCCGGAGGCACGGCGCATATCACCGATGTCGGAATGACCGGGGCGACCGAATCGATCATCGGCGTGGGGATTGAGCCGGTCCTCGAACGCTTCCGCACGCAGATGCCGGTTCGCTTCGAGCCGCCGCGGACGGGCCCTGCGATCCTCTGCGGCGTGGTCGTCGAAGTCGATCCTGAGACGGGGCGCACATGGAGCATCGAGCGCATCCAGATCGAGGAATCATTCGGCTGAGCAGATTTCATGAGACGGATATCGCCTCAGGGCTTGCCTTCGGCGCGTTTTAGTAGTACCATGCCTGCGCGGAGTTCGCTTTGATCGATTTCATCATACCAGCGATCCGACCAATCCCGGCATCTACTGGCAGCATAACGGCAGCAAGGGGGCTATCCCGCGTGGATATCCTGCGAGTCAGTTCGAGTTCGGACCCGAATAAGGTCGCCGGCGCGCTTGCGGGAACAATCCGCGAGCACCGTGAGGCCGAGATGCAGACAGTCGGCGCGGGCGCCCTGAACCAGGCTGTGAAAGCCATCGCGATCTCGCGCGGTTTCCTCGCGCCAAGCGGCATCGACCTCGTCTGCTGGCCGAGCTTCATCGACATCGAGATCAACGGGAATGAACGCACGGCGATCCGACTGTCGATCCGCGTGCGGCAGGACCTGTAGGTCACCGCACACCCGGCACAGTCGCGTCCGACTCACGTGGTCGGGCGCGAAAACACGTACATGACCGCGCGACACGCCACCACGCCGATCCTCCGAATGCCCTGCATCATTTTTTTATGCGAACGAATGTTTCACGTGAAACATTCGCGCAAGGCCAACGGAAGCGACTGACGCCTTCAAAGCCGTTGTTGTTGTGGCCCCGGCGCCCTCACCGGGGAGCCGTTCGGGCAACGTCGTCGGGCCGGAAGTCATAGTCCCCTCTGCATGTGGGGCGGGCTTCCACTGTGATCAACTTTCGGTCTGGGCGTCACCACCCCCGACGACCCTCTGCAATGCGGTGTGACGCAGGTCGTCGAGGATACGTTTCCGCAGCTCCGGGAAGCGCATTGCCGCGGCAGGGTGATAGGTGATGAGCCACCGGCGGCCGTCGTGCTCTCGGACCTGCCCGTGCGCGTCATTCAGCGGCGTATCCTCGTCGAAGATGGCCTTGAACGCCACCCCGCCGAGCACCACGATGATCTCCGGATCGACCAGCGCGATCTGATCATCCAGCCACGCGTCAATGCAGGTCGCGGCCTCGTCCGCCCGTGGATTCCGGTTCTCCGGCGGGCGGCACTTGACCACCGACGTGATGTACACCGAATCGCGGTCCATCCCCGTATCCGCGAGCACCTCACCGAAGAATTCCCCGGCCATGCCGACGAAGGGCCGTCCGCACTCGTCCTCCCGCGCGCCGGGCGCCTCGCCGACGAACATGCAGCGGGCCTCGGCGGGGCCCTCACCGGGCACCGCGTGGGTTCGCGTTTCGTGCAGCCGGCACTTCAGGCAGCGCTCAATGCCGTGATGGATGCTCTCCAGCTTTTCTTCCGCACTTTCGCTCATCGCCGCGCCCTCCGATCGCGCCCCTGCCGGATTCGCGGTGCGTCGCGTACGCGCCTCGCTCCGACATGGTCGGCATCGTACACGACGGCGGCCCGGGAGGAGACCCGGGCCGCCGCAACGCCGTCTGAATTGCGTCTACTCCAACTCGACTCCGAGTCTCATGAGCGCTTCCTCCGCGGCTCCGACGACCTTCGGGTCCTCGTCGTTGAGAAGCTTCTCGAGGTGGGGGATAGCCTCCTCGGCGTCAAGCTGTCCGAGCGCCTCCGCGGCGCCGCTGCGCACGAGTTCCTTCGGGTCGTCCAGAGCCTCGACGAGCGCGTCCACGGCGCGCTTCTTGATACCCACGCGCCCCAGCGACAGCGCGGCGTGCCGCCGAACGCTCCACTCATCGTCCTCCAGCGCCTTCAGCAGCGGCTCCACGCAGGTGCGCGAGCCGATCTCGCCGAGCCCGACCGCCGCGGTCATCCGCACGACCCAGTCATCGTCTTCGAGGCATCGCCCAACCGCGTCCACGGCCTTGTAACTGCACGTTCCCGACAGGCCCTCGACGGCCGCGTAGCGGATGTCCTTGTTCTCATGGTCGAGCAGAGGCTCAAGGTACTGAATGCTCGAATCCTTGCCCAGCCGGCCCAGCGCGACCGCCGCGTAGCGCACCACGCGTTCGTCATCGTCATCCAGCGACTCGACCAGCATCTCAAGTGCGCGCTCGTCGGAGATCTCGCCAAGCACCTCGACGCCCCAGCGCCTCAGAAGCGGATCGCCCTGCCGAACCGCATCGATGAGCTTCGGCACCGCCGCAGAGCCCACGCGCTGCAGGGACCGCCCGGCGGCCTTGCGGACATCGATGCTCGGGGAGCCGAGCGCTTCGATCAGCGGCTCGATCGCCACCTCGCTTCGGATCTTGCCCAGCGCCTCCGCGGCGGCCTTCGCGAGGTCCACGTTGTCCTCGCGCAGCACAACGATGAGCGGATCGATCGCCGGCTTGCTCTTGAGGTCGCCGAGCGCGGTCACGGCCGCCCGCTGCACCTCAATGTTCGGGTCGTTGAGGCGCTTCATCAACTCCTGCGCCACAGAGGCGTCGCCGATGCTGCCGAGCGCCTCCGCGGCCCACTTGCGCGCAGCCTGGTCGCTGCCGATCAGCGCGTCCAGCAGCGCCGGGACCGCCGCGTCGCCAATCTCGGCCAGCGCCCCCGCCGCCGCCTCCTGAGTGTTCTTGCTCGAATCACTGAGCGACTCGATCAGCGGCGGGATGGCGCGTTCGTCACCGATCAGACCGAGTGCCTCCGCGACCGCCATCCGCACCTTGTAATCCTTGTGGTCGAGCGCCTCCATCAGCGGTTCCACCGCATCCGGACCCAACTCGACCAGATCAGAAAGCACGGTGTCGCGGGACGCGGAGCTTTTTGCTCGCAACTTTGATATCAGTGTCGTCGCTTTTTTGCTCACTGAACTCATCTATCGCCTGTCCCCTGGGGGTCGGACGTGTGGCGCCGTCTGATCACGTTGATGCGGCGGCACCGATTTTTGTCGAAGAGAACGTACACATCGATGCGCCGCCATCGATCGGCGGCAACCATCGTCTGGCCTTCATTCACCATCCACGGGCGCAATGCCACAGTGGCACTGCGCCCGGTTGCTCGCTGTCCTGTCCGTCTATCCCGGTCGATCTACGCCTCCGGGACGACCTCCACCGCCTCGTCCTCCTCTGCAGGCTCCTCATCGGCGGAGTCGTCCTCGGGCCCCTGCTCGTCCTCGTCTTCGGCGTCCTCGTCAGCAGCTTCGTC
>JBKHFA010000293.1:0-4316 GCA_046540615.1 Armatimonadota bacterium | reverse complement strand
TCACCGAGCGCGGCTACGAGCCGTGTTTCTGGTGCGACGGCCTGCTCGGAAACACCTGGGCATAAGACAGCAACGACGGGACATGCCGGTGGCCGCGCGCATTCGCCCGTCACTGCCGCAGGAGAGTTATTATGAGTAAGCTTCAGACTGGCCGCGGCTGATCCCCGCCGACGATCCGCACGGCCCGGTCGCACAGGTGGTCCTTACTTCGGCGCGTCATTCACGCGGCCCTCGGAAGGGGCAGACACCCGTCTTCGCGCAGTGTTCGCGACCGGTCGGACAGTGGGTCGGCGGATGGTAGCGCGGACGGTGCTGGTCGTCGTGGAAGGTGACGC
This sequence comes from Armatimonadota bacterium, assembly GCA_046540615.1. Lineage (GTDB taxonomy): Bacteria > Armatimonadota > Zipacnadia > Zipacnadales > UBA5352 > UBA5352. Next base: position 3,981 of record JBKHFA010000293.1, on the reverse strand, counting down.
GGATGGCCTCGGCGCTGATACGCGCGGAGGCCGACGGCATCGTCAGCCAGTCCTCGATCGGCACCTCGCGCAGAGCCTCCTGCAGCCGCTCGCGGGCCCTGCGCCAGCGGGATTGCACGGTCGTGCGGGGCACCGAGAGCACGCGCGCGATCTCGACCGTCGAGTGCCCCAGGAGATAGAGGCGCGCAACCTCACGCTGGCGGCGGGAGACGAGATTCGCCGCCACCAGCAGACGCGCCACGAGCGCCTGCAGCGGCGCCCCCACTTCACCTGAGAGCGCGGAGCGCGCGTGGGCGTGGTAGGCCACCGGGTCATCGGCATCGTCGAGCGAGTGGATCGCGTATGTGCGATGCTCAAGCTCGCAGCGGGACGGATACTCCGGGTCATCGCCGGCAATGCGCAGCACCATGTCGGCGAGTCGCTCAAGGTCGTCGTGGCTCAGCCGCCCCGCGTTCGCCTCGCAGTGGCGGCGGACGCGGAGCATCACCTGGTCGATGAGATCAGCTTCCGGGCGGTCACGGTCGGACATCCGTGTCAACTCCAGTGTGCGGCAGAGGGATCGCTCTTCACTGACACAGGCACGGCTGGGCGCCGAAACTTGCATGCCTCCCGAGACAATTGCGGAGGAGGCCCGGATGCGGGCGGCGAAGCGGCATCTGTCGGCGTCGATGAAGCGATGGCGGGTGGCGAGGGAGGCGAAGCACGTTGAATGTGCGCAGATGGACGATCGTCACTGCGTTCATGCTCCTCGCAGGATGCGCGTGGGCACAGGAGGACGAGGGCGCGGAAACGCAGGCACGGGCGGAATTCGGGGAGAGATTCGCGTTCGGCATGACGGTGAGCTTCCCGGGCACACAGACGCTGCAGTTCCGAGTGAAGTCGGAGCCGCTGCCGGACCTCGGTCAGGGCGGCCCGGTGACCGAGCTTGAGCTTGGACCGCCGCTCGACCTGTGGGTGCTGGACATGGACGGCAACCGCGTGGACGCCCCCGGGGCGCGGCTTCTCACACCCGGCGGGCCCGCGGTGGAGGCGGAGGAGCCGGGACACTGGCGGGTCGATCGACCCGAACTCGGGTATTACGAACTGACCGTGCCTCCGGTGGGGCAGCCGTGGCGACTGTGGGCGGCATTCCATCCTTTCATGCTGCGGCTTGACACCCCGGTGACCGTCACCGTCGGCGATGAGCCGGGGGCGGTCTTCCTCCACCCATCAGGCGAGGCGCTGGATCTGCCCACACCCGGCGACGCCGTGGTCGGTGATGAGGGGGACGCCGCGTGGGCGGCATTCCTTCCGTGGGACCTCTTCGAGCCCTCGAAGCCGCGCGTCGAGATCGAGGGCAAGACGCGCCTCAAGGCCGGTGAGCGGCTCGAACTTCAGGCGCTGACGCAGGACCCTGACGATGACATCGAGCGCGTGACATGGCATCTGCCGGACGGAAAGATCGTTGCGGGGGAGCGGCTCTCGCTGGAGTCGGAGCGGGCCGAGGCGTGGACCCTGCGAGTTGAGGTCGAGGATGCGCTGGGCGCGACGGACTCCGCGGAGGTGGAGATAGTCCCGCCCCCGATGCACGAGGCGCGGGTACCCGGGATGGTGATGGTCCAGGCGGAGGACTTCGCGGACCAGGGCGGGGGCGTTGTCGAGGTGACGGACCGCGGCTCCAACGTCGGGCAGATGATTACGAAGTGGCATCAGGACCCGCAGCACTGGCTCGAGTGGACGCTGCCGGTGCCGGAGGACCGGGACTACGTACTCTTCGCTCGCTACGCGACCGGCAGTCAGAATACGCGCAGGGCGCTGACCATCGACGGGACCTCTCCGGGCGAGCAGTTCGACGAGATCGCGTTCGAGCACACCGGCGGCTACGGGCGAGCGCCCGATGACTGGCGCGCGAAACGCCTCGGCCCGCCCGTGACGCTGACGGAGGGCGAGCACACGTTGCGCATGACGAATCTCGGCGACGGCCTGGCGCTGGATTACATCGCGCTGGTACCCGCGGAGGAGTGTGAGGAATGAAGCAGCGACGAACGCAACAAAAGCGAGCGCAGCCTCGGGACCGACGGCGAACGACGACTCAACGGCAGCATTGCTTCATTCTTGCGGTCTTGTTCGGCCTGCTCACCCTCACCGCCGCCCACGCCCAGCGCGAGGAGTTCATCCTCCCGCAGGACACAGATGCGCCGATCGAGATGTGGCGGCTCACCGATGATTCCTCGTGGCGCGACTGGGCCAACTACCACATCCGCAACTGCTGGAGCCCCGATGGGCGTTACGTCTGCACGGTGCGCTACCGCCAGTACGATCACTGGCAGGACGGGGGGCCGCGAGTGCGCGTGATCGACACCGCCACCGGTGAGGTCGTGCGCACTTTCGAGCGCGCCAACACCCCCCGCTGGGCCTTCCATCACAACTGGCTTTTCTTCGTGCAGCTCCAGGATGACGGGGTGTATGACATCATGCGCTGGGACCTCGACAGCGACACTGTCACCCACCTCCAGGGGCACACGAACTACCTCGGCTCGACCGACTGGAAGGACGAGTACATCTACGCCAGCCGCGTGACGCTCGATGACGGCACAGGCATGGACGGCGCGCGCGTTCCGGTCAACGGCGGCCCGCCGGAGGCACTGGAGGTCGGTGGGCAACTCGAGGGCAATCCCGAGCACCCGAAGGTCTTCACGCGCATCAGCAATTACTTCGAGCCCTTCAAACCAACACGGCTCTTCTTCGACCCCGACGGCTCTGACGTCGGCGTCGCGAGCCCCACGCTGCAGCAGTGCCATCAGTCGTGGTCGGGTGGTGGCGGGTGGTATCTCTTCGGCAATCAGCCGATGAAGGGACGCCGCTGGGATGAGCCCTTCCCCAGTAACCACCACTATCTCTCAGCGATCGCGGCGGCTGATATCTGCCGCGGCGCCGCGACCGATCGCTACCTCGTCGCCAGCGGCGCGACACGCTGGATCAACTTCGCCGACCTCCGCTCAGGCGGCGGATACACGGTGGTGCCCGAGGCACTGTCGTACTTCCACGATTCGCCCGACTTTCAGTACTCTGGTGACAGCGCGTTCTACGACAACGACGCCAAGGGCAGCCCCGACGGAACGAAGATCTGCTTCGTCGGCACCTACGACCTGCGCGACGGACCACTCACGCATATTGCGACAACCGCATCCGAGGAGACCGGGCCGGGACTGCATGTCCGCTCCACCGAGGGATTCCCCGACAGCGGACGCCTGAGCGTTCGCTCCGAGGTCATCGGCTACGAGAGCAAGACAGACACCACGTTCCTCGGCCTGACGCGTGGAATGTACCGCACGGGCCCGAATTCCCTGCGGAACTGGGATGCCGAACGGCTGGAGCGCGCCGGCGAGTACCCCGACGACCTCCGCGCGGGCTGGACGGTGACCTCATTCGACGCGCGCCTGATTCCGGAGGATCTTCGCGAGGAGATGTCAGTGCCGTCGCGTTTCGCGCGCGAGGACTGGGCCGATCGCGACACGCCGCTGATGTGGCAGCGCCGCACCGACGTGTACGTCGCAGTCGCCCGGACACCCGACCGTCCGTGGCTGAGGCGCCTCGGCGACCGCGTAGAGTTGATCCCCGGCGAATTGCACTTCGAGACCGCCGGCTACCGCATCATCCGCGACGGTGAGCCCATCTCAGATGATCTCGCCTCGCCCGCTGAGAGCGTTGAGCTTGCGCCCGGCGAATACGCCGCCATCGCCGTCGAGCACTCGGGCCTTGAGAGCGAACCCTCGAACGATCTGCGCATCGCCGAGGCCACGACGCTCCACCTGCTGGCCGAGGCGCCCGAGGACTTCTCCTGGACGCGCGATCGCTGGCTCGTCAACGAAGAACCGAGGGACGAGGCCGCGGCGAAGGCCGCGCAGGAGTCCGTGCGGGAGATCGTCCACCGCTACGATGGCGTGATCCACCGCGAGTGGTACGAGGATGGCACGATCGTCCGCCGCCACGACATCGACG
>JBKHFA010000292.1:0-4336 GCA_046540615.1 Armatimonadota bacterium | reverse complement strand
CTCAGGCGGCCCCTCCAGAGCGGCGACGACGCGAATCCGGCCGTCCTGAGATGTGTATAAAGGTAAGCCCAACCAACCCGGCGTTCGGACGCCCTTTACTCCTCCGGGAAGACACCCGGCAGCACCTCAAGCAGCGCCGGCGGCGTCATCCCCCGCGCGCCTCCCTCGCCTGCCACCTCGGCCGCGCGCCCGTGGTAATACGCGCCCGCCACCGCCGCCTCCAGCGCGCTCGACCCTCCGGCCATGAACGCACCGATCATCCCCGACAGCACGTCGCCCGAGCCTCCTGACGCGAGGCCCTCGTTGCCCGTGGGGTTGATCCACGCGTGCCCGTCCCGGTCCGCCGTCACCGTGCATGCGCCTTTCAGCAGCACCACGCAACCCGTCCGCTCCGCGAGGTCCCGCGCGGCCCGCGGGCGGTCCGACTGAATCTCGCCGATCTCCCGGCCGCTCAGACGCGCGAACTCGCCTGGATGCGGTGTCAGCACCGTCGGCGCGCTTCGCTCCGCAAGCTCATCCGCCCGCTCCGCGAAGGCGTTCAGCCCGTCCGCGTCGATCATCATCGGCAGGTCGAGCCGCGCCGCCAGCCGCCGCGCAAGCTCCGCCGACTCCTCGTTCTGCGACAGCCCCGGGCCGAGCACCACCGCGTCCATCCCCTCGGCGAACTCCGCGATCTGCTCCTCCGCCGCCAGCGCCAGCGAACGCTCATCCGTCTCCGGCATCGGCCGCGTGAGCACCTCCGTGCACTTGACCTCAAGCACGTCGTTCAGACTCTCCGGACACGCCACGTAGACCAGCCCCGCACCCGCCCGCGTCGCCGCGAGGCCCGTCATCGCCGCCGCGCCCGTCATCCCCACCGACCCCGCCACGATCAGCAGCTTCCCCGCGTCACCCTTGTGCATATCCGGCGCGCGTGGGGGCAGCATCCGCCGCGCATCCTCGCTGGTCGTCAGGTTCGTCGTCAATTCGTCGGACTCCGTCAACTCCCGCCCCATCCCGATCGGCGCGACGATGATCCGCCCGCACGCCCCATGGCCGGGATACTGATACATCCCCACCTTCGCCAGCGCGAACGTCACCGTCGAGTGCGCCCGCACCGCGTCGCCGAGGATTGCCCCGGTGTCCGCGTCCACCCCCGACGCGATGTCCACTGCCACCACCGGCGCCTCCGCGGCATTGATCGCTTCGACCGCATCGCGCGCCGAGCCCCGCACCTCACCGGAGATGCCCGTGCCAAGCACCGCGTCCACCACCATCGTCGCCCGCGACAGCCGTCCGTCAAGCGTCTCCCGATCGGCATCCTCGCGGATCGGAACCCCCATGCGATCGGCGAAATTCCCGTTGATCGCGGCGTGTCCGTCAAGGTCGCTCAGCTTTGCCAGCAGGCAGACCTCCACGTCGTAGCCCGCCCGCTGGAGCCATCGAGCCGCCACGAAGCCGTCACCACCGTTGTTGCCCTTCCCCGCAACCACGACCACCGGCCCTGGCGGCAGGTCCTCGAGCAGCGCCTCACACACCGCCGCCACCGACCGCCCCGCGTTCTCCATCAACACCGCGCCGGGCAGGCCCCAGTCCTCGATCGTACGTCGATCCATCTCACGCATCTCATCCGCGTATGCCAGCTTCATCGTCTCCACCTCATCGTCACAGGATCTACCCGTGCGCCGTTTGTCGTTGGAGAGACCGCCCCCGCTCCCGCCCGCGCCGTCGCCGGGCGTGGCACGGGCGTCTCGCCCGTGCGCCGTTTGTCGTTCGCCAGGCGGGCCCCGCCTACCCGCCGAACGGAATATGCAGCGGCCGATCGTACACCCCCAGCGCCGCCTCGTGCAGCGCCTCGCCCAGCGTCGGGTGCGCGTGGATGACCTCGATGATGTCGTCCACCACCAGCCCCCGCTGCACCGCCATCGTCAGCTCCGGCATAAGCTCCGTGGTATACGTCCCGCACACTGTCGCGCCGAGTATCCGCCCGCTCGCCGGATCCGCGAGTATCTTCGCGAATCCCTCCCGCTTGCCGGTGCACACCGCGCGACCGTTCGCCGCGAAGGGGAACCGCCCGACCTGCACGTCGATCCCAAGCTCGTCGGCGCGGTACTCCAGCAGGCCCACCGAGGCGATCTCGGGATGCGTGTACATCGACGTGGGCACCGCGTTGTAATTCACATGCGCGTCCATCCCGTGGATCGTCTCCGCCGCCGCAACCGCCTCGTGCATCGCAAGATGCGCCAGGCCGATCCCGCGGATGCAGTCGCCGATCGCGAAGACGTAGTCCACCGTCGTCCGAAGTTGGGTGCCTGCGCAACGCACCTCAGGTGGCGTGTCAGCATCCGACGCCGGTGTCGCAACCCCCTCCTGCACGCACAGGCCCTGGCGTTCGATCTTCAACCCGATCTCCTCCGCGCCAAGATCCCGCAGATTCGCCTTCCGCCCCACCGCGAGCAACACCACCTCCGCCTCAATATGCTGCTCCTCGCCCGCGCGCTCGAAGATGACGCGTTTCTTCCCATCCTCCGCATCCTCGATCCGCTGCACCATCGCGTTCACTTCGATCCGACCGCCGCGCCGCTGGAACGTCCGCATCACCACTTCGCTCGCCTCATGGTCCTCGCGCGGAAGCGGGCGGTCAAAAAGCTCCATCACGGTCACTTCGCAGCCGAAGTGCAGATACGCCGCAGCCATCTCGGTCCCCGTCGCGCCCGATCCGATCACGATCATCGACTCGGGGATCTTCGGCAGCCACAGCGCCTGATCGCTCGTCCACACATTCGCCCCGTCCGCCCCCTCGATCACCTCGGTCACCGGGACCGAACCTGTCGCCACGATCACGTGCTCCGCCTCGATCACGCGCTCCTCGTCCTCAAGCGCCACCGCGATCTCATGCTCGCCGGTGAAACGCCCGTGGCCCCGCAGCACGTCCACCTCCGCCTTCTCCAGCAGCGTCTCCACTCCCGAGACGAGCTGCTTGACCGACCGCTGCACATGCCGCCGCGCCCGGTCCACGTCCAACTCGAAATCCCCCACCATCACGCCGAAACGCGACGCCCGCTCACAGGTCTCGAGCGCGTGGGCGGTGTAAAGAAGCGCCTTCGAGGGAATGCAGCCGCGGTTAAGACAGGTGCCCCCCACGTCGCGCTCCTCAATCACCGCCACGGAACTTCCAAGCTGGGCGGCGCGCAGCGCGGCAACGTAGCCACCGGGACCCGCCCCGATGACCGCAACGTCATAGTGGGCATAATTGCTCATCAATCAATTCCTCTCTTTGCAGCCGACATGCCGCGCGCGGACGACCCGGACGACTCACTTCGCCGCCGCTTCCTGCGCCGCCGCGGGCCGGAAAAGATGCCGATCCCACGACGCGGGATCAAGCCCCGCCTCGCGGAGTATCTGCTCGTGATAGGTGAAGTCGCCGAACTCCTCCGTGCGGTGAGTATCCGTGCCGATGGCGATCGTCACACCGCGCTCCAGCGCCATCCTGACCATCGCCACGTCTTCCCTGGGGAACTGCTTGTGCGCGTTGATCTCCAGCGCGAAGCCCCGATCGAGCGCGCAACTGACGGTCCAGTCGAGCAACTCCTCGGTCACCGGCACCTCGTCGGCCAGCAGCAGGCGGTAGGGATGCACCAGCACGTCCATCCCGTGCCCCGCCAGCGCATCAACCTGACCCCGGAACTCCTCATACACCTCATCAACCGGCCGCTCGTGCCGGAGTGTCTGCATTGAGTGGACCGCCCCACCGATCACGTCAAGCGACCCCAGCAGGCCGTCGGGAAAGACCTTCCGACCATCGGGCAGCACGTCAAGCTCGATCCCGACGAACATCCCCCCGCACTGCGCCTCGCGGATCGTCTTCACATACTCCCTGATCCGCCGGTCGCCGGCCTCCCGGTTCGCCTCGAAGATCGCGACCGCCTCATCCGTCCAGAACCCCCACTTGTTGTCCTGCGGGTAGAACATCTGCGCGCTGTGATCGGTGATCGCAAACTGCTGTGAGCTTTCACGAGCTATCTCAACGTACCCCTGCAACGTAACGTCTTCGGCGCAGGCTGAAAACTCCGTGTGCGTGTGGCAGTCAAAGAACATACCCAGCCTTCTCTCGTAGGTGTCGTTTTGCCCCCTTCAAGCCCCACGTACGTCCGCCTCCATGGTACACTGAGAGCGGTCTCAAGGCAAGCTTTCCACCCGTCCACACGACCGCGCCGCCACGCAAATTCACTGTCATGTGAGGCGCAAATGTATTGTCATGTGGGGCGGGCTTCCAGCCCGCCGCCGTTGTCGTTGCCCCCCCACACCACGCAAAGAGGGCGCCGATCTCTCGGCGCCCTCCGGTGATGCAATCGTC
>JBKHFA010000291.1:0-4401 GCA_046540615.1 Armatimonadota bacterium | reverse complement strand
ATGCTGTCACTTGAGATCGACACACTCGCGCGACTCGATTCGCCCGTGCATCGGCTTGATGCGCGGGTGAAGCTGCCGTGCGCGGTGGTGCTGATCGCGGCAGTGCTGGCGGTGCCGGTGACGCAGAATCGGCTGCTGCTCGTGTATGCGGCGCTGCTGGCGGCGGTCGCGGCGGCGGCGAGGCTGCCCGCCGCGTGGGTGCTCAAGCGGATGGGCGTGCTCGCGCCCTTCCTCGTGCTGGGGACGGTGGCGGTGGCGCTTCTGCCGCGTGGCGAAGCGATCGGCGTGTGGACGTCGGTCGCCGGGAAGTGCGCGCTGGCGCTGCTGGTGGCGGTGCTGCTGGCCGGCACGGCCAGTTCGGCGGAGCTTCTCCGCGCGGCCCGAGCGTGGCGCGTTCCACGGACACTCACCTCCCTGACGGGCTTTGCGATCACGTACATGGCGGTGCTGTCGGACGAGGCCGGGCGGATGATCACCGCCATGCGCAGCCGAGGGCGCGTCCGTGGCGTCGGGCGGAAACTGCGCACCGGCGGGGCGATGCTCGTAACGCTCATGTCGCGGGCCGCCGAGCGCGCTGACCGCATCGCGCTGGCGATGGTCTCGCGCGGGTACCGCGGGCAGATGCCGGCGCTCACGCAGGAGCCGGTCGCGGCGGCGCAGTGGGCGGTCGCGGGCGTGGTGCTGGCGCTCGCCGGCGCGCTGACGTGGTTGGGTGTGACCGCATGACCGCGCTGCTTGAAGTCGAGGACCTGGCCTACGCGTGGCCGAGTGGCACCACCGCGCTCCGTGGCGTCTCGCTGACGCTCGGTGAGGGTCAGTCGATGGCGCTGGTCGGGCGCAACGGGGCGGGGAAGTCCACGCTGCTGCTGCATCTCAACGGCATCTTCCACGGCACACGCGCGGTGCGGGTGAAAGGCACCCCGGTCGAGGACTGGCCTGCAGATGAGCTTCGCGCGACGGTCGGGCTTGTGTTCGAGGACCCGCAGGATCAGCTTTTCATGCCGACCGTGCTCGAGGACGTGGCGTTCGGGCCGCTGAATCTCGGGCTGACCGCCGATGAGGCGCGCGAGCGGTCGCTGACGGCCCTCGAGAGCGTCGGGGCGGTGGGGCTTGCCGATCGCGCTCCGCACCACCTCTCGGCAGGGCAGAAGCGGCGGGTGGCGCTGGCGACGGTGCTGGCGATGGAGCCGGAATTGCTGGTGATCGATGAACCGGTGATGGCGCTGGACCCGGAGGGCCGGGAGGCGATCATCGCGCTGCTGAAGGGGTTGCCTCAGGCGAAGCTCATCGCGACGCATGACCTCGACCTTGTGCTGGAGCTTTGCGACCGTGTGGCGGTCCTCGACGACGGGCGGCTGCACGCAAGCGGGCCGGCGCGGGAGATACTCGGCGATGCCGCGCTGCTGCGGGCGCATGGGCTGCGGGTGCCGATGAGCCTGCGCGGGGCGGCGAGGTAAAAGGGATCGTGGCGCCGCAAGAACGACGGGCCGGTCAGGCGACTGCTTCCGCTCGCAAACAACGCTCGCGGAAGACAGCCCTTCGGGCCGGCCCCTCCGACGACGTACGGCAGCGACGACAGCGACGGCAGCGACGGCAACGACCACGACAACGGCGCACGGGCGAGACGCCCGTGCCACGCACGGCAACGACGCACGGCAACGGCGCACGGGCGAGACGTGTCGATTCCGGGTCGGCAAAAGGAGGCGTCGTGCCTCCACGGAGACCCAGCACCTCTTGAAAAACTCTCGAAATCGCGACGAAAGTATGTTTCATCCTCCCCGACAGTCGGGTATCCCATCAACACGCCGGTGGATCATTGCAACAACCTGGCCCGCGCGCGATGGCACGAATTGTGCTGCGTGTCAGGAGAGTATCAGCATGTATCCGAGGAGACTGTCGATGCTAAGGAAAACGAGTTTCATCGTTCTCACTCTCGCCGCAATCGCGATCATCTTCGCAGGCTGTGGTGGTGGAGGCGGAGATGCGCCGGGCATCCCCGATGATGGCTCCGGCGGAGACGGCGGGAATGACGTCGCGACCACCGCTGACGTTCGGGTCCTTCTGACCGACGCCCCTGTCGCTGATCTCTCCGAAGTCTGGGTCAACATCCTGCGGATTGAGCTTGTACCCGCGGACGAGGGCCCGATCGTGGTGCTCGACAGTGGCGAGCTGCCGGCGATGTTCGAACTGCTGAGCCTCGCCGCCGACCCGGTGGAGCTTGGGATCATCGAGGCGCCGGTCGGGGTGTACGAGCAGGTGCGCCTCGTTCTCGCCGAAGATGGGCACTTCCTCGTCGATTCGGATGGGGTCGAGCACGGCCTGCGCGTTCCGAGCGGGGCGCAGACCGGTGTGAAGGTGAACTTCCCCGACAGCGGCTTCGAGGTAAGCGAGGGGCAGACGACGCTGCTGCTGGACTTCCTCGCGGGCCCGTCGGTGCACCAGGCCGGGCAGAGCGGCCAGTGGATCATGCGGCCGGTGATTCATGGCAGCAGCTTCGGAGCGGACCTGCCCGAATTCGGTGGCATCGAGGGCACCGTCGCGTATGAAGACGGGTCGATCCCGCAGGCACTTGATGGCAACCCGCCGGCGGTGTTCCTCGACGGGAATGACGCAGAGAGCATGGCTGAGATCGACCCCGAGACCGGCGCATTCGCGATCCCGTCACTGCCCGCTGGCGAGTGCGAACTTGAGGTCGGCTGGCTCAACGAAGAGGGCGAGATGGCCGACGCTGAGCTTCTGATCATCGTCGATGCAAACGCGCGCGAGGAGATCGACGTGATCGTGGAGGCGGACGACACACGGATCGTGGACCTCACCGTCCGCGAGGGTGAGGCTGATGACGATGACGACGATGAGAATGAAGCTCCGGAGATCCCGGAGGAGGTCGATGGCCCGCCCGCCCCTCCCGTCGTTGAGTGAATGCTGCTGATGCGGAAACCGACGTTCGACAGCGATGCGGGGCCACCCTCCTGGCCCCGCGTCGCGTTTAAAGCAGCAGCCAGACGGGACTCGCCCAGGCCATCTCGCCGTCCGTCTGCAGGACGCGGAGGTAGTAAAACGCGAAGGGCGGCTGATCCTCGTCCACCGGCGTGAGCGCAAGCGGCTCGAGCGGGTCCTCGTCCGTCCACTCCAGCGACAGGTCCGAGCCATCCGGGCGGACGGTGTGCACGACCTCGTTGTTGCGAAGAACCTGAATCTGTGCGAGCTTCGCCTCGCCCGCGATGAACGCCTCGATGGTGCGGCTTTCCGCGAGGTCGGGGCGCTCGGAGACCTCGATCTCATCCCCCATGAACGCGTCGGCGACGCGAAAGAGCACGATGATGCGCGCGCCGGTGGTGGCGTAGGTGTGCCGCTCGTACATCGCCTCGAAGATCGCCTCGCGTGTAAGCTCCTCCGCCCAGACGCCCTGCAGTCCGTCGCGGTAGCGGAAGGGCTCGCAGCCTGTCCTGATGGGGTCGCCCGGATGGCCGAGGTGATCGTCGCCACCGCCGGTGAAGCCGAGTCGTCGGCCCATCGCCAGCGCGCGCTGCACGAAGCCCACCGGCACCTCGCCGGCGTCCATCTCGACCTGCATCGCGCTGCCGGATGGGCTGCCGGAGGGGCGGAGCGGGTAGGGGTTGCCGTCATGCACGGAACACTCGGAGCTTCCCCACGACGAGTATATCTCCACGAGGCGCTCGATCTGTGGATCGTGATCGGAGTAGTCGCAGAAGTTGCCGTTGGACGCCGGGTGGTGGGGGATGACGATCGAGCGGCAGTCGGCGTCATGCAGCGCCTCGAAGAGGTCGGGTGGCGAGGGGTAGTCCTCGTCCTCGGAGCGGTACATCGGCAGGTGGTCGCGGTCGTAGTAGACGTTGCGATCGCCGTCGCCGTTGCGGCGCCACTTCGCCCACTCGTAGCCGAGCAGAGTGACGAAGTTGCCGGGGTCGTTGGCGCCGGCGGTCACCTGCTGGATGACCTCCCAGTCGGCGTCGGTGGTCTCGTAGGTGTGATCGTGGTCGCCGACGGCGCCGAAGTCGAGGCGGTTGTCATCGCGCATGCAGGCGTAGTAATCCTCGACGGTGCCGACGCCATCCGACCGCCCGGTGTGCCCGTGGATGACGCCGAAGTAAAGCTGGGCCTGATCGTGCTTCGTGATGAGGATCGGGTTGGAGACGTACTTGACGTCGCTGATGTCGTCGATGGCGATGATGCGGACCTGGCCGCGGCTGAAAGCCTTGAAGCCGTCAACCCTCACCACGCCGCCGGGTCCCTCGAAGTGCACCGTCTCCGGGCCGGTGCAGATATCCGTGTCGGTGATCTCGATCTCGAAGTCGCCCTGATACATCGAGGCGACGTTCCCCGCGACGTCCTCGGCCTTCAGCGCGATCGAGAACTCGTGGCCCGCCGGGACGGTGGCGG
>JBKHFA010000290.1:0-4432 GCA_046540615.1 Armatimonadota bacterium | reverse complement strand
GACGTTCGCTCCGGCGCGGCCGTGGATACGCCGGTCTCGCTGGTCGATCTCTACCCGACCTTCATGGACATGGCGCGCACAAGCTACGACGACCACGCCCGCACCGACGCCTGGCCCGAAGGCCTCGACGGTGAGTCGCTGATGCCGCAGCTCACCGACGATGCCCCGCGCGAGCGCGACTGGGCCTTCGCCGAGTACAACGGCGACCGTGTCAACACCGGCACGTACATGCTCCGCCGCGGGCAGTGGAAGTACATCGAACACGTCGGCTACGAACCCCGACTCTACGACCTCGACGCCGATCCGTGGGAGGTCGATGACGTCGCCGCCGACAATCCGGAGGTCGTCGCCGAGTTCTCCGAACTCATGGACGCGAACTTCGACTGCGAGGCGATCGATGCGCGCGCGAAAGCCTACGACCGCGAGTCATTCACGAACTGGCGGGGACAGGCGCTCGCCGACGGCACCTACCGCGACACGATGGCGCACATCTACTCGGGCTACGACCGCCAGTGCATCGAGGAGATCATGCCCTGGACCGACGAGGAAGAGGGGCAGATCGAGGCGTGGTTGGAAAGCTGATGCCGACGACGGAGGAACAATCTCACTGACGACGAACTACCCGGTTCACCAGTCACCGACAACTTGCAGGAGGAACATGAATGAATGCGCGACGCACAGGCTTCACGTTAATTGAGCTTCTTGTTGTGATTGCGATCATCGCCATCCTGGCGGCGATCCTCTTCCCGGTCTTTGCTCGTGCCCGTGAGAAGGCGCGGCAGGCCTCGTGCCAGTCGAATGTCAAGCAGCTTTGCCTCGGATTCGCAATGTACGCGCAGGATTACGATGAGTGTGTCATCCCGGCCTACGTCGCCTATCCCGACCCGGGACGTATTTCATACACCCGGCTGGTGCAGCCCTACGTGATGAACCAGCAGATATTGATCTGCCCGAGTGACAGCAGCCCGGTGAATTACACCAGCACGTACTACACCATGCCGCGCAGCTATGCGCTGAACTACGATGTCCATCGCGACATGGGTAACAACCCGCGGTCGATGGCTGAGATCAACGAGCCTGCCGCGACAGTCTCGATTGTGGACGCCTGTTCCTCACATCCGGGCATTCATACCTCAGGTTATTATAACGACCTCGGTAGCTCGTGGCATCCGGACTACTGGCCCGAGGATTGCCACGCGAGCAACAGCCGCGCGGCGCCCCGCCACAACAACATGGCGAACGTCGGCTTCGTCGATGGCCATGTGAAGACGATGGACATCCCGTCAACCACCCAGCCCGTGCATATGTGGCGACTGACTGACCGCTGAGGTAGTGTTCTCCGATGAGCCGCATCCTGGCGCGCGGGACGCTCCACTGCCCGCGCGCCTTTTCAGTATCCCGGATATGCGATCCGCGCTATCATGCACTCTGTGAGGCGAAGTTGTGACACACCCTTGCAACTCCCAGGCGGTCGCAAGACTGCTAAGCTGGTTCGACGCACACAAACGCGACCTCCCGTGGCGCCGGACGTCCGATCCCTACCGCATCTGGCTCTCAGAGGTCATGCTCCAGCAGACCCAGGTCGATCGCGTCATCGGGTACTACGAGCGATTCATCGCGACATTCCCCACCGTGGGGTCGCTTGCGGAGGCGCCGATCGAAGATGTCCTGCGGCTGTGGGAAGGGCTCGGGTATTACTCTCGCGCGCGGAATCTGCACGCCGCCGCGCGGATTGTCGTCGAGGAGCATGAGGGGGAATTCCCGCGCTCGTTCGAGGCCATCCGGTCGCTGCCGGGCATCGGCGAATACACCGCCGGGGCGGTCCTCAGCATCGGCTTCGATCTGCCGCTCCCCGCGATTGACGCCAACGTCATCCGGGTCCTCGCGCGTCTTCTCGCGATCGAGGGCGATCTGTCGAAGGGCGAGGGCCGCCGGCGCATAGCGGATATTGCCGCCGAAGCGGTCCCCGAAGATCGCCCCGGCGACTTCAATCAGGCGCTGATGGAACTCGGCGCCCTGATCTGCGTGCCGGGTCGGCCGGGCTGTCTGATCTGTCCACTCGCCGAACTCTGTGAGGCGAGGCGCCGTGGGTTGCAGGATACCATCCCCCCGCCGACATCACGTCCTGTGAGGCAGATCACCGCCGTCGCGGGCGTCATCCGCAGCTCCGACGCTCGCGTTCTCATCGCGCGGCGCCCGCCCGACGGACAGTGGGGCGGGCTGTGGGAGTTCCCGAACGCGAGGCTCGATGCCGCCGAAGGTTCGGGGGACGCGTTGCGGGCCTATCTCGCGCGCTCATTCGGGGTTGACGTCACGGTCTCCGATGAGGTCGCTTCCTTCACCTACGGCGTTATGAACCGCCGGGTGGCGCTCACGGTGCTGGCATGCGATCACACCGGTGGCGCGCCTGTCGCCCGCGAACATGATGAGGTCCGGTGGGCGACGGTGGCGAGCCTCACGCAGATGGCGATGCCCTCGCCCCACCGGGCGATCGCGGAGATGCTCGGCGAGGGCGGCAGTTGACGCCGCCCTCGCTTATTTCGCACACGACCTGCGTCGCAATCTTCTTCTCAGATCTCCGGCACGCCCATGTCGCGCTGACAGGCATCGGCGGCTTTCTGCGCCGCGAGCACGGCCATCTGTGAGCGGAAGATCTCGTCCATCGGGATGAACCGCTCGGTGCCGTGTTCGAGGTGTGACGCGAAGTCCTCGAAGGGCGAACTGAACGGCAGGTCGGCCTGCGCGTCGATGACCCGGTCCTCGCCACCTGACGGCCGCAGCACCAGTTCGCCGCCCGCGACGGTGAGGTAGCCCTCAGTGCCCGTGATGAAGAACTGCCAGCCTCGCCCGGGCATGTACGACACATCCGCCATCACCCGCGGCCCGCCGCTCATCCGGAGCATGCAGTGCGCGCCGACCTGGAAGAAGGGCACCTCCGGCAGCGACTCGTTCCACGTCTCGGCCGCGATGACATTCTCAAACTCACGCCCGGTGCAGTAGCGCAGCATGTCCGCGCCGTGGATGAAGATGTCGTTGATCGAGCCGCCGTGCCGGCCCTCCTCGAAGTACCAGCCGGGACGAGTGTCGGGGTAGCCGAGGGGGTGCTGGCCGAAGGTCGTCGCTGCGAGGAACTCGCCGACCTCGCTCTCCTGCATGACCCGACGCATCGTCTGATAGGCCGCGTTGAATCGCATCGAAAGCTGCATGGCGATCTCGAGGTCGTTCTCCGAGCAGAGGTGCTTGATCCGCCGGAGTTCATCGATCGAAGTGCACATCGGCTTGTCGCAGATCACGTGCTTGCCGTGTTCGAGCGCCTTGATGATCACTGAGCCGCGCTTCGCGTAGTACTCGCCCGTCGCGACCACGTCAAACTCCACGTCCTCGAGAAGTTCGTCGAACGACGCGTGCGTCCGCTCGACCTCCGCTCGCTCGAGGATCGAGAGGTCGTCATCCGACTCCTCCACCACGCCGACAAGTTCGCAGTAGTCCAACTCCCGGGCCTGCCTGACGAAGCCGAGGACATGTCCGTGTCTGAACCCAACCGCGGCAATGCGCAGGGGCATGATCCGTCCCTCCTGGTGGCTGCTTGTAAGATCGTGCAGGCGGCGTTTCGCGACGGGCGGCCCCGCCACCTGCCCGGCAGGGATAGATGAGGCGGGCGGCGAAATCTTCACCAGCTTGATGAACGACCTGCGGAGAGGTGCGAATCAATGACGGTGGAGCACTATCAGTTCAGCGTGTCGGGTATGAGTTGCGAGCACTGCAGGTGCCGCGTTCAGCGGGCGCTTGAGGCGCTTCCGGGTGTCAAAAGCGTGAAGGTGGACCTTGAGACCGGCTCTGCGGACGTCGAGGCCGCGCCGGAATCGATCACCCCCGACGACCTCGTCGCGAAGGTCGAGGAAGTCGGGTACGAGGCGGGCGAGGTGACCGGACCCTGAGCGGGCGGGGGTCGGCGGTCGCGAAACTCACAGGCGCGTGACGGCGTCGGCGGCCGCCCGGCTTCCGGGCCTCAGCGGTCGTCACGCACCCATCTGCACTCGCCGCTCGCCAACTCGGACATGCGCCGGCGCGTCTGCTCGCGGTAGTTCTCGTAGTCCACGCACTCGAGGCTGATCCCGTCGGCGCCCTCCTCCCACGCCATCACCATGAGCCGCTCGGCAATCTCCTCCTGAGCCAGCCCCGTGGCTTCTGCGTACGAGGGCATCCCGTAGCCACCGAAGTCGTACGCCCGCACCGGCCACAGCACCCGGCACCGGCCGTCCACCGCGTCCATCACGCCCCGACCGATCTCGCGCGTGCTTTCGAAGGGCCGCTCCTCGTCCCACGGCATGAAGTTGATCACCAGCGTGTCGATCAGGCCCTCGTCCACCCACGTCCGCCAGTCCGCGCCCCGGCTTTGCAGCGCCCAGTCAGAGTCCGCGGTGATGTTCGG
>JBKHFA010000289.1:0-4439 GCA_046540615.1 Armatimonadota bacterium | reverse complement strand
GTGTGGTTCGGGTAACGGCAGCGAACTGCGGCGAACGGCCGCGAAAGGCTGCAAAGAGCAGCGACGGCAACGGCAACGGCTGAAAGGTCGTTGCCGTTGTTGCATCCGGTGAAGGATTCCGCGGGTGGGTGGGACAATACTGCGTGCGGGCAAAGACAGAGACGGTCTTCAGGAGGGGATCTTGAAAGTGAATATGCTTTCGCTCGTCGCGACGATGATCGTTCTCGGACTGCTGGCCAGCGCGAACGCGCCGGCGCAGGAGAATCCACTGGATCCGGCGCGCGTGGCCGAGATCGCCGGGATGCTCCCGGAGGCGCCCGAGGGCCTCGGCCGCCCTGCCGCCGACCGGGAAGCGTGGGACGCGCTTGCCGGGACGGACGCGTATGCGAACGTCATCCGCAAGGCCGAGGGACTGCTCGACGAGCCACTCCCCGAGCAGCCTGACGAACTCTACCTCGACTTCTCCGAGACAGGGAATCGCACGCGCTGGCAGCGGGTCGCGAATCAGCGCCGTGGAAGACTGGCGCCGCTGGTGCTCGCAGAGTGCGCGGAGAATGAGGGACGCTTCATCCCCGCGATCGTGGAGCTTGTCGAGGCGCTGTGCGCGGAGCGAACGTGGGTGATGCCCGCTCACGACCGCAGCCTCGCGAACTTCAACCAGGAGCGCGTGGACATCGACCTGGCCTCCTCCTCGGTCGGGTGGCAGATGGCGACCGTCAACTGGCTGCTCGGCGACAAGCTCAGCGACGAAACGCGAGATCTGATCGCCCTCAGCGTCAGTGAACGGGTGCTTGAGCCCTATCAGGCGATGTACACCGGCGAGCGCGAGCCCAACTGGTGGATGAACACTACCAACAACTGGAACGCGGTCTGCCTCGCCGGAGTGACCGGCGCCGCGCTGGCGCAGATCGAGGACAGGGCGCTGCGCGGTGAATACGTCGCGGCCGCCGAGCATTACTCGCGGAACTTTCTGCGCGGCTTCACCGCCGACGGCTACTGCTCCGAAGGCCTCGGGTACTGGAACTACGGCTTCGGCAATTACATACTCCTCGCCGAGACCATCTACCAGGCGACCGACGGCGGCGTTGATATGATGGCGCGGCCCGAGGTCGCCCCACCGGCTACCTTCGCCACGCGCATTCAGATCATCGGCGGCGTCGCCCCGGCCTTCGCGGACTGCAGCATCAACGCCCGCCCCGGCAGCGACTGGATGTACTACCTCAACCGGCGTTTCGGGCTGGGACTGGATCACTACGACGATCTGCCGCTGAGCAGTACGACGGGGAGTCTCATCAACGCGCTGATCTTCGGCTTCCCGAATTCCGCGAGCAGTGGCGATGTGATTGAAGGCGCCGACCCCGGCTCACCTCTGCGCGCGTGGTTCGAGGACGCGGGTGTTCTCATCAGCCGGCCCGCGCCCGGGAGTGAAGCGCTTCTGGGCGTCGCACTCAAGGGCGGGCATAATGCCGAGCATCACAATCACAACGACGTGGGCTCCTACGTGGCGGTGGTCGAAGACCGCCCGGTGCTGATGGATCCCGGCAGCGAGGTGTACACCTCGCGGACCTTCAGCGGGCAGCGCTACGAGAGCAATCTGCTCAACTCCTGGGGGCACCCGGTGCCCGTGGTGGCCGGCGAACTTCAGCGCACCGGAAGGGACGCGGCGGCGGTTGTGCTTGCGAGCGACTTCGCCGATGAGCGCGACAGCCTGACGCTGGACCTCAGCGCCGCGTATGATGTCCCGGAACTGACGAAGCTCGAGCGCGCTTTCGTCTACGAACGCCAGGGGGATGGCTCGCTGACAGTGACCGACACGGTGACGTTCTCCGAGCCCCGCGACTTCGAGACGGCCCTGATCACTGATGGCAACTGGGAGCGGCAGGACGCGGAGACGCTGCTGGTCTCCGACGGGAATCGAGCGGCGCAGGTACGCCTGGAAACCGGCGGCCTCGACTGGGAGTTGGTGGTGGATGAGATCGAGGAGGACGCTCGGGCGCAACCGACGCGGCTTGGGATCCGCCTGACCGAGCCCGTCAGCGAGGCCACCATCACAGCGACGATCGCGCCGGTGCCGGGCTACGGACTGAAGGGCGACAGCGTACTCTTCAACGGCGACTTCGAACTCGGCGGGCAGGGTTGGACGGTCGGGGGAGGGTCGCTGGGCGAGATCAGCGCCGAGGAGGCGGCGTCCGGCGATCACTCGCTGAAGATCATCGACGAGACAGACGGGACCGGATCGAACGTGACCTCCGGGCGGATGACGGTGGACGGCGGAGGCGCGTGGCTGCTGCGCGGAAAGGTGCGGCACGTGAGTGGCTCGGGGATCGGGATGTACGTCCGCTTCTACGATGCGGCGGGCCGGGGGCTCAATGAGTCGGACGGCCGCGGCAACATCTCGCCGGTCGGGTCGCTGGAGGGCGAGGTGGGGGAGTGGGTGCCCTTTGAATTTGCTTTCGAGACTCCCGAAGACACAGCGCGGATGGACCTGTGGATTCACAGTTACAACGCCTCGGAAGTCGTCGCGTACATCGACGAGCTTGAGATCGTACCGGCGGAGTGAGGACAGCCGCCATCCGACCGCGGACCGAAGTGACGCCGTATGTCGCGCAGCAGGGGGATCCGGATGACCTCACTGACGGTCGTGCTGATGCTCGTGACCGTGACAATCGCACTTGCGATGCTCGAAGGGCCGAGCACACGCGCCGTGCCCGAGCGACGGCGAGTGGATACGATCGCGCGGATGCTGCCGGATGAGCCCGAGGGTCTCGGAAGGCCGATCACTGACCGTGGCGCGTGGGAGGCGCTCGCGGAAGAGACTGCGTACCAGCAGGTGATAGCAAGGGCCGCGGAGATCAGACAGCGGCCGCTGCCCGCGCAACCTGATGAACTTTACCTCGAGTTCTCGCGCACAGGCAACCGGGTCCGCTGCCAGGACGTGCAGAATGAGCGCCGGGGGCGTATTGCGCCGCTGGTGCTGGCCGAATGTGTAGAGGACAGGGGGAGGTTCATTCCTGCGCTGGAGGAGCTTATTGCCGAACTGTGTGCCGAGCGCACGTGGGTTCGGCCCGCGCACGATCGCGACCTTGCGAACTTCCGTGGCGAGCGTGTCAGCATCGACCTGATCTCCTCGGCACTGGCGTGGCACCTGACGACCGCCAACTGGCTCCTGGGCGAGCGCCTCAGTGACGAGGCGCGATCGGCGATCTGCGCCAGGGTCGATGAGTTTGTGCTCGATCCCGTCCGCGCCATCTTCGCCGGACGGCGTGCGCCGATGAAGTGGATGCGCGCGACCAACAACTGGAATGCCGTGTGCCTTGCGGGCGTGACCGGAGCGGCGCTTGCACAGGCCCGTGACCGGCAGGAGCGCGCGGAGTTCGTGGCCGCGGCGGAAGATTACTCGCAGAACTTCCTCGCGGGGTTTGGACCTGACGGGTACTGCTCCGAGGGCCTGGGGTACTGGAACTACGGCTTCGGCAATTACATTCTGCTCTCGGAGAGCGTGCTTCAGGCGACCGAGGGCGGTCTCGACCTGATGGATCGTCCGGGCGTGGCGCTCGCGGCGACTTTCGGCCCGCGTATTCACATCGCAAACGGCGTGGCCCCGGCCTTCGCGGACTGTGCCGTCGACGCCACTCCCGATCCTCGCTGGATGTATTACATCAACCGTCGCTACCACCTCGGCCTGCGGGAGTATGACGCTCTTCCACTGGACCAGCCGCTGCGCGGGCATCATCTCAAGGAACCCGAGGCGGCCGGGCCCCGGCCGAATCAGATGGTAGCCTCCACGATTCTGCCGAGTGCGGTCATCTTCAGTTTCCCGAACTCCGCGCGGGCCGGTGAGACGCTCGAGGGGCCCGGCATTGATTCGCGGCTCCGATCATGGTTCGAAGAGTCGGGTGTGCTCGTCTGCAGGCCCGGGGAGGAGGATGGTGCGGGCCTCGGCATTGCTGCGAAGGGCGGGCACAACGGCGAGATGCACAATCACAATGACGTCGGCTCGTGGGTGGCGGTGGTGAACGACACACCGGTGCTGCTCGATCCCGGGCTTGAGGTGTACACCGCGCGCACATTCAGCGACCGGCGGTATGAGAGCGATCTTCTCAACTCGTGGGGGCACCCGGTCCCGGTGGTCGCGGGCCGGCTTCAGCAAACGGGCGAGCGGGCACGTGCGTCCGTGATCGCAACTGACTTCAGCGATGAGCGGGATACGCTCGTTCTCGACCTCAGCGGGGCCTACGACGTTCCGGGGCTGCTTCGTCTGGAGCGGCGCTTTGTCTATGACAGGGCCGACGACGGCTCTTTGACGATCGTGGACAGCGTACACTTCGCCGAGCCGGCCAGTTTCGAGACGGCGCTCATTACGTTCGGCGAGTGGAACGTGAGGGATGATGATAGCCTGGTCGTGAAAGACGGCGACCAGGCGGTTGAGATTCGCGTGG
>JBKHFA010000288.1:0-4442 GCA_046540615.1 Armatimonadota bacterium | reverse complement strand
CTCGACAGCAAGTCCTCCGACCAGGTCTTCGAGGTCATGCGCGAGATCAACCAGGAGACCGGCGTGGCGTTTGTGATGGTCACGCACGAAGACCGCCTCGCCTCGCGCGGCGACCGTGTCCTGCGCATCGAAGACGGCTTGCTCACCGAGGAGTGAGAGGTATCACGAGGTACGCAGAGCGAGGACAGCCTCGTTCCAGCGCCTGTGAGCCGACGCCGTTGCCTTTGCCGTCCGGAGATCGGGCAGGCCCCCGCAACACCGCCGCGAAGTACGAGGTGGAGAGACTCCGACAGCACGAGGAGGGCCGCAGATGAGCACGCTGAAATTCTTCCTCGCAATCTCCCTGACGCTTGGAGTGATCGCGATGGCCTGCCCGCAGGAGCAGGAGCAACCCGCCGCGCGCGAGACGGTCGATCTCCCGGTGCCCGACACCTCCGGCGACCTCTCAGTCGAGGCCGCCATCGAGCAGCGGCGCTCGGTGCGACAGTTCACCGACGAGGAGCTTTCGACGGACGAGATCGGCCAGCTTGCGTGGGCCGCGCAGGGCATCACCGATGACGGCCGCGGATTCCGCGCCGCTCCGTCCGCGGGAGCGCTCTACCCCATCGAACTCTACCTGGTCACGCCCGATCGCCTGCACCGCTATCTGCCCGACAGTCACGCGCTCGAGGTGATGCGCCGGGAGGACCTGCGCGGCGACCTCGCCGCAGCCGCGCTGGGGCAGCAACATGTCCGCGACGCGGCGCTGGTGATGGTGGTGACCGGCGTCTTCCAGCGCACGGCCGCGAAATACGGCGATCGGGCGGAGCGCTACGTCTTCATGGAGGCGGGGCACCTCGCGCAAAACGTCCACCTGCAGGCCGAGGCGCTGGGGCTCGGGTCCGTGCCGGTCGGTGCATTTGACGATGGCGCCGTCGCCGACGCCCTTTCCCTCCCCGACGATCATGCGCCGCTCTACCTGCTCCCGATCGGTCATCCGCGGTAGCGCCGGCACCGGCAGGCATTCCCCGCACGAGGCGAGCTCGCTCGAGGGTCGCCTCGGATCAGGCTGCTTCATCGAACAAATGTTTCACGTGAAACATTTTCCGTGACGCGTCAATCCTCGTCGGGCGCCTCTTCGTCATCGTTTTCGAAGCCCCCGCCCTTGACGGTGATGATCGCCTCAACGTGGTCGAGGGGGATGCCGACACGGCCCTTCGCGCCATCCTCCTGCCTCCACTTGAGCACCACGACACCGTCATCCACGTCGTCGAAGGTGCCGACGATCTGTGGACAACTGTCCGCATCTGCGTCACCGGGCCACTCCACCCAGATATCATCGCTCAACTCGTCGATGTGATTGAGCGTACCGCCAGTCAGACCTCGAACTCGCACAACCGCCGTAGCCATCGCAATACCCTCCACGCAGGTCCTGCATCGGGATAGTGTCCGTGAAGCTCTTTGCCGCGGGCGGCCGGATTCCTGCAGCGGAACTCCACATTGGCAGGAGCTTATACGCGAGCGCTGAAGTGAAGATTAGTGAAGAGGGTCAGGATGTGCGAATGAGGGAAGTGATGGCAGATGCGGACGCGATGGGATGGTGGCAAAGCGTTGTCCGTGATCGTACTCGCGGTCGCGCTCACTGCCGGGGTGGCTGCGGCACAGATGGACCACGGAGGGCACGGAGACACCGATGCACAGATGCAGCATGGCGAGATGGACGGGCAGATGATGGACATGCCGGATGCCGCCGGATGGCGCGACCCGGAGATGACCATCTCCGACCCGCCGCCGCTGACCGGCGAGCAGATGGGCCAGGTGCAGACGCTCAACGTCCCACCTCTTGGCTACGAGATGGATGGCGACGTGAAGGTCTTCACTCTGATCGCGCAGCCCATCGAACACCAACTCACCACCGGCGAGCCTTTCGATGATTCGATCATCGATGAACTGAACCGCTTCACCGGCCGGCGCCACGCCCACTGGTTCGAGAAGAAGGTGCGCATCTGGGGGTACAACGGCAACTCCCCCGGCCCGACCATCGAATGCACCGAGGGGGATACCATCCGGATCATCCTGCAAAATGAACTTCCCGAACCTACGTCCATCCACTGGCACGGGATTGAGCTTCCGCGCGAGATGGACGGCTCCGGCGGCACCACCGAACCCCCAACACCGCCCGGCGAGACGCGCGTCTACGAGTTCACGCTCTATCAAAGCGGCACGTACCTCTACCACTCGGGCTTCAACATGATGAAGCAGGACGGCAACGGCCTGGTCGGCTTCCTTGTCGTGCATCCGCGCGAGATTGAGAAGCCCATCGATCGCGACTTCGCGATCATGCTGCAGGAGTGGGCGTTCCACCCCGGCAACCCCTACGCCGACCTCGTCACGATGGACTTCAACTGGTTCACGATGGGCGGGAAGGCCGCGCCGGACATCGAAGTGCTTGAAGTGGAGCAGGGTGACCGCGTCCGCATCCGCTTCGGCAACCTGAGCATGAACTCGCACCCGATTCATATCCACGGATACACCTGGTGGCAGGTCGGGACCGAGGGTGGCCCCATCCCCGAGAGCGCACAGTGGCCGGGCAACACCGTCAACGTCCCGCCCGGCAGCACCCGGGACGTCGAGTTCGTCGCGTGGAATCCCGGCGTCTGGCGCCTTCACTGTCATAAGCTCCATCACATCATCAACGCCCACGCCGACGTGCCGATGGGCATCATGGGCCACGGCGGCATGTTCACGCTCGTGCATGTGAAGGCGGAGGACCCCGACGCGCCATGGCAGCACCCCGGCGAGGCCGGAGAGGAGATGCGATGATGCGTACCACGGCTATCACCGCCCTTGTGATTGCAGCGCTCGTGATCATGCCCGTCGCCGACGCCGACGAACGCTGGGAGGCCCTGTCGAAGGAGGCGCACTCGCGGCTTGATGCCAGTCCTGCGTGGGGTGAGGCCGACGCGGAGCTGGTCGAAGAGATGCTTGCCGACGGCCTCTCACGGGAGGAGGCCGTGCAGATCGCACTGATGAGCAATTCGTCACTGCAGGCGGCCTTTGACAGGCTGGGCATCGCGCGCGCCGATCTCCAGCAGGCCGGGCTTTACTCCAACCCCGCCATCGAGACCGTCATACTCTGGCCCGATGAGCACGACGCGGAGATTGAGATCGAAGCCACGTGGAACCTCGCGGACCTCTGGCGCGTGCCGGTCCGAAAGCGCGGAGCCCGCGCAGAGGCCGATCGCGTCACAATGATCGTGCTCGCGGAACTGCTCAACACCGCCGCCGACGCCCGCATGGCGTGGGACGCCGCCATCGCCACCGCGGATGTGACAACCGAGGCCGCCGCCGTGCTCGAGGCCGCGGAAGACCTCCTGGCGCGGATGCAGGAGCGCCTCGACTACGGCTTCGGCGAGCAGCTCGACATCGAGCGCGTGAAAGCCGAGGTCGCCGAGGCCGAGGTGCAGCTTGCGATGGCCGAAGCAGAGCAGGCCACCGCGCTGTCGCGTCTTCGGAGGATTCTTGGCCTCCCGTCTGAGGCATCGCTGAGCCCTGAAGGTGACCTTCCAACCGCGCCCGCGGCCATGCCTTCAGGCGACGACCTCATCGCGGTGGCGCTGGCGGAGCGTCCGGAGGTGCATGCCGCGGACCTCGGCGCGCGGGCGGCGGACCTCGACCTGCGGCTCCAGCGCAGGAGCGCGTGGCAGCACGTGGAGCTTGGGCCGGCGTACACGCGCGAGCCCGAAGGTGAGGAACTGTGGGGCTTCGTGCTCGGAGTGGACCTGCCGATCAATGACAACAACCGCGCGCAGCGCCGGCGGGCCGAGGCGGAACTGCGGCAGGCCGAAGACCGCGCCCGCGCCGCGCGAAGCATGGTGGTGGAGGAGGTCGAGGTGGCGCGGGAGCACCTCGCGCTGGCGGCGCGCAGGGAGGCCCTTTTGCGAGAGACGGTCATCCCCGCGCGCGAGCAGGCGCACCAGTTCGCTCAGACGCATTACATGCAGATGGAGCTTTCGATGCTGCCGGTGATAGAGACGCGGCGGGAGCTTGCGTCTGCGCGCAGAATGCACGTGGAGGCCCGCCGGCAGGTCGCGGAGGCGCTGGTCGAGCTTGAGTTCGCGGTCGGCGGCAGGCTGCCGTGAGGCCGCGGACGTGAGGCCCGACGGAGGCGACGCCCTGTTGTCGTCAGTCGTTGCGGTTGTGGCCCCGGCGCCCTCGCCGGGGGCCGTTCGTTGTTGCTCGTTCAGCGCACAAAAGCAAAAATCCGGATGCACGTGCGTCACCGGAAGATAAGCGCGATCCCGCCCTGTCCGATCCGACCACGCTGACGCGCCCGCCGCTGTTCGGCCGACCCCTCTTCCCTTTTTCCCTCGTCACTCTTCCCTGTCACTGCCGTGTGGCCGGCAGAGTCCGCTCAAGCTGCGGGCCGCTGTATTCCGCGAGGTCGTCGGGCAGCGGCAGGT
>JBKHFA010000287.1:0-4464 GCA_046540615.1 Armatimonadota bacterium | reverse complement strand
AGGCCCTTGACCGCCACGATCTTCCCCTCGCGCAGCAGGTTCTGCGCGGCGGCGATGGCGGCCGCGCCCTCGATGCGCCTGTCTCCCGTGACGAACCACACCGTCGGCCCGCACTCAGGGCAGCAGACGGGCTGAGCGTGGTAGCGCCGGTCCTCGATGTCCTCGTACTCCGCCCTGCATGCCTCGCACATCGGGAAAGCGCCCATCGACGTCTTCGGGCGGTCGTAAGGGACGCCCTCGACGATCGTGAACCGCGGGCCGCAGTTGGTGCAGTTGACGAAAGGGTGAGCGTGGTGCCGATCGGCCGGATCGCGCAATTCACGGGCGCAGTCCGCGCAGACCGCGACGTCGGGAGAGACGTAGATCTCGCCCTCCGAACCGCCGCGGCTGGGAACGATCGCGAAATCCTCGTCGCCGAGAGGGTCAAGCTCCTCAACCACAACGCTTTCGATGACCGCGATCGGAGGCGCATCCGCCTCAATGCGCCGCACGAATTCCTCGACCGCCCGCCGGGGGCCCTCGATCTCCACCTCGAGCCCTCCCGCGACGTTCAGCGCGGTGCCGGTCAGTCCAAGGTCGCGCGCAAGCCGATGCACGTGCGGGCGGAAACCCACGCCCTGCACAATTCCCTCCACAGTCACGCGGCGGCGGATCATTGTCTCGAACTCCGGCGTCTCACTCATAATTAACCTGTCCGGTGAAGAATACCCTCCAGTCTTTCATACGTCAATGATACCCTCGGTGTTCAGACGCGTCGAGTCAGTTCGTCGGAAGGCGGCATCCGTCGCGAGATCCTTCCTCGCAGGCTTTGCCACACTCCGATGAAGGACACCGAGGCCGCGACGGGGAAACACCGCTTGTAACGAGAGCGTTCACCACCTCAACCCTATGTTGGGAGTTTTGCATATGCCAAGAGAGATGGACGTACTGCCGCTTTTCGACAAGAGCGAGATCACGTTCCCGGCAATCCCGCGTTTCATCTACGAGGGCGACCTCGGCGCCGAGATCGAATCGGGCCGGCTTTCGAAGGATGACGCAGTGAACATGCTCGACGCCATGCTCGCCATCCGCAACTTCGAAGAGACCGTTGCGAAGATGAAGAAGGGGCGTTACAAGCCCGTCCCCGGCTTCAAGTTCATCGGCGCAACGCACCTTTCCATCGGCCAGGAGGCGACCGCTGTCGGGGCCGTCTCGGCGATCGCACCGGACGACTACATCACCAGCACCCACCGCGGCCACGGTCACTCCATCGCGAAGGGCTTCTACTGGCTGCAGGGCCGCACTTCCGATGACGAGTTGCTCGCATTCATCGAAGACTACGCCGACCCCGATGACTACGACAGCCTCCAGGAGTGCGCATTGCAGGTGCATCTGAACCGCACCATGGCCGAACTGATGGGCAAGGAAGAGGGATACTGCCACGGTCGCGGGGGAGGCATGCACATCGCGGACTTCCACGCAGGCCACCTTGGCGCAAACGCGATCGTCGGTGGTAGCTACGCCATCGCCGCGGGCGCGGCGATGGGCGCGGACATGCTCGACCTCAACCGCGTCGTCCTCTGCTTCGTCGGCGACGGCGCGACGAACAACGGCATCGCCCATGAGGCGTACAACTGGGCCTGCCAGGATCAGTTCGAGAACGGCGTCCCGGTCGTCTTTGTCGTGGAGAACAATCAATACGGCATGACCGGCCAGCAGGTCGGCGAGGTGACCGGCATTGAGGACCTCGCGCAGCGCGGCGCCGGATACAACGACGTCAACATGCATGCCGAGGTGCTCAACGGCATGGACGCCTGCGCGGTCCATGACGCCGTCCGTCGGGGCGTCGAGCGCTGCCGTGGCGGCGCGGGGCCGGTGCTGCTTGAGAGCAAGACCTACCGCTACATGGGTCACTCGCTCTCCGATGACTGCACCGCCTACCGCACCGAGACTGAGGAGCAGGCGTGGGAGGACATCGACCCGATCGACCACCTCAAGCGCGCGCTCGTCGAGTATGACGTGCTCAGCGACGACGAGGTCGTCGAACGCTGCCGGCGGATGAGCCAGCGGATCGAGGACGC
The DNA here is from genome assembly GCA_046540615.1 of Armatimonadota bacterium. Taxonomy (GTDB): domain Bacteria; phylum Armatimonadota; class Zipacnadia; order Zipacnadales; family UBA5352; genus UBA5352. The sequence goes on along the minus strand of JBKHFA010000287.1, from coordinate 2,404 downwards.
GACGGTGTGGGCGGTCGACGGCACCGACCCCGACCCCTCGGAGATCTACCGGGGGCTGTTCACCGACAGTACCTCACAGGAGATCGGCGACGAGTGGGAGACCTCCCCTGACGAACTGCTTGAGGAGCCGACGTACACCCGGCGCGATCGGCAGGGCCGGATTCTCTACCGCCACGCGGTCGCCGAGGCGCTGATGGAGGAGATGCTCCGCGACCGCCGCGTGATTCTCTACGGCGAGGACGTCGCGGACTACGGAGGCGCGTTCGGCGCCACCCGCGGTCTGATGGGCATCTTCGGCCGCGACCGCGTCTTCAACGCCCCGATCTCCGAGGCCGCGATCGTCGGCACCGCCGCCGGCGCGTCGATGGTCGGCATGCGACCCGTCGCGGAGATCATGTACATCGACTTCATCCTGATGACGATGGACCAGACCGGCAACCAGCTTGCCAAGAACCGCTACATGTTCGGCGGCAAGGCCACGCTGCCGGCCGTTATCCGCACCACCATCGGCGGCGGCAAGGGCTACGCCGGCCAGCACTCGCAGTCGCTGGAGGCCATCGTGACGCAGATCCCCGGTCTGAAGGTGGTCGCCCCCGCGACGCCCTTCGACTGCAAGGGCCTTCTGAAGGCCTCGATCCGCGACGACAACCCGGTCATCTTCATCGAGCACCAGCACTGCTACACCGACAAGGGCGAGGTGCCCGAGGAGGACTACGTGATCCCGCTCGGTGAGGCGGCGGTGGCCCGCGAGGGCAGCGACGTCACGGTCATCGCGTACAGCTACATGATGCTGCGCGCGCTCGAGGCCGCCGAGGCGCTTGAGGAGGAGGGCATCAGCGTTGAAGTCGTCGATCCGCGCACGCTGATCCCGCTCGACGAGGAGACCATCGCCGAGTCGGTGAACAGGACCGGCAGGGCCCTCGTGGTGCAGCAGGCGCCGTACACCGGCTGCTTCGGCGAGCACATCGCCCACCGGATCATGGAGCGCTGCTGGGATGCGCTGGAGGCGCCGGTGGCGATCGTTGCGTCGCACGACGTCCCGCCGCCGATGGCCGCGCCGCTTGAGAATGAGAACATCCCGTCGGTCGAGAAGATCGCCGATCGCATCCGCGAGATTGTGAACGGCTGATCCGGCCGCGGTCTTTCGGTCCGACAGATACCCGCGCGCGGCCAGGACTGCCGCGCGCGGGCGCACTTAGCCGGGCGCGTTGAGGCTCATGCGCCCCACACATGCCGGAGAGGTGAGGTCACGTGAAGATCGGCGTCTGGGGCCACCCGTGCGACGAGTTTCCTGAGGGCCACGACAGCGTCGATGCGATGGCTCGCCGCCTCGAGACGCTCCGCAAGGGCGGTGTCAGCCGGTATTTCGCCTGCGTCGTGATCGCCGGGCGGCACTACTTCGCGTCAGACGTCCTCGGCGAGCCCGAACGCGAACTCCTCGCGCCACTCATTGAGGCCGGCCGACGGTGCGACGTGGAGATCCGCCCCGTGCTGGGCCTTGGAGGCAGGCTCGGAGTCGGCCGCGGTCTCTACCAGCCCCCGCTGGATCACAGCGATGCGCCCGAGTGGGCGCTTGACTGGCCGTGCGCCGCATGGGGGGAGAACCACGAGCGCTCCGTGCTCGTCGCGGACGAGTTGCTCGGCCATGCCCCCGGTGGACTGCACATCGACTACGCCCGCTTCCCCGACGCTGAGGTGCTGCGCGAGAACCCCTGCGCGTGCGCCCGCTGCCAGCGGGCCCGGCTTCGCTGGCTCGGCAAGCCCTACCCTGAGCCTCACGATATGCGCAAGCCCGGCGTGGTGTTCAAGGAGATGCAGATGCGCATGGAGTTTGTGCGCGCGTTCGTCGAGGCGATGCGGGGGATCACCGACCACCATGACGCCGAGCTTTCCGCGGCTGTGCGCGGCCACTACTACGAGGACGCCCTCGAGGAGGGGCAGGACTGGGCGGACTGGTGTGCCGACGGCCTGCTCGACATGGTCTGCCCGCTCTCTTTCACACTCTCACTCGGCGCATTCGCGAAGCTCGTTGCCCAGCACAGGCGACTGGTCGTGGACTCGCCGGTCGAGTGGATGGAGGGGATCGGCCTGCGCACCTCCAGCGGCAGACTCGACTTCGACGCATTTGAGCGGCAGGTGGTCTTCAGTCGCCAGGCCGGCGCGGCCGGCATCTGCATCGCCGACGCCGCGGCGCTGGGCGAGGACGAACTGAAGCTGCTGCGCGAACTTGCGGCAGGCTGAATTCGTCACTCATACCGGAAGGCCCGGGAAGGTCGCTTCGTCGATTCCTCGATGGTGGCGGTTCGCTTTTCCTCGTCTTGCGGCGCGGGTGGCGGTGTGTTATACTGACTTTCCGGTTCCAACCTCACGCACTTCTCGCGCGACGTCGCTCCGGCGCCGCGCT
>JBKHFA010000286.1:0-4514 GCA_046540615.1 Armatimonadota bacterium | reverse complement strand
GGCCCGGGCGGATGGCGCTGGTGATGGGCTCGTCAAGCTGTCACATGGCGCTGTGTTCGGAGGCGCGCTTTGACAGCAACGTCTGGGGGCCCTTCCCCGACGCTATCCTCAAGGACACATGGGTGCTCGAGGGCGGGCAGACCGCGACCGGAAGCATCGTCAAGTGGTTCGCCGACAACTTCGCCGCTCGCGAGATGCTTCAGGCGAAGAACCAGGGGCGTTCGCGCTACGAACTGCTCGACGAACTTGCCGCTCAGGTGGAGCCCGGCGCGGAGGGCCTCGTGCTGCTCGACTACTGGCAGGGCAACCGCACGCCCTTGCGCGATCCGCTCGCCCGCGGCGTCATCTGGGGCCTGAGCCTTCGGCATGAACTCGGCCACGTGATGCGCGCGATCTACGAGGGCACCGCGATGGGCACCCGACACATCCTCGAGGACCTGCGCGCCACCGGCTTCACGCCGAAGGGCATGTACGCCGCCGGCGGCGGCACCCGCAGCCAGCTCTGGATGCAGATCCACGCCGACGTCTGCCAGGTCCCGATCTACCTCACCGACGAGCCGGAGGCGACCGCCCTCGGCACGGCCGTCTGCGCGGCATACGGCGCGGGGCTCTTCGACAGTCTCGAGGAGGCCTCGGACCAGATGGTCCGGGTGACGCGCGAGATCGAACCCAACGATCTGTGGGCGGACACATACGATGAGCTTTTCGAGCGCTACGTAGCCACCTATCCGCGTCTTAAGGACCTGATGCACGCGGCCGCCGAGAGCACGGAGAAGGACTGACGGGAGGGACCGATCTGTGCGACCCGTGGACAGGCTCAAGGAGCATCGGGGGAGTCAGCATGCCTTAGACGTCGCCGAGGCCATCCGCGCCGCGGCGCGCTCCGAGGTGCGTGGCGCGCTGGAGGGGCTCATCAGCGGGTACCATCCCATCGACATCGCGTACGCGATGGGCGAGTTGACCAGCGAGGAACGCACACGCATATTTGACATGCTCGATTCCGACGCCTCCGGAGTCGTCCTCGAAGAAGTTGAAGACAGAATCGCGGTCGATCTGGCCGAGTCCACCGACGAGCGGGAACTGGCCGAGATCATCGACAGCATGCCCCCCGACTCAGGCGCGGATGCCGTGAACGCGCTGCCCGAGGATATCAAGCACCGCATCCTCAACCGCATTCCCCCCGGCGAGGCCCGCGAACTTGCCCAACTGCTGGATTACGCCGAGGACTCTGCCGGCGGGTTGATGACGACCGAGATGCTCGTGTCGCCGCCGGATGTCACCGCGCAGGACATTCTCCAGCACATTCGACGGACGAATGTAAGCCCTGAGGCCGTCTTCCGCGTCTACGTGGTTGATGACGATCGCAAGCTGCTCGGTGCGGCCGATCTCGTGGACATCATCGACGCGCGTGACGACCAGCCGCTGAACAAGATCATGAACGAAGACCCCGTCCGGGTCCATCATGACACCGACCAGGAGGAGGTCGTTCGAAGGGTTGACAAGTATGACCTGACGTCGATCCCGGTGGTAGACGACCATGACCGACTGCTCGGCGCGGTGACCGTCGATGACGTCATCGATGCGCTCCAGCGCGAGGCCACCGAGGACGTCGGGTTCATGGCGGGCGCGAACACCGAGGACCTGCAGAGCCGCTCGCCATGGGTTGCAGCGCGCAGCCGGATTCCCTGGCTGCTGCTGAGTCTGCTGACAGGAATGCTTTCAGTCGTCGTCGTCCGGGCCTTTGAGGCGACGCTGGCCGAAGCCGTCATGCTGGCGGCCTTCATACCGATTGTGCTCGCGATGGCCTCCAACGCCGGCCTGCAGTCCTCCATGGTCGCCGTGCGCGCGCTTGCAGTTGGCTTCACCGACGAGCGTGGCGCCGGCCGCATGCTCTGGCGTCAGGTCCCGGCCTCTATCCTCGTGGCGATCCCGTGCGGGCTGATTGCGCTGCTCGCGGGCGCCCTCCTGCTGGGCGAACCCGGCTACGGTCTCATCGTCGGAGTCGGGATGTTCCTCGCCATGTCCATCGGCGGCACGCTCGGAAGCGCCGTGCCGCTGGCGTTCAATCGCATCGGTGTTGACCCGGCGATCGCATCGGGTCCGCTCTTCACCACCCTCAACGACGCGATCGCGCTGCTCGTCTACTTCGGCAGCGCCGTCATGCTGATGCAGTTCATCGTGTGAACTGATCGGACAGGCCCGGAGAAAGGGGACACGATCATGCCGGAGCTTCCGGAGCTTGAGGTGCTTCGTCGCCAGGCCGAACGCGAACTCGTCGGTCGCACCATCGAGAGCGTCACGATCAATCAGACAAAGGCCACGAACGTGTCGCGCCCGGAGTTCAAAGCCCGCGCCGAAGGGCGGTCGATCGAGGAGGTTGAGCGCAAGGGCAAGTACCTCGCCCTGCACCTCGACGGCGACGACTCGCTCCTCGTTCACTTCTCCATGGGCGGGGCGCTCGTGCTCAAAGACAGCGGGGAGCATCAAGCTGATCACACTCCCTTCGTCTTCGCCTTTGCGGACGGCGATTTCATGCACGCCGTCCGCTGGCAACTCGGATCGATCAAGGTCTACGACACCGACTACCTCCACCAGTCGAACGGTCCTCTCGGTCGCCTCGGCCCGGATGCGTGGGATGACGTGGCGGACGCGCAAAGCCTGCAGGAAATCCTCACCGGCAGCGGAGCGGGAATCAAGTCCCGCCTCATGAACCAGGAGACGATCAGCGGCATCGGCAACGCCTGGTCCGACGAGATACTCTTCGAAGCGCGCCTGCATCCGAAGACGAAGACCAGCAGTCTCGCGGACGACGACTTCGCCGAAATCTACCACGCCATCCGCGACGTTTTCGGGCGAGCGATCGAGGCCGGGGGCGAGGGCTTCATGGACCTTCACGGGAATGAGGGCACCGCCCACGAGGACTTCGCGGTGCACAATCGCGAGGGCGAGGACTGCCCGGATGGATGTGGCGGGCAGGTGGAGACGATCAACATCTCCGGCCGCAGGGGATACTACTGCCCGAAGTGTCAGGAGAGGCGGTAGCGGGCACATTACATGAACGTGCATTTTGATGCGGGAGGTTGACGGGGTTTCCGCGATCTGGGATACTGCCGGTGGTGAGTAATGATGGGAAAGACAGTAGACGACGTCAGGAGCAGAGATATCACCGATCTTGACTTCGTGACCGAGGTGCGGCCGGGTGTCATCGAGGTCGATGTTGACCGGATGAAATCTGCGCTGGCGGCCCGTGGCCTAAATCCTTCAGTGGGCGCACGACTGAAGGCATCCGGCATCGTGAAGACAGATTTCGAGATCGATCAGTCTCTGTACGAAGACGGGCGTTACGAGTAGTATGTCGCGGGAAGCATCGCTGCCGAAGCGAATCTACCTTGACTCCCAGTTCTGCGTGGCGTACCTCGTCGCCAACGACCCCGACCATGCCGCTGCGCACGAATTGGCCGACGCGATGGAAGCCCTCTCCAGGTTCGGCGACTACTTCTCGTACGTATCCATCCTCACGCTTGATGAGGTCATGTGGAACTTAGCCGGCATACTGCATGACGTTGACTGTGGCCCCGGTGACTGGTGTCAGATCACCGGCCGCAAAAAGCGCACGGCTTTCATCGGCATGACCGAGCAGCTTGCGTCCATCGTCGAGGACTTCCTCTCAGAATCGTGGATCAAGCCACTGCCCATCGAGGAAGCAGCCTACGCCATGCTGCCCGCCGTGATGCGCGGGAACGATCTGCGCCCGGCAGACCTGTGTCACCTCGCGCCGGCGTGGGCTTCCGGCTGCGGGATCATCACCAACGATCGCGATTTCCACTCGTTGGAGGAAGCCCCGGTCGAGGTCGTCGGCTACTGACGCCTCACTCCGTCACAACCACCCGGCACGGCGCCGCGCAGCTTTCGACCACCTTCAGCGGCAGCGCCGTCAGCTTCACCCGGTCGGCCGCGATCTCCCCGAGGTTCACCAGCGGCGCCAGCAGCAGCGTCCCACGGTCGAAGAACTCGTCCCAGAATCCCTGCGGCTGCTCCCATGAGTCGAAGCGCGGCATGTCCCCGCACATCATGAACGGCTTGCGGTCGAGGATCCAGCGCATCGCATCGTAGCTGAACCACGGGCAGTTCGAGACGAAGTCATCGTCGTTCCAGTGGCTGTCCCATCCGGTCGCTACGATCACCGCATCACCCTCGCGCACCTCCACGCCACATGCTTCGAGGTCCTCCCGCTCGATCCGCTGATCCGGCTCGCAGGGCACGCGCAGGACCGCCGCATCGCGCATCATAAGCTCCGCCACCGGCACCTCGATCAGCTCAGGCCCATCGCGCCGCACATGCAGCGAGGTCTCCAGGTAGGTCCCGGTCTGCGCGCCGAGTTCGAAGCGCCACGAGTATGTCGCGTGCTCGATGAAATCCGGCTGCTCGATCTCCTCAATCAGCACGTCCGGGTAGGGCGGACCGTAGGTCCACATGCCGGTCTCGATCGGCCCGGTCACGTCGATGATGCGCAT
>JBKHFA010000285.1:0-4516 GCA_046540615.1 Armatimonadota bacterium | reverse complement strand
TCCTTCTCGATCTCGGCCATCAGGCCCTCTGTGGTCATGATCATCGCGGCGATGCTGGCGGCGTTCTCCAGCGCCGAGCGGGTGACCATCAGCGGGTCCGTGACGCCGGCCTCGAGCATGTTCTCGTAGGCGCCGGTCGTGGCGTTGAAGCCGATCTGCTCGTCCTCGTTCTCGAGCACGCGCTGAACGATGACGGAGCCCTCCTGGCCGCTGTTCTCGGCGATCTGCCGCAGCGGGGAGGTGAGAGCCTGGCGGAGGATGTTCACGCCGATCTTCTCATCTCCGCTGGCCTTGACCTTATCCAGCTTCGCTGCCACGCGAGCGAGGGAGACGCCGCCGCCGGGCACGATGCCCTCGGCCACGGCCGCCCGGGTCGCCGAGAGGGCGTCCTCGAAGCGGTGCTGCTTCTCCTTGAGCTCGGTCTCGGTGGCCGCGCCCACGCGGATGACGGCGACGCCGCCGGAGAGCTTCGCGAGCCGCTCCTCGAGCTTTTCGCGGTCGTAGTTGCTGTCTGTCTCCTCGATCTCATTTCGGATCTGCTCGATCCGGCCACGGATCGCCTGCGCCGAGCCTGCGCCCTCGACGATGATCGTCTCGTCCTTGGTCACCTTGACCTGGGTGGCGGTGCCAAGCATGTCGAGGCCGACGTTCTCGAGCTTGATCCCGAGGTCCTCGGAGATGAAGGTGCCGTTGGTGAGGACCGCGATGTCCTCCATCTGGCGCTTGCGGCGGTCGCCGAAGCCGGGGGCCTTGACCGCGACGGCGTTGAGCGTGCCGCGCAGCTTGTTGACCACGAGCGTCGCGAGGGCCTCGCCCTCGATGTCCTCGGCGATGACCACCAGCGGTCGCCCGGCCTGAACGACGCCCTCAAGGACGCCGATCATGTCCTGGACCGAACTGATCTTCTTCTCGTAGAGCAGGATCAGCGGGTCTTCGAGCACCGCGGCCATCTGCTCGCGGTCGGTGATCATGTAGGGCGAGAGATAGCCCTTGTCGAACTGCATCCCCTCGACCAGTTCGAGGCTGGTCTCGGTGCCCTGCGACTCCTCGACCGTGATGACGCCGTCCTTGCCGACCTCCTCCATCGCATCGGCGACGAGCTTGCCGATCTGCTCGTCGTTGCCGGCGATTGAGGCGACGTGGAACATGTCATCCTTGGTCTTGACCTCGATGGACATCTTGCGCAGTTCCTTGACGGCCGCCTCGACCGCCTTATCAATGCCGCGCTTGACGAACATCGGGTTGGCGCCGGCCGCCACGGACTTGAGGCCCTCGCGCAGCATCGACTGTGCCAGCACGGTGGCGGTGGTGGTGCCGTCGCCTGCAACGTCATTGGTCTGTGACGCGACTTCCTTGAGCAGTTGCGCGCCGGTGTTCTCGAAGTGGTCCTCCAGTTCGATCTCCTTGGCGACGGTGACGCCGTCCTTGGTGATCGTGGGGGAGCCAAAGCTCTTCTCAAGAAGCACGTTTCGCCCGGTGGGGCCAAGCGTGACCTTTACGGCATCGGCCACGATGTTCGCCCCGCGCTCCAGGGCGCGACGCGCCTCCTCACTGTAAAGAATGTTCTTTGCCATGGTCGTGGTTCTTCCTTTCGCGAGGTAATGTCAATGCGTGACTTACGCTTCCTTCGCGAGAATCTGGCTCGCATCCATGATGAGGTACTCTTCGCCGTCAACAGTGATCTCTGTGCCGCCGTACCTGGCGATGATCACCGTGTCGCCCTCCGCGACGTCGGGCGCAACCACCTCGCCGCTGTCGAGCTTGCGGCCCTCGCCGACGGCGACGACCTCTGCCTTCTGCGGCTGCTCCTGTGCTGATTCGGGCAGATGAATGCCGCCGGAGGTTGTGTCGGCCTCCATGCGCTTGACCATCACCCGATCTCCGAGCAAACGGATATCCATTGTGCGTCTGTCCTCCCTTCCGATGATGTTGCGTCCTCAAGGTTGATCTCACGGCTCTGCGCGAGCGCCGTGAGATGGTTTCCAGCGTATCTTCGTGAAATGTTATTCTACTCGGCTTGCGCCGTTTCTGCAACCTTCACGCGCAAAGCAAGCTCCCCGTCGTCCTCATCCACCAGCACCGTGTCTCCCTCCGCGAACTCGCCGCGAAGGATTCCCGCGGAGATCGGGTTCTCCACCAGCTTCTGAATGACGCGCCGCAGGGGCCTGGCGCCGAACTGCGGATCATAGCCGCGCTCGGCGAGGAGGTCCTTCGCCTCGTCGGTCGCCTCGAGGGAGATGTCCCGCTCGGCGAGTCGCTCCTCCACGCGCGAGAGCATCAGGTCCACGATCGACCGGATTTCGCTCCCGGTGAGCGAGTGGAAGACGATGACCTCGTCGATCCGATTGAGCAGTTCGGGCCGGAAGTGCTGCTGCAGTTCGCCGGTGACCGTCTCGCGCATCTGCTCGTAATGTTCGGCAACGCGCTCCTCACTTGCGTTCTCGGGAGGCGTCGTGATGTGTTGGCTGCCGATGTTGCTGGTCATGATGATGACCGTGTTCTTGAAGTCCACGATCCGGCCCGCGTTGTCGGTCAGTCGGCCCTCCTCCAGGATCTGCAGCAGGATATTGTACACATCCGCGTGCGCCTTTTCGATCTCGTCGAGCAGGATGACGCGGTAGGGCCGGCGGCGGACTGCTTCGGTGAGCTGCCCGCCCTCCTCGTAGCCCACGTAGCCGGGCGGGGCGCCGATGAGCCGTGAGACCGCGTGGCGCTCCATGTACTCGGACATGTCGATCCGCACCATCGCGTCCTCATCATCGAACATGAACTCCGCGAGGGCCTTCCCAAGCTCCGTCTTCCCGACGCCGGTGGGGCCGAGGAAAATGAAGCTTCCGATCGGCCGCCGGGGGTCCTTGAGGCCGGTGCGGGCGCGTCGGATGGCCTCCGAGACCGCGACGACGGCCTCGTGCTGGCCCTTTACGCGTTCGTGCAGCCTGTCCTCCATCTGCAGGAGCTTCTCCGCCTCTTCCTCGAACATGCGTGAGACCGGGATGCCGGTCCAGTCACCCACGATCTGCGCGACATCTTCGGCGTCCACTGTGTCGTCGATCTCCTCGACGCCCTCCCACTGCTGCTGTGCGTCCGGGATCCGGGCCTGAAGCTCGTCGATCTCGGCTCGGATGCGCTCGGCGGCCTCGTAGTTGCCCGCCTGCGCCTCCTGCTGGCCTTTGTCCGTCAACTCATCGACGCGCTCGCGCAACGCCTCGGGGCGCGGCGGCAGGTCGTAGGTGTCGATGCGGAGCTTACTCGCCGCCTCGTCGATCACGTCGATCGCCTTGTCGGGGAGCTTGCGGTCGGAGATGTAGCGGTGCGAAAGCTCCGCGGCCGCTTCGATGGCGTCGTCGCCGATCTTGACCCCGTGGTGCTCCTCATACCGTTCGCGCAGGCCGCGGAGGATGTCGATGGTCTGCTCAACCGTGGGCTCTTCGACCATGATCGGCTGGAAACGCCGCTCGAGCGCCGGGTCCTTCTCGATGTTCTGACGGTATTCGTCGAGCGTGGTCGCCCCGATGGCCTGCAGTTCACCACGGGCAAGCGCGGGCTTGAGCATGTTGCTGGCATCCATCGCGCCCTCTGCCGCGCCCGCTCCGACGACGGTGTGAAGCTCGTCGATGAAGACGATGATCTCGCCCTCAGCGGCGCGGATCTCATCGATGACGGACTTCAGGCGCTCCTCGAATTCGCCGCGGTACTTGCTGCCGGCGATCATGCCCGAGAGGTCAAGTGCGACGACTTTCTTCTCGCCGAGTACCTGGCTGGCCTCACCATCGGCAATCTCCTGCGCGAGGCCCTCGACAACCGCGGTCTTGCCAACGCCCGCCTCGCCGATGAGCACCGGATTGTTCTTGGTGCGACGGGAGAGGACCTGGATCAGGCGGCGAATCTCCATCTCCCGGCCGATGACCGGGTCGAGCTTGCCCTCGCGCGCCAGTTCGGTCAGATCGCGCGAGAAGCGCTCCAACGCCTCGTAGCCCGACTCGGCACCTGCGTCATGGACGCCCTTGCTTCCGCGGATCTCGCGGAGCACTTCGAGCAACTGCTGCTCGTTGACGCCTGCCTGCTGGAGAAGCCCGGTCGCGGCTGAACTGATGTCGAGCATCGCCAGGAGGAGGTGCTCGGCGGCGATGAACGTGTCGCCGAACTGCTGAGCGCGCTCCCACGCGGTGTCGAAGAGGCGATTCGCCTGCGGGGTGACGTAGATCTGCCCGGTGTCGGCTCCGCCTCCGGAGACGGTCGGGCGCCCTCCCAGTTCGCGCTCAACTTTGTCGGTGAGCGCCGCGATGTCAACGCCCGACTGCTCGAGCATCCGGCGTGGCACGCCTCCGTCCTGCTCGAGCATCGCAAGCAGAATATGCTCGACGTCGAGCTGGTTGTGCGAGTAGCGGCGCAGAATCTGCTGACTCTGCCCGATGGTCTCTTTCGCCTGGTTGGTGAACTTTTCGAAATCCATCATGTCACCTGTCTACGCGTCACAGTCTATGAGTGATCGGCGCGCGGGGCGCCGTTGGTGTTG
>JBKHFA010000284.1:0-4574 GCA_046540615.1 Armatimonadota bacterium | reverse complement strand
CGGCGACGACGCGAATCCGGCCGTCCTGAGATGTGCATAAAGGTAAGCCGACGGCGGACGGCCCTCGTGCCAGTTGTGTGTAGAGGTAGGGACAGCAGGAGGGATCATGCGGAACCTGGGTGCTCTGCTACGCTGCATGCGGCCGTGGCAATACACCAAGAATCTGCTCGTCTTCGCCGCGCTCATCTTCGCGCACCGCATGAGCGATGCATCGGCGGTCATCGTGACTGTGCTGGCCTTCGTACTCTTCTGCATGGTCTCCAGCGCGGTGTACCTGATCAACGACATCCGCGACCGCGAGGAGGACCGCCGGCATCCGGAGAAGTGCCATCGCCCGATCGCGTGTGGCGCCCTTTCACCACGACTGGCAGGCATCGCGGCGGCCATCCTCGGCGTCGTCGGACTGGGCGGCTCGTTCGCTGTCAACATCCCGCTGGGCGCCGTCACGCTGGGGTACTTCGGCCTGCAGATGCTCTATCAGATCGCGCTCAAGCAGCTTGTACTGCTCGATGTGCTGGCCATCGCCATGGGCTTCGTACTCCGGGCGGTCGCCGGCGCTGAGGCGATCAACGTCGTCATCTCTCCCTGGCTGCTTATCTGCACCTTCCTGCTGGCCCTCTTCCTCGGACTCGCCAAGCGGCGTGGCGAGCTGACAATGATTGAGGACAGCTTTGAGGGCCGCCGCAAGACCCTCCATCTCTACTCCGTCGAAATGCTCGACCAACTCATCCCCACGATGGCCGCCTGCACCATCATGGCGTATTGCCTTTACACCATCTCCGCCCGCACCGTGGCCGAGCTTGGCAGCACCCGCCTGATGTACACCATCCCCTTCGTGATCTACGGGCTCTTCCGCTACGTCTACCTGATGCATCGCCACGGGCACGGTGGCGCTCCCGACCGGACGCTCCTGCGGGACAGACCGCTTCTCATCACGGTCGCCCTCTACGTCGCCACCGCCGCCGCGATCATCTATCTCGTGCCCAACGGCGCCTGACGAGAGCAGGAACTGAGGGGTTCGCCGACGAAATCTGCCGCAACGGGTCCGAGATTCGCTGAGCCACCGCCGAGGTCTGCCCGGGGGGGAGGGTATGCTGTCAGAAACTCTCGTCGGGGCAGGTGCGCACCGTGGCTGGAGATCCCACGCTCTCGCGGCGTCGGGCGGAGATCCGGCACCGCGGAATCATGACCGCAGCGCTCATCGCCATCCTCGTGGTGGTGTTGCGTTACGTGCCCCTTACCTCCGACCTTTTCATCTTCCCACTGATCGAGAACTTCGCCTACGACATGGCGTACGAGCACGCCTTCCCGCAGCCCCCGCAGGACATCATCATCGTGGAGATCGACGACGTCTCCCTCCAGCCTCAACACCAGGGGCGCTGGCCGTGGTCACGCCGCACTCATGCCGAGTTGGTGCGCAAACTCGCCACCGCGCGCGTGATTGCCCTCGATGTGATCTTCTCCGAGCCTGAGCGCGCGGCGCCGGGGGAGACGGAGACGCCCGACGAGGAGTTTGCGCGGGCGATCCGCGAGGCGGGCAACGTGGTGCTTGCCGCTCATCACGCCCGCGAGATGGAGTACACCGGCGTCCGGGCCGACGTGTCGTGGGGCTACCGGCGCCCCGATGGGCGGCTGTCCGGGAGGATCGTGCAGGCGGAGAATCTCATGCCGCCGACCGCGCCGCTGGCCGAAGCCGCAGCCGCCATCGGCTACGTGGACATCACACCCGACAGCGACGGTGTCTTTCGACGCGCGCGCCCGCTGTCGCCTGGCAGCGACGGGGTCGTCTATCCCCACTTCGGCGCCGCGATCGCCGTCCTCGCGTCGGGTGTGAGCGGCGAGGAGATCGCCCGGCAGGCCGCCCGCGGCGCCATCTCCGTGTCCGGCGAGGTCTGCCCCCTTGACAGTGAGGGGCGGATGCTCATCGACTACTGCGGCCCGACCGGCACCATCGATCGGGTTTCAGCGTGGGAGGTGCTGGAGGGTCGCGTCGATCCCTCGCGCTTCCGGGATCGCATCGTGCTCGTCGGGGCCAGCGCGCTCGGCCTTCACGACATCCGCCCCGCGCCCTACCGCTGGACGCGCCGCCAGTTCCTCGGCGTCGAGACCAACGCGAACGTCGCCAACAACCTCCTGCACACCGGCTCACGCACTCCGGACACGCGCAGCCTCGTCTGGGCGATCTTCGCGCTGACACTGGGGCTTGCGGTGGGATGGCTGGCATGGAGCCTCGGCGACAGACTCGGCCCGCTGCTGGCGGCGCTGCTGGTGGTCGCGGTCGCGCTTCCGTCGTTCTTCTTCGCGTTCGCGTTCATGGACAGCGTGATTCCCTACGCCGCCATCGTACTCGCCAGCACCATCCCGCTCGCCGTCGCAATCCCCGAGCGTCTCGGAAGGGACAAGAAACTCATCCAGGGCCAGTTCTCCGCCTACGTCTCGCCCGACGTGCTCCGCCAGCTTACCGACGAGCCGGATCTTGTCGCACACGGGACGCGTCGTGAGGTGACGCTGCTCTTCGCCGACGTGCGGGGATCGACGGCGCTCTCGGAGAGCATTGAGGCCGAGGTCTGGGTGGCGCAACTCAACGAGTACCTCTCGCAGATGAGCGACGCGATCTTCGAGTACGACGGCTATCTCGACAAGTTCATGGGCGACGGGATCATGGCGCTGTGGAACGCGTTCGGGAATCAGCCGAATCACGCGGAGCTTGCGATGAAGGCTGCGCTGGACATGCTGCGCCGGCTTGAGGTGCTCAACGGGTACTGGGAGCGCCATGAGCAGCGCACTCCGTTCCGCATCGGCATCGCGATCCACTCAGGCGAGGCAATCGTGGGCAACGTGGGCAGCGACCAGCGTATGCAGTACACGGCGATCGGCGACAGCGTGAACACCGCCGCCCGCATCGAGGGGATGACGAAGGTGCGTGGTGTGCAGTTCCTCGCCAGCGAGACGGCGGCGGCGCGTATCTCGTCTGAGATCGCTCGCCTCACTGAGATCGGGGAGACCGAGGTGCGCGGGCGCGAGCAGCCCGTCACCATCTTCCGCCTGGCCGGTGAGGAGCCGGTCGAGAGTTGATCGAAGAGTTCGCAAGCGACGCTCCAGAGGAGGACGCCCGGAGGCCGGACGGTCGGATGAGCGCGGTCGGCAGGAGGCGCCGGGGAGTGAGCCGCGATGCTGCCCTTCTTCGGGAAGAAGAAAGAGAAGCCGAACACGGACGCTGAGATACTCCAGGAAGCGTTCGGGGAAGTGGAGCGCGGTCAGAACAAGCGCGCGCGGCGCAAGCGTCGCGCGCTGCTGTGGCGGAAGTATGCCGACCCGCGCATTCTGATCGTGCTTGCGATCATTGCGCTGGTGCTCATCGCCGACGGGGTGCGGCGGGAGAACATGGAGTTCTACGCGACCGTGGCCGAATTGAGTGGCCCCGGCATTGTGACGCCCGGGCCCCGTGAGATGCCGCAGCCACTGGCGCTGGAACAGCGGATCGCAGACGGTGGGCGGGTCAGGACCGGGGCGAACTGCTGGGCGTCGCTGCAGTTCCCCGACGGGAGCGTCGTAACGCTTGCTCCGCAATCTGAACTTGTCGTGGAGTTGCTGGAGTACCATCGTGGTGGACGGTGGCGCGGTAGAGCTTTTACGCTTAACGCTGGACATATGTGGGCGCGCATATCGCCGAAGTTTGGGCAAGAATCCACGGCTAAGGTACACACACCCTCATCCGTGGCCGCGGTCCGGGGGACCCGCTTTCACATGTTCTACGATTCGAACCGCTCCGAGACGTCGGTCTCATGTAACGATGGGACGGTCAGGGTCGATGGGTTCCGGGGAGATCCGGCATGGGTGGCGGGCGGGTGGGCAACATCGGTCAAGTACGGCGCGCCTCCCGACCGCGTTACTCGGATGGACAATCAGACGAGGCAGACGTTCGCCAACCCCGCGCTCAACGCACAGATCGAGCCTGACTCATGGCTCAAGCGCACGACCATGGCGATCACCAGCGCCCTTGACCTGCCGCTCTCGATGCTCGGCATCGGCAAGTCAAGCTGGGCGGTCGGAGCGGCCGACTTCGCTCGTCGGAACGCCGCGATGGAGGCGATGCGGCGGATTCACACCTCGATCGAGGGATATGCGACCTATCCGGATTTCGTGGACCCCTTCACGCTTGCCGAACTCGATTTTCGGCCACAGGATGCCATGCAGATACTCAAGAATTTCGATGGCCGGTCGCTGGTGAAATATCAGCGTTGGGGACAGAGCTTTGTGATCTACGCCCGCGGTCGGGACAGGGCGCGTACGCCTTTCCGACTGACGGCGTACGGGGTAGAGGAGATTACCGAGGAGGAGATGCCGGGATTCTGACCCCGACTGTCAAAGGTATGAGAGGCGCGAGCCGGGAATCTCGCGCCCCTCATCGGACGGTTGCGTGTTATGCGTCCCCGTGTTGTTTGCACGCGTCGCCCATGCGATGACAGGATCCGCGGGCAGGTGCTGCGCATTGCATCTCCCGTCGGTGTCGCCCCCGCCACCGCTCTCGGCCACCCTCGCCGGTATCTATGGCCGACGGACCCCAAAGGTGA
>JBKHFA010000283.1:0-4590 GCA_046540615.1 Armatimonadota bacterium | reverse complement strand
TTGATCGTGGGCGAGCGTCGTTTGCTCGCGCACGATCAATCGCCTGACCGGCCCGTCGTTCCTGCCTCATGTCCGATGCCCCCGCCCACGGCGAACCACCGCGGTGCGAAAAGTGCACACGGCAAGCCGAACGACTGGAAGGATGGCGAAATGCCCGACCACCTGATCGATCGCTCGACGTTCGATGAGATCGCTCGTGTATACGCCGACCGCTGGAGCGTCGGGTTGTGCGCTGTGGATGAGGATGGCGCGGTCATCCATGACACGGGCCACTGCGCGGGCTGCGCGAGGTCCGATGAGGTGTCATGCAGCGAAGCCCGCGCATTCGCCGTCAGTGAGGGCCTCCGGTGGGGGGAGCCGTCGGTGACGCCGTGCCCGTGCGGGCGGATGCTGTGGGCGGCGCCGGTGATGCGCAACGCGCTGGTGCTCGGAGGTCTGGTCGCCAACGCGAGCGAGGAGCAGGTGCTGCGCGAGGAGGGGGATGCGCCGCCGCTGGACATCCCACGCGTCTGCGCGCACCTGCGGGAACTTGCGGAGTCGCGGAACCTCACGAATGCGGCGGCGCTGAAGCTGAACCGGCGCAGCTACCACGATGAGCAGCAGCGCGCCCACGCGATCCACGCCTTCAAGCGCGACGTGCATTACTCGATCCGCGAGCTTTATATGCGCGAGGAGCCCGCGCTGATGGCGGCGATCAGGTCCGGTGACCGGCGGGCCGCGCGCGAGATTCTCAACCGCCTGCTGATGACCGTGCACTACCACGCCCGCGACCGGATCGACCTGGTGCGCAGCATCTTCCTCGAACTGGTGGTCACGATGAGCCGCACGGCGGTGGAGGCGGGCGGTGAGCCCGAGCAGTTCCTCGGGATGAACTACCGCTCGATGGTCGAGGTGGCGGAGATCACCTCACATGAGGAGCTTGCCGGGTGGCTGCGCGAGATGCTCGAGGGGATCATGGACGCGATCGAGCGCAGGCGCGGGCATGACGCGGGCTTTCTGATCTTCGAGGCGCTGGACTACATGCGCAGGCACTGCTGCGAGGACCTCTCGCGCGACGACGTGGCTGGGGCGGTCCACCTGTCGCCCTCGCACTTCTCGTCGCTGATGAAGCGCGAATCAGGCGCGACCTTCACCGACCAGCGCAACCGCATGCGGATCGACGTGGCGGCGGAGATGCTCGCGCGCACGGACAGGGACATCGCGACGATCGCGCTGGAGTGCGGCTTCCGCGACCAGAGTTACTTCACGAAGGTCTTCAAACGCTACCGCAACACCACTCCGCTGCGCTACCGCAGGGAGGCGGGGGGGAGCCGTGATCGCTTGAACGCGCCTTCGTCGACCGGCGGCATGAATCGCGGCTTCGGCAGGAGCATCGGTCCCGCGCGGGGAACTGACTCACACGTGACTTCGATACCCGCGGGAGGACGATCCGATGATCATCGACAGGCTGGAGAATGCCGACAGGTACAATCCGCTGCACTCAGGATTCGCGGCAGCGTTCGAGGCGCTGCGTGAGATCGACTTCGAGTCCGTGCCTGATGGCACGCAGGAGATCGACGGCGATCGGCTGACGATGAACGTGATACGCAGCCAGGCCAAGCGGATGGAGGATGTGTGGCTGGAGGTCCACCGCCGCTACATTGACATCCAGTACCTGATCTCGGGTGAG
This sequence comes from Armatimonadota bacterium, assembly GCA_046540615.1. GTDB lineage: Bacteria > Armatimonadota > Zipacnadia > Zipacnadales > UBA5352 > UBA5352. The sequence continues at coordinate 2,921 of JBKHFA010000283.1, read as the reverse complement.
GAGCAGTTCGGCTGGCAGCTTGCCGATGACTGCGAGATGCCGATGGGGGAGTACAACGCCGAGAAGGACACGATCAAGTACGAGGACATCCCCGAGGGCTGGTTCCCGCTGCTGCCGGGCGCGTTCGCGATCTTCTTCCCCGAGGACGCCCACGCTCCGATGCTCGGCGAGGGCCCGATCAACAAGGTGGTCCTGAAGGTCGCGGTGGACTGGTAACGGCAGCGAACGGCGGCGAACGGCAGCGAACGGCGGCCAACGGCGGCCGACGACTGCGAACGACGGCGAACGGCGGCGAACGGCGGCGAACGACGGCGAACGACGGCGAACGACGGCGAACGGCGGCGAACGACGGCGAACGGCGGCGAACGGCGGCCAACGGCGGCCGACGACGGCGAACGGCGGCGAACGGCAGCGAACGGCGGCGAACGACTGCGAACGGCGGCCAACGGCGGTCAACGACTGCGAACGGCGGCGAACGACTGCGAGCGACGGCAACGGTGGACGGACGCCGTTGCCGTTGTCGTGTGTCGTCCGGCCGTCTCCGGCCGTTTCCGTTTCCCTCTTCCCCCTTCCCTTTTCCCCGTCGTTACCCGGGCGGCCAGGACATCGCGCGGCCGCCCAGCACGTGGATGTGCAGGTGCGCGACCTCCATCCCGCCGTCGCGGCCCCAGTTGATCACCGTGCGGTAGCCCGACTCGGCGATCCCCTCGTCGCGCGCGACGTCGGCGACAGTCAGCAGAAGATGGCCGAGAAGCTCCTGGTCGGCCGCGTCGGTCTCGGCGATTCCGGCGATATGTTTGCGCGGGATCACAAGGATGTGCGTCGGGGCCTGCGGGTTGATGTCGCGGAAAGCAACGCAGTGCTCGTCCTTGTGGACGATCTCAGAGTCGATCTCTCCGGCCGCTATGCTGCAGAAAAGGCAGTCCTCCGCCATCTGAACGTCCTCCCTCGTCAAGGCTCGGTCCTGCGGCATCCGTCGGGAATGTTCGCGGCGACCGTCAGGACGCCCTCCCGCGGGTCGCCGTAGTCCACGGCAATTCCCGCCGCGAATCGGGCCGCCGCCACCGCACAGACCGTGGCGTCAAGCTGATCGGCGTCCATCAGCGCGAAGTCAGCCTCCACGCCCGCCTCGCACAGGGCGTTCACTCTCGCGACGCGCCCGGCGCGGGTGGATTTGCTCGGCGGCAGCCCGCCCAGCAGCGCCACGAAGTTCGCGTAGGGGTAGGACTCGATCACGCACGGCGGTCCGGCGCTCGGGTCGTGCGAGTGGTCGGCGTAGCCGGCCGCGACGAGCGCCTCATACCACGCGAAGCCCTCGGACAACCACGCGCGGAGCCAGTCGGGCATCTCTTCAGAGGTCTGATAGACGCTCACGTTGCGCCGCATCAGTTCGTACTCGGCGCTGCGACATTTGAGGTGCTTTCCGTCGGCGGGCGGCGGTTCGAGGCTCGCGCGGAAATCAGCGTCCGCCATCAGGCCCTTGCTGAGGCAGCGGGAGGCATCCACGGCGACGACGGCCTCGGGATAGCGGGCGGCGAGTTCGGGCGCGGAGGTAGCTGGATCGGTCGAGGTGAGCAGTTCGGTCTCGCGAAGATTCGCGTCGAGCACGACGATGTCCGAGGGCCTCGCAGCGGCGACGTCGATGCCGATGAAGTGCATGGCTGCTACCTTGTGAAGCGACGTCCATCGAGGCTGAGAGCCTCGAGGTCGTTGAGGATCGCTTCGAGGCCGAGGATCGTGCATGACATCGGATCGGGGGCGGCAGTGAAGCGCAGTGCCAGCTCGTCGGAGAGCAGATCGGTGATGCCACGAAGCTGGGCACAGCCGCCGGTGAGGATCGACTCGACCTGCGTGATCTCGTCAAGCTGGCGCTCGGGCAACGCATCGAGTATCCAGAGTGCTTCGGACGCGATGGGTTTGAGTGAGGCGCGCAGCAATTCGGCGATGCCCTCGAGCTTCTGACTGTCGTCGCCCCCGTTGCCCTCCTCGAGATCGGACAGGCGCACCTGCTCGGCGATCATCTCGGAGCTGAGCGCGCCGGCCATGATCTTGATGTCCTCGGCACGGGCGCCGCCGATGGTGATGCGGTAGCGGCGCTGCACGAAGCGGCGGATGGCCTCGTCGAGGTCATCTCCGCCGAAGTGCAGGGTCTCTCCGGCCGCGATCATACCCATCGAGATGACGCCGATGTCGGTGGATCCGGCGCCCATGTCCACGATGAGTCGGCATTCGGGCTGGTCCATCGGGACGCCGGCGCCGATCGACGCTGCGAGCGCCCGGGGCACGGTGACCACCTCGCCGGCGCCGGCGGCCTTGAGAGCGTTCGTGAGGGCCCGGCGCTCGACCTGGGTGGCGCGGGTGGGCTCGGCGGTGACCACGGTGGGCGCGAGGAGTGGGCGGTGTCCGATGGCCTCGTGTATTGCGTGGCGGAGGAACGTGACCGCGGCGTCAAAGTCGGCCACGACACCGCCCTCGAGAGGACGCACAACCTGCACGTCGCTGACCTCGCGATCGAGCATCTGCTTGGCCTCGGCCCCGTATGCGATCGGGCGGCCTCGCTCCGTGTCGAAGGCGATGACTGTGGGCTCGCGAACGAGAAGGCCCGCGCCCTGCACACTGACGTGGCAGGTTGCGGTGCCCATGTCGATCGCGAGCTTTTGTTTCCACGGGAGCAAGCTCAGCAAGCGGCGTTCAGGCCCTTCTGTGCATTCGGGTTCATAACGAATTCGTCACACATCGGCGTGAGTGTAGCACACGAACGCGGAAAGTGCAATTTCGGGGCGGGGGCGAACGGCAACGGCGCAACGACGAACGGCGCACGGGCGGGACGCCCGTGCCACGCACGGCAACGGCGTCCGTCGCGTTCCCGTGGTGCGGAGGCCCTCCTCCGCACGTCGTACGACGCACAATGAGAGGGCCTG
>JBKHFA010000282.1:0-4614 GCA_046540615.1 Armatimonadota bacterium | reverse complement strand
CCGCCTGAGGCCTCCGCGCTCCCGCCCCCGGGCGGGACGGAGGCCGAAGTCGGCCTGCGCACCATCACCAAACGATCATCCCTGAGCCGCAGTGTGGCCGAATGCCGCGGGCCGACTTCGGCGCGCATAAACGACATGCGCCCCTCAGGCGGCCCCTCCTGACGACAAAAGGCCCACCGGCGGGCTGTCAAGATGTGCGTAATGCATAGCCCGCCTGGCGACGCGTCGTTTGCGGAGCAGGTCCTGACCCCGAAGGGGTCGGAGAGGGGGCCGGGGGGTGAGGTTGTCGTGGCCGCTCACCCAAAGCTACCTGCAGAATCAGGTCAGACCCTCGCGCAAATCCGGACGACCTGCGCTTCGCTCCACCGATCGGGCCGCCGACATCCGGTCCCTCGGGGAGCAACGTAGGACTTTGACGCGTGAGGCCCCCTCGATGTTCATCACCGGCGAATCGTCCGCGAATCAATCACTTCTCGGCGGCAGATCCACCACCGCTCCGGCTCCGACCAGGCTCTCGCGCAACGCCCCCACCGGCACGTCCCGCGGCTCGCAGGCCTGCTCGATGGCCAGCGCGGCCGCCGCCCCGGCGGCCTCACCCATCGTCCAGCAGCAGTGTATCTCGCGCAACGCCTCCATCGCCTCCGCGTCCCCCGACACACATCGCCCGGCCACCAGCACCCCACCCACGTCTGCCGGGATCAGCGAGCCCAGTGGGATCTCGTAGACCACGTCGGGCCTGCGGAAGTCGTTGCCCAGCGCCACCGAATCATCGAACTGACGCTCCGCCTCGAACTCCTCGTAACGCATCGTCGCGAGGCCCGTGATCCGCCGCGTGCAGCGCACGCCGATCTGCGAGGCCGTGTCGATCAGCCACGACTCCTCGAAGCCGGGCATCTTCTCCCGCATCACATCCAGCACGACCTTCGCCGAACGCCGACCGCGCACTTCCATCCGCGTCAGCACGTCCGGATCGAGGAAGTCACCGCTCGCCATGTGGTTGTTGCCCCACGCGACACCCGGATTCAGCGGGAAGGGCGACAGGCCGAAGTGGCTCTCGTAGCCGGCGGCCTCGTGCGCCTCCTTGTGAATCCTCTTCCCCGTCCCGTCTCCACGCGCCTCGCCCCACCGCTCGAGGTCGATGTTGCCGATGCGGAAGGGCAGTCCGATCATCTTATCATCGCGCTCGTAGCCTGCGCCCGCCCGCGCCGCCACGTCCCCGTCTCCGGTGCAGTCCACGATCACCCCGGCGCGAATCGCCTCCCTGCCGGCCTTGCTCTCCACGATGACGCCCTCCGGGCGGCCCTCTTCGCCGAAGACCCCGACCGCCCACGAATGCAGGCGCAGCAACACACCGGCGTCAAGGCACATCTCGTCAGACAGGCGCTTGAGGCCCTCCGGGTCAAAGCGACTGCTCCCCCGTTCACTGCGGTACTCCGCCTCACCCGCTTCAAGCAGACGATCCAGCGTCTCCTGACCGATGCCCCCGATCACCTGGTGCTCACCGCGCACCAGCGGCGGCAGCACGATCACAAGTCCGCCGGTCGCAAGCCCGCCGAGGCAGCCGTAGCGCTCCAGCAGCATCGTCTTCGCTCCTGCTCTGGCCGCGGCGACGGCTGCGGCCGTCCCCGCCGGACCTCCCCCGCAGACCAGCACATCCACCTCGCCGACCACCGGAAGCTCCCGGGCCGTCTCGCGAATCGTCTCCTGCGTCATCGCATACCCTCCTGCTGTGTTTGCCATCGCGGGGAAGTGTTCGACACCTGCGCTCCACCCCCCTCCCCCGCTTCAAAGTGTGGACACGCCGGGTATGTCCCGGCCGCGGACTGGAAGCCCGCGCCACGTGAAGAATCTTCCGGCCGCTTTCATGCGGGAAGGATTCGACCATGCCCCGTCGAACTACCCCTGCGTGCCGAGTTGCGGAACCGAAGGGGAGAGATGACTGTGACACGTATGACGGCCGCTCTTGCAGCAATTCTCATGATTTCCGCGATCGTCCCCGCCGCCGCGGATGATCTTGTGCTGATCGAAGACGGACGGCCCGCCGCGGTGATTGTCGCCGCCGAGGCGGACGCGGAAGCAGCCGCCGAATTGCAGCAGTACCTGCAGAAGATGACCGGGGCGGAGCTTGAGATCGTGGAGAGCGCCGCCGACGGCCCGCGCATCGTACTCGGCGGGCTGACCGACAGCGAATGCAGCGATCTCGCGCTTGACCTCGACGGCTTCGTGATACGCCGCGAGGGCGACCTGCTCCGACTCGCCGGCGAGACCTCCACCGGCACCCGCAACGCCGTCTACCGCTTCCTCGACCGCGAGGGCGTCCGCTGGTATATGCCCGGTGAGATCGGTGAAGTCGTGCCCGAGCGATCCACCGTCGCCGTCGGCGACCTCGACGTCATCGAGCGCCCCGACTACCTGCACCGCTCCATCTGGCCGAGCCTCGCCTCGCGCGGCATGAGCGCCGAGGATCGCGCGCGCTTCGACGAGTGGAAGCGCCGCAATCTCTACGGCGGCGTCCCCACGCATGTCAAGCACAACTTCCGATCGATCGCGCCCGCCTCCGAGCATTTCGACGAGCATCCCGACTGGTACGCCCTGCGCGATGGCGAGCGCGATCCCAACGCTCAGCTTTGCACCTCCAACCCGGAGGTCATCGAGCAGGCGGCCCGCGCGGCGCGTGAGCACTTCGACGAGGACCCCGCGCAGACGATGTTCTCGCTCAGCCCCGACGACAACGTCCGCTTCTGCCACTGCCCCGACTGCGAGGCGCTTGATCCACCCGAATTCCGCGGCCAGGACACCGGCATGGGCCGCCGCCTCGTGGTCTTCTCCAACGCCGTCGCCGAGAAGCTGCAGGAGACCCACCCCGGCAAGAACGTCGCCTTCTACGCCTACTGGGGCGCCGTCGAGGCCCCCGGCGACATCGACGCACATCCGAACGTCATCATCTTCTTCACACCGATCGGCATGGCGTTCAACTACCCCCTGCAGGACGACCGCTCACCGGTCAACCGCACCCACGACGACTGGTACATGGGCTGGCGGAATGTCGCCGAGCAGATGGGAATCCGCCACTACTACAACTTCAGTTCGGTGCTGTGGATACCGTGGCGAGTGCTCACCGACGAACTTCGCTACCAGCACGAGCATCACGCGATGTATCTCAACTCCGAACTGTGGTCTGACGCCGAGGGCTCGCAGCTCAGCTACTGGATTCTCGCCCGCGTGCTCTGGGACGTGGACGCCGACGCGGAGGCGCTCTTCGAGGACTACGTCAGCGGACTCTACGGCCCTGCCGCCGAGCCGATGCGCCGCTACTACGAGCGCCTGACCGATGCCTTCAGCTACGGCCCTGATGAGCTTCTGTGGCCTCGCAACCTCGAGCGCCAGCGGCCCTTCCTGTCGATGCTTACGCCGGAGGTCATCCGGGCATCCCGCGCCGATCTGCGCGAGGCGCGGGCGATCGCCGTGGGCGATGAGACGCTCACCGATCGGATCCGCATCTCGCAGATGTGGCTGCATTACATGAGCGCCTGGCGCGACTACGCTGGCTTCATGCTCGCCGGAGAGCCCGGCACGATGCAGGAGAAGGCGCAATCCGCCGCCACACTGCTGGACGCGATCGAGCGCGTGGAGCGCTACGCCCCCGGCGCAATGCCGGAGATCGAGCGCATCCTCTCGCGCGACGCGGCGCAACTCGCCTGGATGGCTCAGGACACCGGCGCGCTTGAGCCCGCATTCCCCGGGATGACCGCCGAATCGCCTGATCTGCCGCCGACCGAGTTCCGCGGCACCAGCCGCCACATGATCCTCGGCGACGGCGAGCCCTTCGAGGTGACGATCGGTCATGCGCAGGTCGGATCCTTCGACGCGCCGGTCCGCTATCAGATCGCGGGTCCCGGCGGCACGGACATCGCGGGCGAGGTGCCTGTGGGCAGGCAGGCGCAGGTGACGGTCGATCCCGCGCCGGAGGGCCTCTACGCGGTGATGCTCGGCGCAGGATCGAACGCCGCAACGGTCGAGGCGACCGCGCGTTACCTCGTGCATGACGCGAGCATGGGGCTCAGCGTCGTCCATCGCGCCCGCCCGCTTTACTTCACGGTCCCCGAGGGCGTCCGCGACTTCTCGCTCTCGCTGACCATCAGCGCTCCGGGCGAGTCCGCGCGCGTCGAGGTCGTCAACCCGGAGGGCGACGTCGTGGCCGAGCATGATGCCATCGGCACGGGCGTTGAGCTTGACATCGAGGTCCCCGCGGGGATGGACGGCCGCCCGTGGCGGGTCGAGCTTTCGGATGCGCCTGAGGGCGTCTTCGAGGACGTGGAACGCATCAGCTTCTCCGACGGGATCCCACCGTGGTTCTCCGATGCACCCGGCAGGCTGGTGGTGGAGGACTGAGAGCCGGGGCGGTGGAGGCCGTCGTCGTTCCTCCCCCCTCGTCCCGCCCGAAACCGCGCCGTTTGCGGTTTCCAGGGAGAGGGGGGACCGAGGGGGGAGAGGCCCAGCCACCCGCTCACAGGCGCCGCAACGCCGCCGCGAGACCCACACATACACACACGGGGCGCCGATTCCTCATCGGCGCCCCGTGTCGTTTGTCGTTCAGCCTTTGCCGTCAGCCGG
>JBKHFA010000281.1:0-4627 GCA_046540615.1 Armatimonadota bacterium | reverse complement strand
GTGAGGTTGTCGTGGCCGCTCACCCAAAGCTACCTACAGAATTAGGTCAGACCCTTTCTTGCATTTGACCTTGACACCAGGGGCGCTCAAGCGTATCATCTATATGCGAGTAACATATACTATCACGACAGGGTTAGGTGTGCGATGCGTAAGAGAGGTCGGAAGCTGGAAGAGGCGGTGGCGGCGCGACTCTCGCGGCTCATAGAGCCCGCGGTGCTCTATCTGCTGGGCACCGGTGCTGCCGCTCACGGCTACGATCTCCTCAGCGAGGTCAATGAGATGGGGCTGACCGACACGCAGGTCGATCCCGGCGCGATCTATCGCGTCCTGCGCCAACTGGAGCAGGAGGGCGCGGTGGTCTCCACCTGGGACACCTCCGGTGGTGGGCCCGCCCGTCGCAACTACGAGCTTACTGACCTCGGGCGCGCGCGACTTGCCAGTTGGGTCACCGTGATCAGTCGACGCGCCGAGGCCATGCAGGAGTTCGTGGATCGGGCGGACGAACTGCTCAGTGAGGATTGAGCCTGTCAGATCGCACACGACGTCGGATCGGACGAAGAATCAACGCAGGGGATGTGCAGCGATGAGATACGCAATTGCCGCGGATGGAGAGCAGGTCGCGACGCATTTCGGGCGCTGCGAGCGCTATGTGATCGTGGACATCGCGAACTGCGTCGAAGTGGCGCGTGAGACCCTTGAGAATCCGGGCCACGAGCCGGGACTGCTCCCCCGCCTGCTGAACGAAGAGGGCGTGGCGTACGTCGTGGCGGGCGGCGCGGGGCCGCGGGCGATCAACCTGATGGCGGAACTGAACATCGAGGTGTTCGTCGGAATCTCCGGTCCGATCGATGAAGTCATCGAGCGAATCGCGTCCGGCGAGCTTGAGCCAGGAGAGAGCGCGTGTGAACACTGACCTGATCTCGGCCGAACAATCTCAGCGCAGCAACGAGGAGCAGCGGCAGCGCGACCAGGATCACAAGCGCGGCCTGGCAAAGCGCACTGCGCTGATCTCGGTGGGCGTGCGCGCGGTGCTGGTGGTGCTGAAGTACACCTTCGCGGTGCTGTCCGGAAGCCTGGCGCTGATGGCCGATGCGATTCACAACGTCACCGACATCGCGCAGTCGCTGGCGCTCTACCTCGGCGTGCGGATCTCGGGTCGCAAGTCAAAGACCTTTCCCTACGGCCTTTACAAGCTGGAGAACCTGATCTCCCTCGGCGTCGCGATCCTGATCGCCCTGGTCGGCTACGAACTTGCACGTAAGGCGATCCTCGGGCAGGGGCCCGACGAGATCCGCAACCTCCCCTGGACCATGGCCGCGATCGTCGCCGCCATGGCGATCAGCTTCGGCTTCTCGCGCTACGTGGGGGCGGTCGCGGAGCGCACCGGCTCACCGGCGCTGAAGGCGGACAGTCGTGACGCGCTCGTTGATACGCTGAAGACATTCGCGGTCCTTCTGAGCCTTGTAGCCGCATACTTCGGATACAACATTGACACGCTGGCGACACTGCTGATCGTCGGGTTCATCATCTACACCTCGGCGGAGTTGGCCATCGGCGCGATCCGAGTGCTGCTTGACGCGAGCGTCGATCATGATCTGCTCAACACAATCGAGGACGTCCTGCGGGATGATCCGGACGTTCTCGAGGTTCACGACCTGACCGGCCGCAACTCAGGTCCCTACCGCTTCATCGAGGCACACGTGGTGCTCGACGTGCACGACCTCGAGCACGCACATCAGATCAGCTATCGGCTGGAGGAAGCGGTCCATGAGGTCGCACCGAACATCGACCGCGTGCTGTTACACCTCGAGCCTCAGCACAGGGAAACATACGTCTATGCGGTCCCGGTGGCCGACGGCGACAGACTGGCTCCCGAGTTCGGACACGCCGGTCGTTACGCGTTTGTGACCGTCGGGAGCGAGGACAGAATCGTGCGGGATGTTCGTCACGTGAACAACCCCTACTGCGATGAACCGAGCGGTCGCGGGATCCGCATCGCCCAGATGCTCATCGAGGAGGGCGCCGACGCGGTCTTCACGCGCGAGGACATCGAGGGGAAAGGCCCTTACTACGTCCTCAACGCCGATCACGTCCCGGTGTTGCACACGGACGCTGAGACACTCCCCGCGGCCCTTGCGGAGGAGCAGATCCACCTGGAGGTGCCGGCAGATGGCCCGGAAGAGACTTGAGGCGATTGTGCTGCGGGACAACTTGGTGGCCCACGACGGACTGAAGGCGGGCCATGGGCTGTCGATGCTGCTGCGCACCTCTGTCGGGGATATCATCTTTGACTGCGGAGACAGCGCCGAGACGTGGGAGAACGCGGACGCGATCGGCGTCGACCTGACGGAGGTCGGCTGCGTGGCGCTCAGCCACGGGCACTACGATCACACCAACGGTCTGCCTGCGCTTTTGCAGCGCCTGGGCGGCGCGACGGTCATCGGTCACCCGGCGATCTTCGAAGCCCGCTGGGCGGATCGCAAGGGTGGCGAGCGCGAATACATCGGCCCGCCCGCCACACGCGCCGAGCTTGAAAAGATGGGAGCGGTGTTTGCACTCAGCGCGGACTCGGTGGAGGTCGCGCCGGATGTCATCACCACTGGCGAGGTGCCGCGCATCTCGGATCTCGCGCCGGAATCGCCCCACCTGCTGGTGGAGCGGGACGGGCAGGTGGTCGAGGATGACTTCGTCGATGACATCTCGCTGATCGCCCGCATGGACGAGGGCGACGTCCTCCTCACCGGGTGCGCGCATGCGGGCCTTGTGAACATCGTGGCGCAGGCGACGGAACTGACGGGGCGATGCCCGGTCTCGATCGCGGGCGGCACGCACCTGGCGCGTGAGACCGAGGACCGGATCGCGGCCGTGGCTGACGACATCTACGAAAGAGGCGTGCAGCAGATTGTGCCGATGCACTGCAGCGGAGACCGAGGCGCGGAGTTGTTGAAAAGGCACTTCGCCGGCGAGACGTTGCGCGCCGGTGTCGGGAGCACCATCGTCGCGGACGCGACGGGACGCATCACAGTTCAATGACAGAGAGCACTCGACCCCGCGGAGGGGCGAAGACAGCGACGTGGTTTCTCCACGTCAAGGAGGACACAGAGATGAAAGTGGCAGTGACGTCTTCAGGAGACAATCTGGACGCACAGATGGACCCGAGATTCGGACGCTGTGCGTACTTCGTGGTCGTGGACACCGACAGCATGGAGTACGAGGCGATTGAGAATCCGGGCCCGCAGATGGGCTCGGGCGCAGGCACCGCGGCGGCGCAGATCGTCGGCGACTCAGGCGCTGAGGCAGTCGTGGCCGGGAACTTCGGCCCGAACGCCGCGATGGCGCTCCAGGCCGGTGGCATCCGCACCTTCCAGGCCTCCGGAGTGACCGTGAGAGAGGCCGCACAGGCGGCTGCCGACGGCGAGCTTCAGGAGGCCAGCGGCGCGACGACGGCGGCGCATACCGGCACCACCGGTCAGGCGGGCGGAAACGCGCCCGGCGGCGGTGGAATGCCCGGCGGTGGAATGCCCGGCGGCGGACGTGGCACGGGCATGGGCGGTGGCATGGGTCAGGGTCGCGGCATGGCCGGCGGTCAGGGCCGTGGGATGGGGATGGGCCCCGGCCAGGGCATGGGCTACGGCCAGTTCGGCCCGCAGATGGGCCCCATGGGCGGCGGCATGCCCGGGCCGATGGGACCGATGGGCGGCGGCATGGGCCCGATGGGACCGTTCGGCGGTCCGATGAGCCCGGAGGCTGAGGAGGAGATGCGGCAGTATCACCTGAGCATGCTCTACGCGCAGGCCGACATGCTGCAGCAGCAGTTGGACTTTATCCAGTCACAGATCGAGTACCTCGAGTCACAGGGAGAGTAAGGGGCGCATCATGACACCGACAGAACCCAACCTGAGTATCTCAGTCGCTGCAGGCAAGGGCGGCACCGGGAAGACGCTGATCTCGTGCAGCCTCGCACAGGCGCTGGCTGCGGAGAATCCGGGCACGGTGCAGGTGCTCGACTGTGATGTCGAGGAGCCGAATTGCTCAATCCTTCTGCACCCTGAGATCGACGGGCGCGAGGATGTCACCATCCTCGTGCCCGAGGTGGAGATGAGCAAGTGCATACACTGCGGCAAGTGCGCCCACGTGTGCGAGGTCGGAGCGATCGCCGCGATCGGCCAGGCGGTGCTGACTTTCCACGACCTGTGTTCCGGCTGCGGAGCCTGCGCCTTCGTCTGTCCCACCGGGGCGATCAGCGAGGTGCCGCTGCGCATCGGTGAACTGGCACACGGGGTCACCGGGGAGGACATCGACTTCTACGAGGGCCGACTTGATGTTGGTCACCAGCGCGCGACGCCGGTGACCAACGCGACGAAGGCCGTGAACTCACCGGACAGGATCACGATCGTGGACGCGCCGCCCGGAACCGCCTGCCCGATGCAGGAGGCGGTCGCGGACACCGACTACTGCATTCTCGTGACGGAGCCAACGCCCTTTGGGCTTGCGAACCTTCGCGAGGCGGTGGACACCTGCCGCCGGATGGAAGTGCCCTGCGGCGTGGTCATCAACCGCGATCGCGACAACGACATTGAGATGGACGCGTATATCGACCGGGAAAACCTCGACGTCCTGATGCGCG
>JBKHFA010000280.1:0-4634 GCA_046540615.1 Armatimonadota bacterium | reverse complement strand
TTTGCCGCGCGGCCATCTCGGTGAAGTTCGTGACCGTCGCGCGGGTGTAGCTGTCATACCAGCCGCCGATGTAGAGTGTCGGGACGTCGGCGTGCTCGTCGTAGCAGGGCATCGGTCCGTATCCCGGCTGCCGCCAGTAGTCGTCATAGCGCACGTTGCGGAGGATATCGAGCAGCCAGCGCTCGTATGAGGGGACGAGCGCGAGCGGCGACTCGCCGGGCTGGATCGGACAGGCGCGGATCCAGTCCCAGATGTTCGCGCAGGCGTCATCGAGGGCGGCCTTGATGGTCGGGTCGGTCTGCGCCTCGCGCGAGGTGGAGGCCATGCTGAAGGCGTAGACGTAGAAGCGAAGCTCCAGCGCGCCGTTGTGGCGCATCGAGTGGTGGTAGTAGCTGGAGGGCCCGTAGGTGACGCACATCGCGGAGAGGTGCGGCGGATTCAGCGACGCCAGCGCGTTCTGAACCGCGGCGCAGTAGGACTGGCCGATGGTGGCGACCTTCCCGTTGCACCACGGCTGCCCGGCCAGCCACTCGACGGCGTCGTAGCCGTCGGGGCCCTCGTGGGCGAAGGGGTAGAACTCGCCCTCGGAGGCGTAGCGGCCGCGGACGTCCTGTGCGGCGAAGATGTAGCCGCGGCGGGCGGCTCCTCGCGCCAACTCGGCCTGGTTGCGCTTGTCGTAGGGCGTGCGGGTGAGGATCAGTGGCAGCGGCGCATCATTCTCGCTCCAGCCGGCCGGGAAGTAAAGGTCGGTCGCAAGCTGCGCGCCGTCGCGCAGCGGCATCATCACGTCGCGCTGGATGGTCGGTTCGCTGGTCACTTCCAGTCACCTCGAGGTGCTCCCTGGGATGTGCGGGCATGTCGGTCAGCTGCGCCGGTCACCGAGAGCGGAGCTTCTGTTGATTCGCTCGGTCACGTCGATGAAGTCGTAAGGTCTGCTCCACACCGAGAAGTACGAGCGGTCTTCGAGCAGCGGAAGGTCGGTGCCCATGCAGTAATTGAGCACCAGTCGGAACGTGTTTACGGGAGTGATCTCGTCGTAAAGCTCCGCCTCGATCTCTTCGGGCACAAGGAAGGCGTTGAGGATGGCAAGGCGCTCGCGCATATTCGTGGCTTCGGCGTCCTCCCAGTGTAACTCAGAGCCCGGTCCGTGATCGCTCTGGATAATGATAATGCACGGTTCGGGCGCCGCGGACCTGATGCGTCTGATGGTGTCAAGCAGGTGAAGGTTAAGCCCCTGAAGCTGCCGGACGTAGTCGGCGCGGTACTCCTCTGCAGTGGTCGTCTGAGGGATGCGGTGGCTTCCATCCTGCATTCTCTCATCGCGCGGCGGTCGAGATGTCCCGTCGGAGTCGAACACAAAGGGCGGGTGTGGGGCGATTACGTGCGCCAGGACGAAGACAGGCTCGTCGCGGCGACGTTCGGTGCCAAGTTTGCTGAGCGTCCGGCGCGTCCATCCGTAGCGATCGACGTCGGCCAGACCGAGTCGGTCGCGCACAAAGAACCATCCGGGTCCGAAGAGGGTCCTTCCCGCGGCCTGCTCAAATTCGCTCAGCCCCGGCGTGTTGCGGACGTCCGCTGATGTGATCTCTCCGAATGTGTACCCCGAGTTGTGTACCACGGTTGTGTAGCCCGCCTCACTGAAAGCCGACATCACGGCGCTCTCCTGGAGCGCTGAGAGGGCAGGCTCGCGAGAGGATGTTTCGAGACGCGTGAGGTATGACATGTTCAGCGATGCGGACACCGAGAGGGCCGTGTGGCAGTAGTTCGAACTGGAGGCTTCGCGAATCGTGAAGCCCATCGCCTCGAGGGCCGCGATGAAGTCGCTGTTGTCGTAGTCGTACATGTCCTCGAGCACATCCGCGCGCGCGTACCCATCCGGAACAATGTAGTACACGTCGGGTCGGCGCTGTGGTTGAGCGCTGTCGATGGGAGGAGGACTCATCAACGAGGATTCCGGTACCGTCGATTGTTGCTCCGGACGCAGGATGTTGATGACAGGAACGATGACGATGAAAAGGGCTATCACGTTGAGGCTCTGATTGAGAATGCGGACGTCGGCACCGACGAGAATTCTCCTGATGACCACGATCGCAATGGTCAGCAGAAAAAGCCCGGTGACGCCGCCGGCGATCCACTTCGCGGCCCCGTCTTCGAGACCGCTCACGCCGGTGACGAATCGGGCGAGAGGAAGAAGGGTGGTAATGAGAAGAATCACCACGGTTGCCACGGGGGCGGCGCGCGAGATCGACTTCAGCGCGAGGCTTGCGAGCGCCCAGATGACTGCGGCGCAAAGGAGCGCTATCCCCGCGGCCCTGAGCGCGGACCGGGGAGGGGCCTCCCCCAGATTCGCAGAGAGAAGAAGCAGGACGGGGGCGACGGCCGCCAGCAGCGGATGGAAGGGGATTGTTCTCGACAAATTCAGTCAGCCTCCGGCAGGATCCTGATAGCTTGCTCGCTCCGCGCGGGGGCGTCGGCGCGGACGGTGAGCACCGCGTACTGCCCGCAATCGCTCACAGTCACCTGCTCGATGCGCCCGCCCTCGCAGTCGGAGCGGCCCGCGGGCATCACGAGCACCATGCGGCGGTTCCGGAACGACTCCCCGCCGGCAATACCTCCAGCCGCGCAGACGGGCGGGCAGGGCTACCCATCCCTCCGGACGACACCAACACGCCCGCGACCCATGGCGCGCGCACTCAGTAACGAAGCCCCACGGCGTCGGTCTGGCGCGGGTTCTCGTAGACGGGGAGTTCACCGCCAGCGTCGGCGAGGATGCGCTCCCACGCCTGCTCGAAGGCCTCCCGCGGCAACTCGTCGATCAGGTCCTCCTGACAGAGCGGGTCGGAGTGCACGTCGAAGGCCTCGCCCGGCTGCCGATCCACGTCGGTGCGGATCCACCAGTCATCATCGATGTAACACAGCGCGTCGTTGTACCGGCAGGTGACGTACTCGCGGCGGCGCCAGGTTCCGTCGCCGGTCAGGAGCGGCAGCAGTGACTGGCCGTCGATCGGCTGATGGTCGTCGATGCCGGCGAGGTGGTAGATGGTGGCGGTGGTGTCGAGATTGTACACGAGTTCATTGGACACACAGCCGCCGTTCCCGCCGCCGGGGTTACGCACGAGCAGCGGCAGGTGCATCACCCCCGGCCAGAGCGAGTACGCGGGCTTGCCGACGACGCGCTGGGGGTTGTCCGCGAAGTTCGTCCCGTGATCGCTGGTGAAGATCACCATGGTGTTGTCGAGCAGGTCCAGCCGCTCGAGCGTGTCGAGGAGCATTCCGAACCACGTGTCCACCAGGGTCACAAGGCCGGAATAATGCGCGACGACGTCGGCGAGCATCGCCTCGGTCATCCCCTGCTGCTCCATCGACTGATAGCGCGCATGGGGGATCGTGGGGCCGTCGTAGTTCGGGTCGGCGTACATCTGGTAGTAGCGCAGCGGCGCCTCCCACGGCTCGTGCGGGGGGAATGAATCGACGAGCAGGTAGAAGGGTTCGGCATCGCGGTTGTCCTCGAGGAAATCCATGGCCCAGCGGAAGACCTCGGCGGTGGTGGTGTCCCGCTCGTGGAGGCGGCCCTTCGAGTTGGCGATGTGGTAGCGGAGGTTCGAGTGCAGCGGCGCGTCGCCGCCGGGCCACCAGTAATCTTTCATCTCCTCCTCGCTGACCGTGTGGACGGACGCCCAGCGGTCCTGCTGGAGCCCTCGCACGTAGTTCCACTGCCAGAATCCGCGCTGGAAGTTGAAGCCTGGCGCGTAGTGCGGCTTGGTGTCGGTGACGAAGCCGGTGTGATAGCCGGCGTGCGCGAGGTTCTCGGCGAGGGTGTCTTCGGTCCGGTCCATCGCCTGCCACCCCGGCAGGTAGACGATGTCCCACGGCACCGGCGTGTAGTCGCAGAAGGGATACGCGCGGCGGCCGGTGTGAATCGCGCGCCGAACGGGGATGGTGGGCAGCGACTCTGGGTAGGCGCGGGTGAAGAGCACGGACTGGGTGGCGAAGCGATCGATGTTGGGCGTGCGGATGGTCTCATTGCCGTAGCAGCCAAGGAAGGCGGTCCTGAGCGTGTCGGTCATCACGTAGACGACATTCGGGCGAGAGTCAGTCATGACGATCCTCCATCGGGCAGGCGTCTTCAACCGCGGTGCAGGAGGAGATTACGCCGCGAGGGCCCGGCTTTCCTTCAAACGCGACGAACGACGACCTCCCCCGCCCGAGCACACGACGCTCGGGCACCCCCTCCCTTGCCCCCTATGCATTACGCACATCTTGACAGCCCGCCGGTGGGCCTTTTGTCGTCAGGAGGGGCCGCCTGAGGGGCGCATGTCGTTTATGCGCGCCGAAGTCGGCCCGCGGCTTTCGGCCACACTGCGGCCTCAAGGATGATCGTTTGGTGATGGTGCGCGGGCCGGCTTCGGCCTCAGGCGGCCCCTCCTGCGGCAAACCGCACGCGCACGATTTGTGCGTAATGCATAGCTTGCCCCGCCGGGGGACGGGACTGGCGGGAGAGGGCAGGAGTTCTCGTTGTCTATCGGCCGCAATGTAAGCTGCTTTGCGCTTGCAGTTGTGTCCTCCCCCTCTCCCGCCTGGCCTGTGCATTACGCACAAATCGAGAGAGGCGCTGTTGCCGTCGGAGGGGCCGG
>JBKHFA010000279.1:0-4680 GCA_046540615.1 Armatimonadota bacterium | reverse complement strand
CTCAGGCGGCCCCTCCAGAACGGCGACGACGCGAATCCGGCCGTCCTGAGATGTGTATAAAGGTAAGCTCCGCGGGCGCGGTGGATCCGAAATGAGAGTCGGGAGGATGGGCCAAATGACGACGATCGGCCTGCTCGGCGCAGGCAGCCACAGCCGCGCGAACCACGCGGCCGCGCTGCGATACATCAAAGAGAACAACCCGGACGGCCTCCGCCTCGCCGCCGTCTGCGACCTCGACGAGCAGAAGGCGGAAAGCTGCGCGGGCGAATTCGGCTTCGAGGCCACATACACCGACCTCGACACGATGCTTGACGAGGAGGACCTCGACGGGCTGATCCTGATCACGCCCGTTGAGGTCACCGAGAAGCTCGCGACGACGCTGCTCCCGCGGGGGATCCCGCTCGTCATCGAGAAGCCGCCGGGCGTGGATGCCGACGCCGCCTGGCGCCTCGCGGAGCTTGCGCGCAAGACCGGCACACCGCACATGGTCTCGTTGAACCGCCGCTTCAGCCCCGCCCTCGCGAGGGCCCGACAGTGGCTCGCCGCGCACGCCGCCGACCGCCTGCCGCGGCTCTGCATCGCGCGGATGCTCCGTCACAATCGCACCGAGGAGGAGTTCCGCGTCTGGACGGGCATCCACCTCGTCGATGCCGCGCTGTCGGTGATGGGACGGCCGTGCAGCGTCCACGCCACCAACACGCCCACCGGACACGACGGGGTCTTCTACACGCGCGCCGAGGTGGAGACCGAACTGGGCGCGATCCACTACTTCATGTCGCCCGCGGTCGGTGTCGTCGAGGAGACCTACGAGTTCCACGGCGCCGACTACACCGTCCACGTTGACGCGCAGGCCTGCACACTGCGTATCTTCGACAGCAATCAGAATGTGCTCGACTGGCGGGCCGAGGGCAACCGCCCGCCCGCCTGGCTCAACGGCACCGTCGGCGAGACGCAGGCGTTCATCGACGCCATCGAGGGACGGCGCCAGTTCGAGCCGACGCTCGAATGTGCGCTGCTTTCGACGCTCACCGCGGAGGCCCTCACCTTCAACGGCGAGACTGCGATCTCCGGCTGACAACCGCAGGTGCGACCACGCCCTGCCGACCGTGACGCCGACACTCATGAAGGTCTCGCGGGCGCCGGGCAGAAATGCTCCGGCGCCCGCTGTCATGTCCGCCACAGACGCCGATGTCCCGGAGGTCGAAGCTGATGTCCCGTGCCGACTGGTTCACCGACCACATGCGCCAGGTACACATGGACTTCCACATGCCCGAGTTCCCGCGCGAGGCGATCGTCAACTTCGACGCCGAGCAGTTCGTCGGCCACCTCCGCCGCGGGAAGATCAACATGGTCGCGCTCTTCGCGAAATGCCACTTCGGAAACTCGTTCTACGACACGCAGGTCGGGCACAAGCACTCCGGCCTCGACCAGGACTTTCTCTACGAAGCGGCGGCCGAGTGCCGGGCTCACGACATCCGCACGATCGCCTACTACTCGCTCTGCTGTGACCGCCACGTCTACGACACCCACCCGCACTGGCGGGCCATCCGCAAGGACGGCGAGCCCTTCCCCATCTCCGGCTGCTGGGGCCGGGTGTGCATCAACACGCCCTACCGCGAGGAACTCGTGCTCCCGCAACTTGAGGAGATCGCCGAGGGCTACCCGGTGGACGGCTTCTTCATCGACATTCCCGTCGTCCCCGAGTGCCACTGCGAGTACTGCAGGCGCAAGTTCGAGCAGATGCACGGTCGTGAACTGACCCCGGATATCCCGCAGCGCGAGATGGACGCATTCCTCTACGCCTCCACCGCGCGGGTGCTGCGCGAGCTTCGCGCCATCTGCGACCGGCACAACCCCGAGCTTATCATCGTAAGCAACCGCTCCGGGCGCATCGACGCTCCGGAGAGCTTCCGGAAGATGAACGATGTCGGCGTCTGGGAGAGCCAGCCGCGCAACAACTACCTGTCCCACAGCTTCGCCACCCGCACCACGCGCACATTCGACTACCCGGTGCAGGTCATGTCCGTGCGCTTCTACCAGGGCTGGGGCGACCTGACGCTCAAACCCACCGCGCAGATGACCACCGAGTTCGCGGCGATGACCGGCAACGGCGGCGTCGCAAGCTCGGGCGACCAGGTGCAGGTGGACGGGACGCTCCAGCCCGCGGTCTACGACATGTTCGCGCAGGCCTTCGGCTTCGTGGAGGAGCGCGAGGAGATCCTGCAGCGCGCGAAGACCGTCGAGCACGCCGCGCTGCTCGCCCCGGTCCTCGACCCGGACCTGCCCGCCGACGAGGCGCTGAGCGAGCAGATGCGCGGCGCGCACAAGGCGCTGGTGGAGAGCCACGTGCAGTTCGACATCCTCAGTTCGCAGGACCTCGGGAAGCTGGAGCGCTACCGCTACCTCGTGCTGCCGGACTGCGAGGACTACGCGCCCGAGGTCTTCCCGATGCTCCGCGAGTGGGTGGACGCTGGCGGAACGCTCGTGGCCTGCGGTCAGAGCCTGCTTCGCCCCGGGAACCAGTTCGAACTCGAGGATGTCTTCGGCGTGGAGTATCTCGAGCCATCGGTCTTCTCCGTCAGCCACTTCCGCCCGCGCGATGAGATCCGCGGCGAGACCGCCGACCTCGAACTGCAGCTTCGCGGGCGGTCGGTGAAGGTCATCCCGACCGACGCGCGTCCGCTCGCCGACTACATCTACCCGCAGATCGAGAGCACGCGCGCCTACGCATTCCGACACACCTGCGCCCCGCCCGCGCTGCACCCGTCGCCCTACCCGTTCGCCACCATCAACGACTTCGGCTCCGGTCGCGCGGTCTACGTCGCCGGGTCGATCTTCCGCGTCTACTGGGAGACGAACCACCACTGGCTGCGGCAGTTCGTCGAGGGGCTGTGGAGCTACCTCGACCCCGATCCGCCCTGCCGCGTTGACATCTCCGGCATCGTCGAGTCGAACCTGATGGCGCTCGACGACGGCGACCTGCTGCTGAACCTCATCCACTACCAGGTCGGCCACCAGGGCGCGCAGACCGCGATCCCGTCGATCGAACGCGTCCACCCGATCCACGAGATCGACTGCCAGGTCCATGCGCCCGGCGCGGTCGCGGTCGTGCTGGAGCCGAGCGGCGAGGAACTCGACTTCGCGATGGACGGCGCGTACGCAACCTTCACCGTGCCGGAGATCGAGTACATGACGATGGTGCGCATCCACGAGAGCACGTAGCCGACGCACAGCGGGAGTAATGCCATGCAAAAGCAAGCGATCACGGGCGTTTACGACGTGCGCGAGTTCGGCGCCGCAGGGGACGGTGAGACGCTCGACACCGCCGCGATCCAGCAGGCGATCGACGCCTGCACCGAGGCCGGTGGCGGCCGCGTGTTCGTCCCGCCCGGCATCTACGTGACGGGCACGATCTTCCTGAAGAGCCGCGTGAACCTGCACCTCGCGGCCGGCGCGACGCTGCGTGGCAGCACTCGGCGGGAGGATTACAACCCCGACGACATCTTCCCGGAGAATCCCTTCTCCACGCGGGAGCAGGCCACCGGCGCGCACCTCGTCATCGCGTATAAGGCCGAGCAGATCTCCATCACCGGGCAGGGCACCATCGACGGCAACAGCGCCGCCTTCTTCGAGACGCTGCCACCGGACGAGGTGACCACCACCTACCGCAACAAGAGCCGCAACTTCCCCATCGCCGAGTGGCGGCCCGGCCAGATGGTACTCCTCTGCCGCTGCACGGACGTCTCGGTCCGCGATGTCACGCTGATCAACTCGCCCTACTGGACGCTGCTGCTGCTCGGCTGCACCGGCGCGCGAATCCGCGGCCTGAGCATCACCAACCCGCCGCAGACGCCCAACGGTGACGGCATCGACATCGACTGCTGCCAGGACGTCACCGTCAGCGACTGCATCATCACCTCGGGCGACGATTCGATCACGCTGCGCGGCAACAGCCGCCTGCTCGGAGAGCGCGCGCAGCCGTGTGAGAATGTGACGGTCAGCAACTGCGTGCTCAGCACCCCCTGCAACGCCGTCCGCGTGGGGGTCGGCGACGGTGAGATACGCAACTGCGCGCTCTCCAACCTCGTCATCAAGCAATCACGCAACGGCATCAGCTTCAACAGCGCATACTCGGAGCGCTCGGCCCACGGCACGCGCATCGAGAACGTTCACTTCGCCAACATCGTGATGGACGTGATACTCCCGCTGAACATGGTGCTTGGTGTCCATGCGAAGCCGCCCGGCATGATCCGCAACATCTCGCTCACAAACCTGCACGTGTCGGCGCGGGAGGGCTTTCATATCTGCGGGAACCCCGGCCATCGGATCGAGGACATTCGGCTCAAGGACGTGCGGGTCGCACCGGGCGGCGACGACGTTGACCCCGACTTCACCGGCGATGCGCCACGGACGGCCGGGTTGATGCACGTGCCGGCGGCGCTCTACGCCCGCGAGGTCAGCGGCCTGCGCCTGTCGGACTTCCAGGTGCGGTGGGGAGAGGTCGGCTCGTCATGGCGCAGCGCGATCGAGATCGAAGATTCCGATGAGGTGGTGCTCACGCAACTGGACGCCGAGGCGCCGCCCTCCACCCCGAAGGCCGAGACGCTGCGCACCAGCGGCGTCGAAGGGCTCATGGTCTCGCGACTGGCGGAAGCATGACCTGACAGCAGGCCTGTCGCA
>JBKHFA010000278.1:0-4681 GCA_046540615.1 Armatimonadota bacterium | reverse complement strand
TGATCCCCCAGCCTGCCAGCACGCCCGCCGCAAGCGGGATCGCGAACGCGTTGTACCCGGTCGCCCACCACAGATTCTGCACCATCTTCCGCCAGGTGGCCTTCGACAGCCCCAGCATGTCCACGACCGCCTGCGGGTTGCTCTTCACAAGCACCACGTCCGCGGTCTCGATCGCCACGTCCGTCCCCGCGCCGATCGCAACACCCACATCCGCCTGAGCCAGCGCGGGCGCGTCATTCACCCCGTCGCCCACCATCGCCACGAGCAGGCCGCGCTCCTGCACCTCCTTGATCTTCGCGGCCTTCTCGTCAGGCAGCACCTCGGCGAAGTAGTCGTCAAGGCCAAGCTCACTCGCCACCCACTTCGCGACCTCCTCGTTGTCGCCGGTGAGCATCATCGCCTGCACACCGGCGCCGCGCAGGTCGTCGATGGCCTGTCTCGACTCCTCGCGGATCACATCCGCGAGCGCGATC
Organism: Armatimonadota bacterium; assembly: GCA_046540615.1. Classification (GTDB taxonomy): domain Bacteria; phylum Armatimonadota; class Zipacnadia; order Zipacnadales; family UBA5352; genus UBA5352. The sequence continues at coordinate 4,208 of JBKHFA010000278.1, read as the reverse complement.
GCGCCGATGACCTCGCCCTCGCGTAGAACCATGACCAGCGTTCTTTCCCCATCTTGCACAAAGTTTTCCACAGTTTCGGGGATAGCCACGTCCTGCTCCTCCACGTAGCCGGGACTGACGACCAGCACCTCGTCGCCCTCGACGGTCCCCCGAGCCCCCCTGCCCTTGATTGCCTCGAAGTCGCCGACATCCGGCACGTCAAGCCCGCGCTCGTCCGCCTCGCGGGAGATACCGTTGGCGATGGGGTGCTCGGAGTGCGCCTCCACCGCGGCCGCGAGGCGCAGCACCCTTTCTTGAGAATCCTCGGAGCGATCGCCCGCCGCCGCGACGGCCTCGACACCGAAGCGGCCCTCGGTGAGCGTGCCGGTCTTGTCGAAGACCACCGCGTCGAGATTCCGCGCGCGCTCGAAGGCATTCCGATCGCGGACCAGGAGGCCGCGCTTCGCGCCGATGGCAGTCGAGACCGCGACCACCAGCGGGATCGCCAGGCCCAGCGCGTGCGGGCAGGTGATGACCATCACCGTGATCGACCGCTCCAGCGCGAACTCGACCTCCCGGCCCACGCCCACAAGCCACGCCACGAAGGTCACCACGCCCGCGGTGATGGCGATGAGTGTCAGCCACGCCGCGGCAGTGTTTGCCAGGTTTTGCCCCCGAGACCTGGACTCCTGCGCCTCTTCCACCATGCTGATGACCTGTGAGAGGTAGCTGTCTTCGCCGGTCTTCTCCACCTCGACGGTGAGCGAGCCGTCGCCGTTGATCGAGCCACCGATGACCTCGTCGCCCTCACTCTTCTCTTCGGGCGTGGTCTCACCGGTGAGCATCGCCTCGTTGAGCGCGCTGTCGCCCTCGATGATGGTCCCGTCGGCCGGGACTTTCTCCCCCGGCTTGATGAGGATGCGATCGCCGGTCTCAAGCTCTGTCACCGAAACGTCCTCGGTGTCCCCGCCCTCCGTGAGCCGATGCGCCTCATCGGGCATCAGCTTCGCAAGCTCCTCGAGCGCCCGGGAGGCGCCCATCACCGAGCGCATCTCGATCCAGTGCCCGAGCAGCATCACGTCGATCAGCGTGGCAAGCTCCCAGAAGAAGGTGGAGCCCTCGACCCCGAGCACGACCGCCGCTGAGTAGCCGAAGGCGACCGTGATTGCGAGACCGATCAGCGTCATCATTCCCGGCTGACGGTCGGCCAGCTCGCTGAGCAGCCCGGTGAGGAACGGCCATCCGCCGTAGACGTACACGACCGCGGAGAGGACCAGCAATGCGTACATGCTCCCTGCGAAGGCCGGCGTGTCCAGCCCGAGCCACTCGCGGATCATGGGGGCCAGCGCAAGGATGGGGATCGTCAGGATCAGACTCACCCAGAAGCGCCGGCGGAAGTCACGCACCATCTCCTCGTGGTGGTTTTCATGCCCCTCGTGGTCCTTGTGATCATCATGATCTTTGTGATCGTGCTGATCGGTGTTCACTGGGCGCTGCCTCCCGAATGCGTCGCTGATGAAGGACCCGGACCGGACCGGACGGAATATACCCTCGCCCCTTATAACGCCCGCAGTAATCAGAGTGTCATGATTAAGTATTCGAGACGCGGGGGTCTCTTTCCCCGTCCTGCAATCTGCGTCATCGCGCTCGCACTCATCTGCAGCGCTCCCCTCGCGCTGTCGCAGGAGGAGCCCGTGGCTGAGTGGCGCCGCGCGCGGTCTGAAGCTCCGGGATTCTCAGTCGAGATCCCGCGCGGATGGTCGTTCCGCGAAGTCGATGAGCGGGGGGCGCGCCTCGTGCCGTCAGATGGCGGCCCGGTGGTGGAGGTGGTGGCGTGGACTGCGCTGCGGCCTCCCGCCACGCCCGAGTCGGCCGCGGTGGAGCATGAGGGCGTGCTGTCGCGCCTGGCGGACTACCGCCGCGACTCAGTCGAGCAGATCGAGACGGACGAGGGCGAAGAGGCGCTGGTGGTGACGGGCCGCGTCCGCTGGCGAGGCGGCACCGAGGGTGTGATCTTCTGCGCATACGGCGATGAGGCCACGCACTACGTGCTCGGCACGTTCGCCCCGGAGGCGGCGCTGGCTCAGTTCCGCGAGGATGTGCTCGACCGGATGATGCGCAGCTTCCGCGTCCGCGCGGACGACGAACCCATCGCTGAACCAACCCGCCCACCCGCCGTTCCCGAGCCCGGGGAGCCGGTGGAGCCGGTGGAGCCGACGGAGCCCGGCCCTGAAGCCACTCCCGATGCGCCCGACGATCCGGATATGCCCGACGATCCGGATATGCCCGACGATCCGGATATGCCCGATGATCCGGATATGCCCGATGATCCGGATATGCCCGATGATCCGGAACCCGGCATTGGCGACGCCCCGCCGACGCTCGAGGTTGGCGGGCGCCTCGAGCCCGTGGGGCCTGAGGTGGAGGAGCCGCGGGCGCCGTGGGTGGAGCATCTCAATCCCGAGGGCTTCGCGGTCTCGATTCCGATCGACTGGGAGGTCGGAGTCACCGACGGAGTAATCGCCGTCGCGCCGGCGCCCGAAAGTGCGAGCGCCGGCCTCGCGATGATCTGGCCGGTCGCCGGCCCCGATCCGGGGGCCGAGGGCGCCCTGCAGATGGCCCTCACCGGCTTCCCGGAGTTGAGGATTACCCGGGTGACCGCGATCGAGGACGTCGGCGGCGCCACCATCATCGACGCCGAGGCGACCGGCCGCACGCGCCTGACCGCCTCATGGACGCACGACGGAGTGAACGGTTTGCTGCAGATGGCTGCGGCGCCTGCCGAGCAGTGGAGTGACGCGCTGCCGGACCTGGCGCGGATGATCGTGAGCTTCCGGCCCGGCGAGTGGCCGGTGGCGCGCGCCGCCGAGGCGGACTTTTCCGGCGAGACGGGCCTGCTGCGATGGCAACTGCCCGTCGGGTGGCAGATCGAGGGCGGTGTCAGTGAGGCCGGCGGTGAACTGAGCATCGACGTAGAGGCGGTGGGGCCGGGTGATGACGCGCTCCGGGTGTGCTGGAGGCAGCCGATCCAGCCGCGCTTCCGCGCGCTCACGCCGCTGCTGGAGAGTCTTGGATGGCGCGAGCAGGAGCGCTACTCGTCGCCCGGGGGTGGCGAGGGGTTGACGATCTACCGGCGGCGCGGTCCGGAGAAGTTCGTCAGGGAGATGCTGCTGGCGCGCGACCGCGATGAATTCCGGCTGAGCGCGATCGACGCGGGGCCGGCCGACGGGCGCATCGCCGACCTGCTGCCACAGGGCGGAGCGGAGGGCCAGGCGGTCACCGCCGCGGGTAGCTCACCGGCCGGGCCCCGCGAGCGGCTCTATCTCGCGGCAACCGCGCCCGCCGCGTCGCCGCTGTCAACGACCTGCTGGGAGGCCGCGTGCCTGCTTGCCGACGCGCCCGAGGGCCGGCTGCCCGAGGCGGTCGCGGCGCTGGTGACGATGGTTGGCAGCGCGCGGGCAGACGACGCCGCCGGGACGGCGCAGGCGGAGCGGCTCGAAACGCTGATCGATCGGGCCCGGCGCGCGCTGGGCTCGATCCCGGCAGACCTGCAGCCCGAGACGGAGACCGATCTCACCGGCGTCATCGGCAGCTCCCCGGAGCAGGGGGCGGCGACGTGGGCGAGGCCGGATGACGCGGAGCAGTACTGGTCCGGGCAGGCCGGTGGTGGTGACACGGTGAATCTTATCGGGGGACCGGATCGGAACCGCCCGGGAGCGGAGCGCGGCGGCGCGGCGGGGACCACGCCGGACCGGTGAGACCGGACGAGGAAGTCAGTTGTTTGCGGAGAATCAACACAGGAGGGATCACACCATGAGAAAGATGGTTGAGTGTGAACACTGCGGCGGGCAGAAGACCTGCACACAGAGCGGCGGTCGGAGTTGCATCGACTGCCTGAGGGCCGCCGGGCAGGGCAGACGCAGCCACGCAGCAGTTCGGTGCTCATTCTGCGGTGGGCGCGGCTTTGTGATGGTTGAGGTCGAGGACGAAGAGGCCGATGAAGAGGCTGAGGAGGACGAGGAGTAAAAACCGGGCCTGTCACACCGGATTCTCAGAACCTGCGCAAGAAATCGCGCATCTTGACCGGCCACGGGGCTTGCAGTATAATACTGCCGGGGCAGTGCGGTTCGCTCATTCTGCCCCGGACCGCTCCGAGGCGTGAGGGAGCGGGGAATCGATGGCGCATCGATTGACGGAGAATCATCTGCGCGAAGGCGTTCGCGGAATTG
>JBKHFA010000277.1:0-4684 GCA_046540615.1 Armatimonadota bacterium | reverse complement strand
GGGGGCGCCGAGCGCGACCGTGGTCTGCACGACTACATCCGCCACTCGATGGGCGGGCGCGCCACCTCCAGCACGTGGCAGTGGGCGCTCGACCAGGGGATGCGACTCGGCGCGGCCGGCTCCACCGACGACCACCTCGGCTACCCGGGCGCGTGGGGCGAGGGGATCACGGGCGTCATCGCGCCGGAACTGACGCGCGAGGCCGTCTTCGACGCGCTGAAGAGCCGCCGCTGCTACGCGGTCTCGGGAGACCGCATCGAGGTGGAGTTCACGCTCAACGGCGAGCCGATGGGCAGCGAGCTTGAGGCCACCGACGCGCGGGAGATCGCGGTCTCGGTGCGTGGCTGGGATGAGATCTCGATGGTCGAGCTTGTCCGCAACGGAGAGCCGATCGCGCGGGCGTTCGGGAAGCAGAAGCCCGCGCTCGATCCGTGGCCGGGCCGGGCGCGCTGCCATGTGCGCTACGGCTGGGGCCCGTGGGCGACGCTCGGGATGCCGCGCACCTGCGACTTCGACATCACGCTCTACCTTGAGGGCGCGACGCTGCGGGAGGCCGTCCCGGCGTGGCAGGCCTCGCCCTACGACGAGGACCGGCGCGATCGGGTCATCGAGCAGGACAACACGATGTGCCGCTGGCAGTCATTCACCAGCCGCGAGGGAGCATTCGCGGAGGACCCGACCAAGCGCATGTACTTCGACATCGAGGGTCCGGCCGCCGCGCGCGTCCGCCTGGAGGTCAACGAGCCGACGCCGATCACGATCGAGCGGACGCTTGGTGAACTGGCCGAGCACTCCGAGACCGAGTTCGTGGGCGACTTCACCACCGAGAACGTGCAGATCGACCGGTTGGTGCTGCCCGAAAGCTACGAGGCATCGATGGAGGTCGAGGACGAGGGCTCCGGCGACGAGACCGACTACTACTACGTGCGCGTGACGCAGGCGAACGGCCAGATGGCGTGGACAAGCCCGGTCTGGGTGGGGTGACGTCGCTTGCTCAGACGTGTGGAGCGGAGGGGCTTTAGCCGCTTCGAGTTGTTCCTTTGGCCGCTCCGACGAGCTTTCGACGATGCGACGGTGGGCGCGGCTGAAGCTTCGCCCCTCCAGAACGGAAACGACAATGACGCGGCAGGGGAAGCCGACCATGCCCCACGAGTCCACCGACGAATACACAACCCTCGACGGCTCGCGGATCCTCGAGCTTGTCCGCCCTGAGCGCGAGGGTTCGGAGAATCTGAGCCTCGCGCGGGCGAGCGTCGAACCCGGCGCCTCCACGCTTCGTCATCGACATGGTGAGGCCGAGGAGATATACTTCGTGCTGCAGGGCGAGGGCGCGCTGGAGATCGGCGGGGTGGTGGAGCGTGTCATGCCCGGCGACGCGCGTCTGATCCCGCCGGGCGTGGAGCACCGAATCACGGCCGTTGGCCCCGAGCCGCTGGTGATTCTGTGCGCGTGCTCCCCGCCCTACGAGCACCATGACACCGAGATCACCGAACCGATTCAGGTCTGAGGAGCCCCCCTGGAGATGGACGCGCGCATCGCGCAGGTTGAGAAGGCCATCGGCAAGCCGCTGATCGTGCGCTCCATCGCGACCCCCGAGCCTGAATTCCGCGCGTGGGTGGAGGTGCGTTCGTCCGCGGTCATTATTGAGTACGTTGAGGAACTTCCCGGGTACTTCTGGGGGTTTGAACTGCTGGAGCGCCTGCTTGAGTGGGTAGAATCCGGCGGCGGCTCCGCCTGGTTCTACGCGCAGGACGGCAGGCTGGTGCGTATTCCGGCCGAACGGCCGCGGGCGTCAGAAGCATAGTCGCATCTGACGAGTGGAAGGGAGTCGGCAGACGCAATGGCAGGACGTCGCATTCTCTCAAGTCTCGGCAAAATCGTCGCGGCGCTGATGGTAGCGGGCATGGCGATTGCGCTGAGTTCGTGCACGACCGCCGAGCAGAGCGAAGTCGTGGCGCGGGTGAACGAAGACACAATCACCACCTCCGAACTGCTCGCTGAGCTTCGCAAGCGCCGTGGCGCGCCGACACTGGTGACGATCATCGACGAGGCAATCATCCATCAGGCCGCCGAGGAGGCGGGCATCAGCGCAGGCGAGGATGAGATGGAGCTGCGCTGGCAGCGCGCCATCGCCGAGGCAGGCTCGGAGACGGACATGCGCGCGATCCTCAAGCAGCGCGGAATGAGCGATGAGGAGTACCGCCGCAGACTGCACACCGACCTGCTGCTCGACAAGCTCGTAAGAGCCTCGATGGAGATCCCCGAGCAGGAGGTCAGGGACTTCTACCGCGAGCACATCGACGACTACTCGCGCGACGAGCGAACACGGGCGCGCATGATCCTTCTGTCCAGCGAGACGGACGCGCAGCATATTCGCGAGGCCCTCGACGAGGAGGGCGCGGATTTCGCCGGCCTCGCGGAGGCATTGTCGATCGAGCCTGGAACCGCCGACGAGGGCGGCGACATGGGGTGGTTCGAGCGCGACGACTACGCCCGCGCAATCACCGATGTCGCCTTCGAGATGGAGGCGGGGGAGATCTCGGATCCGATCGAAGTTCCGGACGGATGGGTGCTGCTGAAGGTCGAGGCGCGCGCCGAAGCCGACCATCAGCCACTCGAAGAGGTGCGGGACGAGGTCCGCGCGCGTATCATGCGCATGAAGCTGCCGTCGGCGCGGGATGAGTGGGTCAGGGACGCGCGGGCGGAGGCGGCGGTCGAGATACACGATCGGGAACTGCGCGAGGCCACTCTGCGCATGCTCGAAAATGCGCCGCCGCCGCAGTCACCGAGCCTCCTGCCGGTCCCACCGCCGCAGTAGCCGCCAGGGGTGCAGACGCAGATTGTTGGTGGCTGATCTGTGGTACGTTTTCCCGAGCACATCCCGCCCTGTGTTTGGAGCCCAGGCGCCCTCGCCTGGACGCCGTTTTCGTCGAACCTCTGCAAACGACTCTCCGGGCGAGGGCGCCCGGAGTCCGGGGCTTTGCCGAACGCTACTGCAGCACCGACAATCTCAGCATGCACCCTGCCGCCAACCGGAAGTTGCCCCCGACCCGGCGGCTGAGGTATAATGCGTCCGCGGCGCAGGCGGGGCCTGTGCCACGGTGAAGCCCCGGTCGCGTAGACCCTGACGGCAAGTGAGTTGACTGGTGATGCAGTACTCTGAGAAGGTCATGGACCACTTCGAGAACCCGCGCAACGTGGGCGTGCTTGAGGACGCCAACGCCGTCGGCGAGGTGGGGAACCCTCGCTGTGGCGACATCATGAAGATCACGATGCGCATAGATGAGGACACTGAAGTCATCGAAGATATCAACTTTCAGACCTTCGGATGCGGTGCGGCCATCGCGGTCAGTTCCGTGCTCACCGAGCTTGTGAAGGGCAGGACCGTCGAGGAAGCGCTGAAGATCGGCAACCAGGACGTCGTGGATGAACTCGATGGCCTGCCGGCGGTGAAAGTACACTGCTCGGTACTCGGAGAAGAGGGGATCGCCGCGGCAGCGAAGCAGTTTTACGAAGACCATCCGGAGAAGACACCGCCGGAAGGCCTTGAGGCGAAGATCAAGCGTCTCGAGGCGCTTGACGAGCACGGACACGAGGAGAGCGAGTGACAGAAGGCCCCCGGTCCGGCCGTCGCGTGGATGCAGAACTGCTCGCATCGCTCCCGTCGATGGAGCTTCGAGCGCGAACATTCGTGGAGGGCTACTACTCCGGTCAGCACCGCAGCCCATGGCGGGGGGCTTCCGTTGAATTCGCCGACCACCGGGCGTATACCCACGGAGACGAATTGCGGCACATCGACTGGCGGCTTTACGGTCGCAGCGACCGTTTCTTCGTCAAGCAGTTTGAGGCTGAGACGAACCTCGCGGTCACGCTGGCCCTCGACGCCAGCACCTCGATGGCCTATCCCGAGGCCCCCCCGACCAAGCTCGATTGCGCCTGCTATCTCGCGGCCGGTCTGGCCTATCTCGCCTGGCAGCAGAGGGACGCGGTCGGCCTCACGGTGCTTGGCGACACGGGGGAGAGCGATCTTCCGCCACGGACCAGTCGCGGGCACCTGCAGGGCGTCTTTGACCGCCTCGAAGGGATTGGGCCTGTCGGCGATGCAGGACCGGCCGAGCATCTCGTGACGCTCGGCGGCGCGCTGAAGCGGCAGGGGCTGGTGGTGCTGCTGTCCGATCTGATGGATAAGCCCGAGGCGCTTTTGCGAAGTCTTGGGCTCCTGCGCGGGCGCGGGCATGATGTGATCGTGCTGCAGGTGCTCGACAGGGGCGAGTTGCAGCTTGGCCTCAGCGGCCCGAGCATCGTCGAGGACATGGAGACCGGCGAGCGGCTCTCGACGGACGCCGATGAGCTGCGCGAGGAGTACGCCGAGGCGATTCGCGCCCACGTGGACCTGCTGCATGACGGCTGCGCGAGCCGGGGGATGGATCACGAACTGATGGTGACGGACAGGCCGCTTGGGACGGCGTTGACCGCCTATCTGTCGCGCCGCAGGCGCCGCACGGGGTAGCTGAGCGAGACGCCCGTCGCGGGCCGAGCCCTGCTGCTCTCGTCCTCAGAACATTCGCCCTGCGTCTGGAGTCCAGGCGCCCTCGCCTGGACGCCGTTTTCGCCGCATCGTGCCGCCGTAACGGCTCTCCGGGCGAGGGCGCCCGGAGTCCGGGTCTTTGCCGAACGCTCTGAG
>JBKHFA010000276.1:0-4693 GCA_046540615.1 Armatimonadota bacterium | reverse complement strand
CCTGATGGCGGACAGAGGCAACATTCCGGGACGGATTGTGAGCGACGACGGTGCGGCTTCGGGCCGTTGTCGTTGTGGCCCCGGCGTCCTCGCGGAGGGTCCGTTTCTTGCAGGTGTCCTCGTGGTCTTTCGCTCTCAAAGCCGTTGTCTTTGTGGCCCCGGCGCCTCGCCGGGGGGCGTTTGCCCTGCGCGCGTCTTCGTCTGCCGTTGTGGACGGGCCGGAGAGGACGAGGTGTCGTTTACCTCGTCCGACGCCGGCCCGGCCGTTCGCCTTTGTCGTTGTCGTGTGTCCCATCGATGGACGGCAAAGGCGACGGCGGCAAGAGAGGTAATACGCGCTATCCGGCGAAAGATGGGCTCAGGATCACCCGCCTGTCCGACCTCACTCTCAGCGATCGGAAAGAGCAACAACACATGACCGGGTCCTCGCCGACCGAACTCTCCGTCATCATACCCGCTTTCAACGAGCAGCAGCGCCTCGGGCCGACCCTCGAGCGGGTCGCGGAGTATCTCGAGCAGCAGCCGTGGGACGCCGAGATCGTCGTCGTCGATGACGGCAGCTCCGACGACACGGCCGAGCTTGCGGTCGAAATCCTCGACCTCACTCCCGTCCCGGGCCGTGTGCTCATCAACGAGCAGAACCGCGGCAAGGGCTACTCCGTGAAGCGCGGGATGACCGAGTCCGAGGGCCGCCTCGCGCTCTTCTCCGATGCCGACCTCTCGACACCCATCGAGTACGCCGCCAGCCTGCGCTCGGCCATCGAGGCTGGCGCCGACATCGCCCTCGGCTCACGCGCCACGCCGGAGTCGAACGTCGAGGTGAGCCAGCCTCTCATGCGACAGACCGCGGGAAAGATGTTCTCAGTCGTCCAGCGGGCGATCCTCGGCTCGGGCATCCGCGACACGCAGTGCGGCTTCAAAATGTTCACCCGCGAGGCCGTCGATGCCGTCTTCCCTCATCAGCAGCTCGAGCGATGGGCCTTCGACGCCGAGCTTATCTTCATCGCCCTCCGCCTCGGCTTCGAAGTCGTCGAGGTGCCGGTCCGCTGGATCAACTCGCCCGACACGAAGGTCAGCGCGTTCACCGACGGCATGCAGATGGTCGCCGACCTGTGGAAGATCCGCCGGATGCACGGCCACCTCACCCCGACCGACCGCTGACGCTCACAGCCAGCCTTCGTAGATGCGCATCACGCGCAATGCCGCCCATCCGTTCAGCGCCACCGCGGTGAGGATCGCCGCGATCGGCAGCGCAATCCTCCATCGCCCCGGACGCCACCCGTCCAGCCCCAGCGCGATCGCCATGCTCGCCGCCGGAATCAGCACCGACACGTAGCGCCCCGCCCAGCGCAGGATGTGCCCGTCCACCAGCAGCGCCTGGTGCAGGATGCCCGCCGTCGCCATCACCGGAATCAGGATCAGTATCCACAGCACGCTGCGCCCGCTCGCGTCAGGCTCCACCCGCCCGCGTCCGCGCATCTGTCCGATCACGCCGGCGAATCCCAGCGCGCCGACGGCCAGTGGCAGCAGCAGCATCCACGCGGGTCGCGTGTCCGGTGTCAGCCCGCCTCCGACGAAGATGTCGGCGGTCAGCGTGTGATGATCGCGCAGCAGCCACTCCGGCCACCACGCCCCGGCGATGGCCTCCTCCAGCCCCAGCGCGGTCGCCAGCACCGTCGCCACAGGCTCGATGATCAGGTCGGCCGACGATTCGAAAAGCGGCGGACGCGGGGCGCAGTTGAACGTCGGCACGCCGACCAGCAGGTAGTTCCGCGCCAGCCACGGACCGACCAGCACCGCCGCGATTCCCAGCGCGGCGGCCGTCCCCCACGCCGCCCGCCTCCACGCGTCGGGAGCCTCCCGCCGCGCGACGCCCAGCCCCGCCACCAGCAGCGGGATCACAATGACCGCCGCGGTGAGCTTCGCAAGCAGTCCCACGCCCAGCGCTCCACCCAGTGCCAGCAGCCATCGCATCGGGCGCGGGCTCTGGAGCGCCCGCACCGCGAGGTAGATCGCCGCGCACGTGGCAAGCACCGCCAGCGGGTCGTTGGTGAAGCTGCCCATCACGTAGGTGAATGACACGGACGCCGCCGCAATACCCAGTCCCGCGGCGATGGCGAGTGAACGGTCGGGGAACGCACGATGCATCGCCGCGCGTATCAGCAGCAGCGCCGCGATGCCCGCGAGGATGTTCAGCGTCCGGCCGATGGGAGTGAGCAGACCGTCCTGGTGGCCGGTGAGGGCGTGAAGGCCGCCGACGATCGCGTAGTAGAGCGGAGGATGGTGGGCCTGCGCGCAGTCGTAGATGACCTCCCCGCCGGCCCCGGCGTGGATCTCCGTCGCCGGCGCGGGCCTGGGCATTCGCCCGTGTGAGAGAGCGCGCGCATACACGGCGTGACCGTCCTCATCCGGTCCGCCGCCCGGAGGTGTGATGATCGCGAATGCTGTTGCGGCGATGATGAAGATCACCACCGCGGCCACCTCGAGCGCCCCACTGAACCGCTCGCGACGGAGGCCGTCGCGCGTTCCGCTGCTGCCTGACGATTGCTCGGAAGGTCGATCTGCCTCGCTGTCCATCGCCTGCCCCCTTTCCACGTGCGGCGAATTCTTCGCCAGCGACCGCGACCAATCCTGCGTCGGATCAGCGATTCAGCGCACCGAGGCAAACGCGCTCCGAGCGACATCCACCCGGCACGGCCCGTCACCCTCGTAGAAGGGGTTGAAGAGAAGCTCCCAGCCTCCATCCTCCGCCAGCTCAAAGCCCGGTTCACCGGCGATCTCGATGATCGTCCGGTCGCCGCCCGACTGAACGGCCGCCACCTCGTAAGCGTAGGCCGCGCCATCGCCGAGCAGCGCGCGGACCCATCTGCCTTCGAGGTCCTCCGCGTCCGGAATCGCGCCCTCCACGACCAGCGCATTCGCGTCGTCCCCGCCCTGGACGCGCCGCACCTCCACCAGCGGCAATTCCATCCGTCGCCTCGCGCTCGCCTCAAGCCCATCCGCTGCGGCCGCGCCATCGTGCGTCCACGCCCACCGCGCCACCCCGTCAGCCGAAGAGACCACCGCCCACGGTCCGGCGACACGCGCTCCCCCGACCTCCCGCTGCTCGCGGTCGAGGCTCGCGTAGACCACGTCCTCGCGCCCATCCGCAAGCTCCACGCGGACCGCGAGCGGCGCCTCCGCGCCCTCGTCGAGGCGCTCGAAGCTCACCGACTGCACCGCCGGCGAGGATTCGTCCGGCCACACGTCGTACACCGCCGCGAAGAGATTCCCCGCGCCGCTGTCATCGCGCTCCACCAGCAGGTGCGGGGCCATGAAATCATGCGCCCTGCGCGGGTCCTGGTTGGCACGACGCAGACTCGGAGACTCGCCAAGCGTTACCTCGCTGCCCGCATCGCCCGCCACGAACATCCGCACCGAGGAGCCCGAAGCCTCGCCCGTCCACGTCATCTCCCACGGCTCCGCGACCTCCGCGCGCCTCAGGTTGTGCACGAACCACGTGTAAGGCTCAGCATCCTCCGCGTGCTCGCCGTAGGGCACGTCCTCCCCCGCGAGCGTGCCGGGAACTGCCTCCAGGTCCAGCGCGTGCGCCACGCGCATGTCCTCATCCGCGCTCCCGCGCAGGATGAAGCGATGGCGGTCGCCGCCCTGCACGCGGAACACATCCACCAGGTAACTGCGGCGGTCGTCCACGCGAACCATCAGCAGCGAGCGCTCCCGTCGATCAATGCCCATCCACGCAGGCCCCGGCGACGAGGCCGAGACAAGCTGCACGCGGCCGTCGGAGGCCGTCCCGGAGTCATACGCGAGAACCCGCGAGCGCGCGTCGATCAGCGACCGCTCGGCCTCCGCGATGGCCTTGAAGTGCTCCACCGGATCGGTCGGCAGGTCCGTCGGCTCCTCGACCTCGGGGGCCTGCGGCTCCTCGTCAAAGAGCACGTGGATCATGTTGTGCGCGGTCTGACGGTTCGCGAAGTAACGCGCGGGTCTGCCAACGTGCTGGTAGCCGATGTCCGGCAGAAGCTCCTCGTCCGCGCCCCACAGGATCATGCTCAGCCTGTCCGCGTGGTAGTGCGGCCCCCGGTTGCCCGGGCAGAAGTGCAGGTGCGCCTGCATCCCGTCGCGCCCGATCCCCCCGCCGAGCGCGTAGTGCCCGTAGGCGTTCAGCACGATGTTCGGGATCACCGCGTCCTCCTCAACCTCCGGCCTCCCCACCACCCAGTTCGTGTCATGAATGTACACCTGGTGGCCGTCGGGGTACTTCATCATCGACCAGACATCCCACGCCTTGCTGTGAATCGGGAAATCCAGCGGATTCTCGCCACGGCCGATCGTGTATCCGAAGCGCTCGTCCTCGTACCCCTCAGGGTCCACGTAGCCCTCCAGCATCCGCACGCCGATGCCGAGGCGGCCGGTGACCACCCCGTGATACGCCATCGCGCCCTCGAACTCCATCCCGTCGAAGTGGTAGGACATGCGGATCATGTCCTGCATGAAACGCACGGCCTGGTGGACCACGTCAGGCTCGTTGAGCACGCGGCCGAGGTGAATCATGCGCTGGTAGAGCGTCGGGTTGAGGTTGGTGATATGCCCGCCCATGTCCTCGTGGACCGTCAGCGAAAGCTCAAGCGCGTCCCTGAAGAGCGTGTCCTCGACGGTGCGGCGCAGGTCGTCATTCCACGCGGGCGAGTCA
>JBKHFA010000275.1:0-4746 GCA_046540615.1 Armatimonadota bacterium | reverse complement strand
TCGATGAGTCAGACGCCCCCCGCCGCGTAAACTCTCGCGCATTTCGCGCACTCGGGACTGATTACTTTGACGGAAAGCAGCCGGCCCTTTGCCGACGCACAGTGGATATTCATCGAGGATGAGCCCTCGCCGGAGAACTTTTACCTCGCGGCCCGGAAGACGTTCACGCTTGAGGAAGCGCCCGAGGATGCCACGTTGCACATCTCCGCGGACACGAGGTACGTGCTCTATGTGAACGGCCAGCGCGTTGGACGCGGGCCGAATCGCTGCTGGCCCTTTGACCAGCAGTATGACAGCCACGACGTCGCGCGGCATCTGCGGGTGGGGGAGAACGTGATCGCGGTGCTGGTGCATCACGTCGGTGTTTCGACGTATCAGTACATGCCGGGGCGCGGAGGGCTGCTTGCGCGCCTGGAGTCGGGCGGTGAGACGCTGGCGCAGTCGGACGGGAGCTGGAAGGTCACGCGTCACACCGGCTGGCGCCGCCGGGTGCCGCGTTCGGCGATGCAGATGGGCTGGGCGGAGCAGTTCGACGCGCGGGAGGACCTCAGCGGCCCGCTCGGCGCGCCGTGGATGGCCCCCGAGTTCGACGACAGTGCGTGGGCGAACGCGGTGGAGATCGGACCGGTGGGGACGGAGCCGTGGACGGGCATGTCACCTCGGGAGATCCCTTTCCTGACGCACGATCCGGTCTACCCCGCGCGCTTCATGTCGGCGGAGTCGGTGAGGCCGCCGCAACACACCATCGACGTGCGCTTTCACGACTCCCTGCCCGAGGGTGAGTTGGCCGACCGGGTGGTGGGGCTGGTTGCGACGGTCATTCGCGCGCCTCAGGCCTGCAGCGCTACGCTGCTGCCCTACGGGCGGCTGGGCTTTCGGGGAGCGAGCCTCAACGGTCGTCCGCTGACCGGGGGAGGCCGGGACACTCCCGCGCCGATGGAGCTTGAGGCCGGGGATAATCTGCTCGTCATTGACTCGGGGACCACGCGCACCTACGCGACGCTCGACGTGGCGATTGACGCGCAGGTGGAGGTTGAGCTTGCCTCACCGCTGGGTGGAGAGACGCCCTTTGCGGTGAGCGTGTTCGATCCCACCATCGTGGAGGATCCGGAGGCGCGGATCGAGGCGGCGCTCGCGGCTGAGGATGCCGGGGGGCTCGCTGCGGTGACGCCCGCGTTCGAAGCGCTCTCGGCGGAGGACATTGCGCCCTTCCACGGCGGGATGGCGACGCAGTTCGCGACGGTGCTCGATGGCGCTCCGCGGATCGATGATCCGCAGGCGCTGTGCGCGGCGAATGCGGAGGTCACGACGGTCCATCCGAATGATGCCGGTGAGACGCGACTGCTGATCGACTTCGGCGAGGAGGTGAACGGACTGCTGGAGTTCGAGGTTGACGCCCCGAAGGGGGCGGTGCTGAATTTCTACGGCTTCGAGGCCTTCGTCGATGGCGCGCCACAGTGGACGCGGATCGACGCGGGGCTGCTCTACTTCACTCGCGAGGGAACGCAGCGCTTTCTGAGTGCACACCGCCGGGGGCTGCGTTACATGTTCGTCACGGTGAGCCACCTGTCGGCGCCGCTGCGCATTCGCGAGCTTCGGATGCTCTTTCACACGATGCCGCTGCCGGCCCGCGGGGCGTTCCGATGCTCTGATGAGTTGCTCAATCGCATCTGGGAGATGTGCCGGCACACTCTGCGCTGCTGCATGGAGGACACCTTCGTTGACTGCCCGCTTTACGAGCAGGCGTTGTGGGTAGGCGATGCGCGCAATGAGGCGCTGATCGCGTACGCCGCGTTCGGCACGTACGAGTTTACGAAGCGCTGCTGGCGGCTGGCCGCGCAGTCGATGTTCCGCTCACCCGTGCCCGAGAGCCGGGTCCCGTCGGGGGACGAGGGGATCCTGACCGCGTGGGCCGAACTCTGGGTGCTGGCGTGCGAGGAGCAGTATCTCTACGACGCGGACCTCGACTTTCAGCGGGAGATCTACCCGGCGGTCGCGGAGACGTTGCGGAACTTCCTTGGGATGCGCAACGAAGATGGACTGCTGGAGATCGCTGCGTGGAATATGATCGACTGGGCGGCGATGGACACTCCACGGGACGGAGTGGTGACACACAACAATGCGTGGCTGGTGGAGGCGTTGCGGCGTGGAGCGATGATGTCCGAGCGCGTCGGAGAGGATGACGGGGAGGAGTTCGAGGCGGCCGCGGTGGAGCTTGCGGCGGCGATCAACGAGCACCTCTGGGACGAGGATGCGGAGGCGTACATCGACTCGATCCACGCGGATGGGACGCGCTCGGAGGTATTCAGCCAGCAGACTCAGACCGTCTGCTACCTGTGCGAGGTCGTCACGGACGAGCGGATGCCGGCGGTGAAGCAACACGTGTACGACCCGCCCGAGGAGTTTATTGAGATCGGAAGCCCCTTTTTCATGTTCTTTTCCTGCGAAGCCTTGTCAAAGCTTGGTCTTTATGAGACAATTGTCGCGTGGGTGCGCGATTGTTGGGGCGAGATGCTCCGCTATGGCGCGACTACGGTCTGGGAGATGTTCGGTGACAAAATTACGCGGTCAAGGTGTCACGCCTGGTCCGCGGGACCGTTGTACTTTCTTGAGGCCCACCAGCTTGGGGTGGAGCCGGCGCTGCCGGGCTTTGAGCGGGCGACGATCGCGCCGATCCCGCTGGATCTCGACTGGTGCGAGGGCCGGATGCCCACGCCGCACGGAGAGATCGAGGTCGCGTGGGAGCGGGATGAGCAGATGTTCGGCATTGGGGTCGGCTTGCCCGATGGTGTGCGGGCGGACGTGATCCTCCCGTGCGAGACAGAGGAATTCGACGAGCCGAAGTGTTCGGGAGACGGGGTGGAGGAGGTTGTCAGGGCCGCGGGGCTCTGGAAGGTGCGGTTGCGGAACGGGGCGCGCGTGGCAATTGAAGCTCTCAGGTGCTGACGCGCAGCTTGCATCGCAGCAACATTCGAAGGGGGAAGTATCCGATGCACTCGATGCTGGAGATGGACTGGCAGCTCATGCTCATGCTGGTGATCTGGATGCTGGCGGTGCTGATGCCGCTGATGGTGGCCCGCATAGCATTCGCGCCGGATGTCGGGGTCTTCGCGTGGATTGCCATCAGCCTTGGCGCGTACTTCAGCCTCACGCTGCCGCGGGCGCTTATGCTCGGGCTTCGGGAGCGTGACGATCGGATCCACCTTGGGGCGAGTTGGACGAGTCTCGAGTGGGAGCTTGCAGTCGCGTTCGTGGTGGCCGCTTTGATCAGCGCCTCACCGCCGACGCTCGGCCCGGTGACGCTGCTTTACATCCTGGCGATCATCGTGGGCGTCTCCGCCCTGATGGGGATGCTTGTCATCCGTCGCGAGGAGAATTGAGCTTCAGGCCCGATGTGATGGGCTGAGGGCACGAGTCAGTTTGTGTCGCTCGGGGGCGCCTCCGAGGCGTCCCCGTGTGCATGTACTGATCATCCGCGTCCGGCAGGAGGCGGTGCGCCACTGCGCGGCGAACCTTCGGGCCGGACGCCATCACTCACGGAAGCTGGTGAGAAGCTATGCGAGACATCAGCGGTGTGTTTCCGAGCCTGCATGTATCCGCGGAGATCGTCCCACGGCGGACGGAGGCGGGCATCGGCGCTCTGATGCCGTGGGCGGATCGGCTGTGGCTGATCACGTACCCGTCGAATCCCGGCGGTGGATCGGGGACCGGGCTTTACACCATCGACGCGGAGATGCAGATGACCAGGCGCGAGGAGAGCGTGGTGGGCGTCTACGCCAACCGCTTCATCCACTCGCGCACCGACCAGATGATCATCGGCCCGCACGTCGTCGATCCGGATGGCAATGTGCGGACGATCGACACCCTCGTTCCCCATCGGCTCACCGCGACGATGGACCATCTTTACGATCCGGGCCGGATGGTCTACTTCCTCACGATGGAGGGACTCTTCTTCGAGTGTGACATGGAGACCCTCGACTGCGAGCAACTCTTCGACCTCAAGGGCGAGCTTATGCTGCCTGACGGGATGTGGCCGCATTACAAGGGCGCGCACACCGCGCTGGACCGGGTGGTTGTGTGCAACAACTCCTACGATGAGCGCGACTACCTCGGCAAGCACGCCGCCGGGCGCCTCGCGCAGTGGGATGGCGAGATGTGGCTGACCATCGAGGAGACGCCGTTCATGGAGGCGGCCGGGCGGCGGAATCTCGGTGAGGCGATCTTCGCGACCGGCTGGGATGACGCGTCGGCGCTGCTGAAAGTGCTGCTTGACGGCGAGTGGAAGACCTTCCGGCTTCCGAAGGCATCACAGTGTTATGACCACGGCTGGCTGACGGAGTGGACGCGGATTCGCGAGGTGGAGACGGAGCGCTTCATGATGGACTGCCACGGGATGTTTTACGAACTGCCCGCGCAGGTCTACGGCGGGCGGATCTTCCCCATCAAGCCGGTCTGCCAGCATCTGCGGATCATCCCGGACTACTGCTCGTGGGCGGGGATGCTGGTGCTGGCGGGCAATCAGAACACGCCGAACAACGACAACAATCCGCTCGGCGGGCAGCCGATGGCGGGGTTGTGGTTCGGAAAGACGGATGATCTCTGGAACTTCGGCAGGCCGCAGGGATGGGGCGGGCCGTGGCGGCGCTCGCAGGTGGCGGCGGGAGAGCCCTCCGACCCCTTCCTGATGACGGGCTTCGAGCACAAGTGCCTGCACCTGTCGCAGGTTTCGGGCGGGCCGGTGGAGTT
>JBKHFA010000274.1:0-4756 GCA_046540615.1 Armatimonadota bacterium | reverse complement strand
CTTTCCGGTTCCAACCTCACGCACTTCTCGCGCGACGTCGCTCCGGCGCCGCGCTGAACAAAGCATTTTCTCGTCGTGGAGGCATTTTATCATGGCAAAGCAGACATATCAGCCGAAGAAGCGCCGCGCAAAGCGCAAGCACGGTTTCCGCGCCCGGATGAGGACCAGGGCCGGGCGACGCGTGATCAGTCGCCGCCGCCAGAGAGGCCGCAAGAACCTCTCGAAGTAACTCGTGATCGCACTGAGCCGCCCGTGGCAGATGCAGGCAAGAGCGGTCATCACGCGATGAAAGGAATGCCGACGCTCCGCCGCCAGCAGGATCTCGACCGAGTATTCGAGGCGGGACACTGGCGGTGCCTGCGACCGGTGGCTGTTGGCACGTACCATCGTGACGACAGTGAGCCGAGCAGATTCGCCGTGGTGGCAGGCAAGCGCATCGGCGCCGCCGTGCGGCGCAACCGCGCGCGGAGACGGATGAGGGAAGCGCTGCGAGGCATCCTGCCCGAAATACGCGAGGGAGCAGACATCGTGCTCGCCGCCCGGAGCGACACCGTGGAAATCGACTTCGGCGCACTGCAGGGGGCGATTCGCAGCGCCCTCGAAGCCGAGGGGCTGCTCGTGGACGCCCGGCAAGACAGCCCGCAATGAGTCTGATACGCTGATGAAGAGAGTGGCGATCGGCCTGATCCGCGCGTATCAGCGCACGCTTTCGCGCATTCTGCCACCGTCCTGTCGCTTCAGCCCGACGTGTTCGGAATACGCGGCACAGGCGATCGAAGCGCACGGCCTGCTCCGGGGCGGCTGGATGGCCGTCAGACGCATCTGCCGCTGCCACCCCTGGTCGGAGGGCGGGGACGACCCTGTCCCCGGCCTCGAATGTGATTCCGTCACGCACCCCACGTCCGACCCGAACGATCGGAACGGAGATAGAGATGTTTAGCCACGTCAAGCTGGTCCGCACCACATCTGCGATCATTGCCCTGTTCGCCGCCGCTGTCGTCTGGGGCGGCAGCGTATCTTATGCTCAGACGCAGGAGGGACTCCCGGTCGAGCTGGTCATCGCCGATCAACCGTCGCTTGAGGAGCAGCTCGACAACATGCAGGCCCTTTACGCACTCTCAGGGGAGGACCTCCCGGAGGGCGGGCTGCTCAACAGCATCAAGGGCATGTTCGGCGGTGGCGGTGAGGACCAGCCGAACTACTCCCCCGTCGGCACGCTCGCGAAGCACGCCGGCCGGGTGCGGGGCGACCTCATTGAGACCACGGGCATCTGGCAGGCGCGCGAGAACGGCGGCGTTCTGCGCTCGATGGGGTACGAGATCGCGGTGGAGTTCGCCGGTGACACACGCCCCGAGGGCTTTGACGCCGTCGGCGGCGCTGACGGCATGCCGGCGCTGGTCGTCGGGCGTGTCGAGACCGAAGGCGACGACGCGCTTTTGCGCGCGGACAGCGTGACCCCCTCGGCGATGGTGTCCGGGGTGCGCATCGGCCGGATCAAGGAGCTTCAGGAGCAGTGGGAGGACGCGGTGGTGGCCTACGAGGAGGTCGCCTCGAAGGGGCCACTGAGCATTCGCCCGCTCGCCGCGTTTGCCAGAATCCGCGCCGGCACGATTGCGAACGAGAAGCTCGGCGAGGAGAAGCAGGCGCGCGAGCAGTATCAGGCGGCATGGGACACGTTCACACAGCAACATGAGGACAAGCCCGCCTACTGGGTGTGGATGGAGACCGAAGACGGCGACTGGGACGTGATGCCGGTCAAGGAGGCGCTCGCGGAGCCCCTCAACGACTTGAACTCGCACCTGATCGGCTACCGCGCGGTGGATATCTTCGTGCGCCTTGCCGGGGGCAGCCCGGCATTCGGCGTCATCCTCATGGCCGTGGTGGTGCGGCTCGCAATCTATCCGCTTACGAAGAAGCAGATCATCTCGCAGAAGCGGATGCAGGCGATCCAGCCGCAGATCAAGGAACTGCAGAAGGAGCACGCGACGGATAAGCAGAAGTTCCAGGAGGAATTCTGGGCGCTCTGCCAGGAGAACAACTGCAACCCGCTCGGCGGCTGTCTGCCGATGCTCGTGCAGATGCCGATCCTGATCTTCCTCTACCACGGTATCCGCAACTACATCGTTGAGTTTGAGGGGATCTCATTCCTCTGGGTGTCGAATCTCGCCGACCCGAACATGCTTCTGCTCGTCCTCTACACGCTGAGCATGATCGGCTTTCAGAAGATGGCGGCGCAGGCCCAGCCCACCGCCGATCCTCAGCAGGCGCAGCAGCAGAAGATGATGACGTACCTGATGCCGCTGATGTTCTTCTTCTTCTTCCAGAGCTTCCCGGCGGCATTCCTGCTCTACTGGCTTGGCAGCAACCTGATCTACTTCGGCGAGATGGGTCTGCTGATGCGCGGCGACCCCGAGAAGGCCCTCGCCGAGGCGAACGGCAGCAAGAAGTCCAGTGGCTTCGTGTCATCCATGCTCAACGCGGCAAAGGGCATGGGCGGCGACGAGGACGACGAGGAGGACACCGGGCCCCGGCAGACCTACGCCGAAAAGCGCCGGGCGGAGAAGGAAAAGAATAAGAAGAAGGGAAAAGGTAGATTCCGAAAACGCAGTTGACCGATCGGGCGGGGAGGTCGAACTGAGCGATGGATTCCGCCGAGGGCTCGGGCAGGAGCGTTGAAGCGGCCCTGCAGGATGCTCTGCGGCAGCTCGATGCATCGGTCGATGAGGTCGAGTACGAGGTTGTGGAGCAGCCGGCTACGTTCTTCGGCCGCCTCCGCGGTGAGCATTTCCGAGTGCGGGCGACGCGCACTGACGTGAGCGGGACGCCGCCGCCAACTGATGAGACTGACGAGGAGCCGATGGAAGATATGCGCAGCGATGAGGATCGCAGCGACGTACCCCACGAGGATCTCGCCGAAGCCGGACGCGATCTGCTTCAACGCATGGTCGATCTCATGGGCGTGGACGGGGAGGTCGTCATCGAGGCATGCACCGATGACGAGGTGCGGCTGAATGTCGAGGGCGATGACATGGGCCTGCTGATCGGGCGCCATGGAGCGACCCTCGATGCCATCCAGCTCATCGTGGCGATCGGCGCGAATCGTGACGTCGAGGACGGCGCGCGCGTGATCGTCGATGCCGAGAACTATCGCGCCCGCCACCGGCAGGTCATCGAAGAGCGCGCGGTCAAGCTCGCCGAGGAGGCCGTGAAGGCAGGCCGCGAGATCGTCGTCCCGGACCTGCAGGCCTACGAGCGGCGACTGATGCACCTTGCACTCAAGGAGAACCCCAGCGTCGAAACCTACTCCGAGGGCGAGGGCGACGACCGGGTGCTGGTCATCTCGCCGGTAGACTGAGCAGACGCGCAACTGAGGCGATCAACGCGGCGCCCCCGGTCCATCAGGGGGCGCCGCTTTTGCACACTATCAGTCCTCCTGCAACTCGCGGATCAGGCTGGCGATCTCCCCCCGGAGTTCGTCCGAGTCGGCCGCGGTGAAGTCGCCCGGCCGCAGCCCCCACGGGACCTCGGCCAGCAGCGCGTCGAGCTTCGCCAGCGCCTCCTGCCCGCGCTCTCCCCTCTCCGCCGCGAGCCGCTCGAGCGTGTAGACGTAGCGGAAGTCGTCCACGCCCTCGCGATGCCCCTCCCACTGCAGCGTCGGCACCATCTCCGAGCCGTCCTCGGAGACATACGTGGTGCAGGCCTCCTTCGACTCGCGATTCTCGTCGCCGTCGAAGTCGTTGTGTATGTCGCCCTTCGCTCGCTGCAGCGTCCAGCACCAGATCCCCTCCGCCTCGGTCTTGCGCAGCATGTATCCGGCGAGGAAGCGGTTCGGCATGGTGGTTCCGTCCATGCCGATGTAGCAGCCCGTCCCGTAGAGCCACAGCCGGTCGCCGCTGTCGGCGACCTCAGCGGCGATCTGCGCCTGCGCGGCGGCCGAACTGCCGACGTACATCGCGTAGTAGCAGCGGGCGTCGAGCACCGGATCGAGCTGCTCTTCCGCCACCACCGGGTCATTGACCGTGGTGAAGGTCGAGAGGCCGAGGTCCTTGAACCAGCTTAGCTCCTCGTAGGCGGCCGCGATGCGCTCCTCATACTTGCGATTCGGCTCATCGACCGCATGCCACACAAGCTCGCCCCAGCCCTCGCGCTGTCCCACCTCCACGAAGTGCCGCACGATCTGCTTGTACACGCGCTCGAACTCCGGCCCGCGGACTTCCGCGTCGGGGACAAGTCGCTTGACCCGGCTTGCGAGCAGTTGCATCGAGATCACCGTCGGCGGCCGCAGCCCCTCCTCAAGCGCCCAGCGCATGTAGCGCTCGAACTGCCGCGAATTGATCCGCACCTCGTCACCGTCCATGCTGAACTGCGCATGGTAGGGCGGGTACATCATCGCGCTTGTGATCCCGTGATCGACGAAGTCGCGCATCTCCGAGCGCACGCGAGCCTCCTCCATCTCACGCCATCGGGTGCTGTCGGTGTAGAGGCCCCAGTGATACTCGGCAGGCTCCATCAACTCGAAGGGCTGCACTCTCAGGATGAGGCGGTGCCTGCTCGAATTGCCGGCGGCGTCCTCAATGCGCGCGTGGCCGACGTAGCGGCCCGGCGGCGTGTCTTCAGGCACGCGGCAGGTCAACCACGCCTGCGCGGGCTCCAGGGCGGCGAGGTCCACCGAATCGCGCCGCTCGAGCATCTCAGGAATGACCTCGAACGCGGTCGAGTTCCAACTTGTGCGCTGCGGCCAGTAGCGCGCCCAGCG
>JBKHFA010000273.1:0-4776 GCA_046540615.1 Armatimonadota bacterium | reverse complement strand
CTGCTTTGCGCTTACAGTTGTGTCCTCCCCCTCTCCCGCCTGGCGACGCGTCGTTTGCGTCGTCAGGTCTGAGGGAGAGGGGGCCGGGGGGTGAGGTTGTCGTGGCCGCTCACCCAAAGCTACCTACAAAATCCGGTCGCACCCCGCCTCCCGCCTCAGCTTGACAGCCGAGCCTCGCGGAGGGTACATTGACAGAGGTCGGATCACACCACGACAGATGACCATCGGGAGTAATCTGATGATAACCATCCGCCCATTCGAAGAAAGCGATCGCAAGAGGCTTCACGAAATCACCGCCGCTTCGTTCCAGGATGCCTCCATCCACGGCATTCTCGAGCGCAAATTCGGCAAGCTGCGCGACACAAACTGGGCGGACCGCAAGGCGCGCGACATAGACGCGGACATCGCCGCGGAACCGGAGGGCGTGCTCGTCGCCGAAGACGACAGCGGCGCCATCGTCGGGTACATCACTACCATCACCGACGAGGACTCCGGGATCGGTCGGATCCCCAACCTCGCCGTGGCCCCCGACACCCAGGGACAGGGTGTCGGGAAGAAGCTCATCAACGCCGCCATCGACCGCTTCGAAGCGCAGGGCATGGATCTGATTAAGATCGAAACGCTTGCCACCAATGAGGTCGGCAGGGCCCTCTACCCGCGCTTCGGATTCGAAGACTTTGTCCATCAGGTTCATTTCATCATGCGCACCGAGGACGCAGAGCACGTTGATTGACATTCCCCGCGCAGGAGGTTCATCGCCGATGGGTCCAGGCAGATCATCATTGAAAGCTGTCGGCCGGACACTGGCCGTCGCGGTGACTGCTGTGCTGCTGGCAGTCGCCTGTGGATCAGCGGCGGAGATCAACTGGCATGACAGTTACGAGACCGCTCTTGAAGCAGCGGAGAAGTCCGGAAAGCCTGTCTTCGCGTTTGTGTACCTCAGCGAGCAGGAAAAGCAGTCCTCCGGACCCCGCGAGGAGATCCGCATCGATCGGCCCGGCGCCGCGGGCAGAGGCCAGCGCATTGACCTCGAGCAGATGCTGGACCAGACCCTCGCCGACCCGGAAGTGGTAGCCGCGAGCGAGCAGTTTGAGGCAGTCAAGGTGGACCTTGTTGATCCGGCGACAGACAGCGCTCGCCACGCGCTGAAAGTCTCACCAGGCGTGGACACCGCCACCGAGACTCGCGCCGCCATGTACCCGATCAGCGTCTTCCTCGACTCGACCGGCAGCGAACTCTTCCGGCGACACGGCTGCATGCAGCCGGTCGGATACGCGGCACAGCTTGGGCATGCCGCGCGCCTCCACGAGCGACGCGAGGCCGTGCTGGATGACCCGCGGGATCCGGTGAAGCGCAGGGCACTGGGGCGGGCATACATGGAGCTTGACCCCACTCCCGGCGACCGCATCCACGAAGCCGCGGTCGAACATCTCGAGGCCGCCATCCGCTTTGACCCTGAGAATGCCGAAGACGCGAACTTCGACGCCCGCGTGGACCTCGCCATCATGCGCATCCCGGAGGCGGCGGAGCAGTCCATCGAGGAACTGACGCAGCTTCAGCGGGAGGATGCAGATGAGCACCGCGCCCTTGAGATCCAGTACTACACGGCGGTGGCGCACTTCGTGATGGAGGACTACGCCGCCGCGCGAAAGCTGCTGCGCGAGTTCGAGACCGACGACCGGAACTCGCCCTACTGGGACAGTCCGTGGAC
Source organism: Armatimonadota bacterium (assembly GCA_046540615.1). Classification (GTDB taxonomy): domain Bacteria; phylum Armatimonadota; class Zipacnadia; order Zipacnadales; family UBA5352; genus UBA5352. Next base: position 3,065 of record JBKHFA010000273.1, on the reverse strand, counting down.
GCCGGAGGCGCTGGGACTGCTGGAGCACATCAAGCAGATCACCCGATGACGGGAACCGCTCCCCGAGCACAGTGATCTGAGCGCCCCTGACCAGCACGAAGAACGAGTGGAGGCGAGGTCGGGCCACTCGGTCGTTCGATTCAGCACGCCGCGAACGACCGCAGAGGGCCGACCTCACCGCTCGGAAACGACACTCGCGGTTCGTGCGGCCCCGCCCGTCTCAGCCGAGGACATCCGCGAGAAATGCCGCGAGAGTCGCGCTGCACTCCACCATGTCATCAATCATGATGTGCTCGGAGGGCCCATGCGCCTCCCCCGCCAGCGCCGGCCCGAAGAGCAGCGTGGGCATACCACCCAGCGCCGCCGGGAAAGCCGCGTCGCTCCACGCCATCATGCGATTGAACTCCGGCTCACGCCCAAGCTCCGAGCGCATCGCGGCCGCCAGACGCTGCGGCCACTGGCCGTCCTCGGGCTGATCGAAGGGCACGAGATCCTTCACCCAGACGATCTCCGAGGGATGCTCGGCCAGCCACTCGTCCTCCGCCTCGGCGGCGCGTATGACCTCCTCGAAGCGCTCTCGCACCGGCGCCCCGCCCCACGGATGGCCCGCTACCTGCGCCTCCTCGGCCTCCTCGACATCGTAAACTATGTTCAGCGAAAGGTAGGCGCTGCCCGGCACGACCGCCGCGTGGACGCCCGAGCGGAAGATGCCGATGTTCACGCGACAGTCCGGCCGCGCTGACTCGCGCTCGGCCTTGAAGCCGTCGATCGCCTGCTTTACGACCATGCCCCTGTCGATCGCCGACACGCCGGTGCCGCGGGCGGCATGCCCCTCACGCCCCTCGACGTTCACGTCGGCCGTCAGACAGCCACCGCACCCGAGCGTGACCGCAAGATCGTTGCCATCGACGAAGACCGCCACGTCGCCGGTGTATCCGGCGTCGAGGCATGCCAGCGTCCCGGCGCCCGAGCCGCTGCACTCTTCCTCGACCACGCTCTCAAACACAAGCGAGCCGTTCAGATCAATCCCTGCGTCAAGCAGCAGCCGAATCGCCTCGACGCCAACGGTGATCCCGCCCTTGCAGTCGCTGGTGCCTCTCCCCCACACCGCGCCATCACGGACCTCGCCGCTGAAGGGTTCGATCTCCATGCCCTCGGCGCCGACGGTGTCCATGTGCCCGTTGATGATCACCCGCGGGCCGTCTCCGAACTCCCACTCGGCCACGAGGTTCGGCCGGCCACTGAAGTCCCGGTCGGCCGGGCCAATGACGTCCATCCGCTCATATATGTCATCAGGACAGTCGAAGAGACTGGTGCGTCCACCCATCTCACTGAGGATAGGCTCGAGATACGCCTGCCCCTCGGCCTCGCCCGGGGCGCCGGCGTCGCCGGAGTAGCGGTTTCGCGTGTCGATGCGGACGAGATCCTGCAGGCGCGCGACGAGGTCATCGCGTCGCTGTGTGGCGGCATCCATGAAACGATCCATCGGTCAGTCCTCCCGTTCTGTCCATCCATGCGTCCGCTCCAGCTCATGCCACCGCCGCCTCTGCTCCCGTCCGTCGGTGTCGCAGTTGCAAGGGGCGCTGCTGCGCTTGCCCTTACGTGAAATCCCCTCGCGCGAAGAAGCGCCACTCGCGCGCGCCGGAGGCAAGGTCCCGCGCAAGCTCCGCGGCTTCGCCGATGGACGCCTGCACGGCCGGATGAAGCGTCTGTCCGGGCACGATCTCGGCAGGCTCGATGCCGACGATCAGCACGTCCGGCCCGCCGCGCATGGCGGAAAGCTCCAGCGCGTCGATCAGCGCGATCTCGCCCGGCGCGGAGACGTAGTCCGCCCGCGCCTCCGCCTCCCCGGGCGGAAGCGCGTGAACCGTCCCGGCTTCCTCGCCAAGGCTGATCGCGGCGAGGATGATGGCGCGCCACGCCCCGTCGATAGTCGCAACGAGGTCGAGGCCCTCCTCACCGGCGATCTCCACCCGAATATTGTCCGGCAGTGTCCGCTCATTCAACTCGTTGGCGATCATCAGGCCCGCCGCGTCATCGCGCCGGCGCTCGTCGCCGATGCCGACAATTACGACTTGTCCGGTCTGTCCATCCCCGTTCATTCCACCACCACGGCTCCTTCCCATCACACTCAGCAGATTCTCGGCAGCAACTCCCCTGCAGGCAGATCGATCAATCGCGACGTGCCCAGCGACGTTCGCGCGGAGACGCGCCCGGCCTTTCCGTCGCCGACTGTCCCCACGATCGCGGCACTCGCGCCCAGTTGATGCGCTCGCATCGCCGCCAGGACATCATCTGCGGCCTCAGCCGCGACAACCGCCAGCAACTTTCCCTCGTTCGCGATCTCGAAGGGGCTCATGCCGAGTAGTTCGCACGCACCATGTACTTCGCTGCGCACCGGCACGGAGACCTCCTCGATTTCGATCGAAACTCCCGAAGACATCGCGATCTCATTGAGCGCGGCGGACATCCCGCCCCGCGTCATGTCGCGCAATGAGCGTACCCCGGAGCCGCCCGCGTCGATGATCGCTTCCGTGAGCCCCAGCAGCGACGCGCAGTCGCTCTTCAGCGTGTGGCGCGGGCCTCCAGCCCGCGAGCCTCCAAGCGACAGCTCCTCGCGGGCAGCGAGGATGCAGATGCCGTGGTCGCCGAGGGTGCCGCTGACGATCACGCGATCGCCGGGTTCCGCGGCGGTTGCGCTCGGGGCAGGGTCGGCGAACCGCTCGCCGACACCGGTGGTGGTAATGAAGATTCCGTCGGCGGCCGAGCGCCCCACGACCTTGGTGTCGCCGGTGATGACGTGGACGCCGTCGGCGTCGCAGGCTTCCCGGATGGACCGGACGATCCTCCGCAGATCGTCCAGCGCGAAGCCCTCCTGGATGATCATCGCCACGGACATCCAGCATGGCCTCGCGCCGCGCATGGCGACGTCGTTGATGGTGCCGCAGGCGGCGAGCTTGCCGATGTCACCGCCGGGGAAGAAGAGGGGTTGGACGGTGAAGCCGTCGGTGGAGATGGCGAGGCGGCCGTCGTCGATGAGCGCGGCGTCCTCGAGGTCGGTCTCG
>JBKHFA010000272.1:0-4802 GCA_046540615.1 Armatimonadota bacterium | reverse complement strand
CGCGCCATTGTGCATCCTCCCGCTCACGCTGTGCCGACAGGGCCGCGGGATCCGGCTCCAGCCTTGCTGAGACCAACAGTCCGCGGCCCACCTGCGTCGAGCCGGCGCCGGCCGTCGAGAAGCGGCCGTTCAGTTCAATCCACATCTGCGGCGGCGGGAATGTGAGGTCGGCGTCGTCCGGAATCTCCACGGTGTAGCTGAAGTCCTTGCTGCCGGGCGCGATGATCTCGAACTCCTCCTCGATCCGTTCTGAGCCGATGCGCAGGTAGACCTCCAGCGTACCGCCCCAGCCCTTCTGGATCGAGCCGGAGCCTGAAATCGTGATGGTCCCGGGAGCCACGGTGCCCGTGTAGGTACGCTTTGTGGTGAAGCCCTCACTATCGGTGGGCTCACTGAGCTTCACGCCCCCGAAGTTGTAGTTGATCCGCAGGCCGTTGAAGTCGCCACCGGGAGGGAAGACCCCTGAGGACGTGCCGCCTCCGCCGGTCATGTCCACGCCACTGCTCGCCGCGTAGTAGTCCATCCACGGCTCCACGCGGCCGAAGCACCGCTCGAACCAGTTGCGCGCGCGGAAGGGGCCGGAGTTGAGGTACTCGACCGTTTTGCGCATGTCCTCGTTCTTGGGCCTGTCCATCGGGATGAGCCCCCGCGCCATCGCCTCGTTGAACATGAAGCCCTGGGCGAAGTTGAGGTCGAGATCGGGCTGCTCCCGAAGGTAGCGAAGGAAGCTCTTCCAGAACTCGTTCGGAACGGGCCCCTCAGGCCAGCGGCGAGCCGCCTGGAGCCGACGGATCATCGCGTTGTCCGCCATCGAGAGCTCCTCGCCGCGCTCACGCTTCGATTGGATATACTCGTGGAAGCGCTCATGCACCGGCAGCATCCCGCGGTACCGGTAGCCAGGACGATTGTTGTTGCTCCAGTCGGTGAGGTCGGGATCCTCGATGAGCAACGAGAACGGCCCCAACTGTGCGTCCTGCGCCATCACGACCATTGCTGCGATTCCGACAAAGACCGCCACGACCACAGGTGTCCGCACTTCGGTTCGCCTCCGCACCTCAGGAACGCCAGAATGGGTTGCTCCACGCCCTGCGGCCGTACCGATCGACGATGCATATTCGCACCGGGTCGCTGGAAGGTTTCAGCTCGAACTCGAAGCTCGTCTCCTCCTCGCGCCCGCCGCCGACCCGCCAGTTCGTCGAGCCCCTGCCGGGGGTTGGCGAGACCGCGAAGCACTCGACCGCGGGCGAGGACGTAACGCGGACCGTCAGGTCCTCGATCTGCACGCTCTCGATGGTCGGGCCCATCGTGGCGTAGAAGTTGCCCGCTCGCAGCGCCTCGTAGATCGCCTCGCGCGAGCGGTCCTCGGCCTTGAGCATGATCCAGCCGCCGTAGCGGTCGTCATACTTGCAGTGCGCGTCATCGACCGCGAGGCCGAAGTACCGTTTGCCGCGCGCGACGAGCGCATCCCACTGCACCTCGGAGGTGCCGCGTCCCACGCCCCGGCGGCAGGTGGTGTTGAAGACCTCGATGCCGATGATCCCCTCGATCGGCAGGATGTCCACGAAGGTCAGGCTCGACCACGAGGGGTGCGCGACGAAGCAGGCCTCGCAGATCTCGCTGAGCCGGCCGATGGACGCCTGGGCGGTGTCGTCCTCAAGTTTCTCCCACTGCCGGGAGGGGCCGATGCCGACGCAGTGGACGGTCTGCGCAAGTTCGCCGCCCAATTCCGCGATCTCGACCCCCGGCAGCAGCGTCATCCCGCGGTCGTCAAGCTCATCGACATCGACCACGGTGTTGTGGTCCGTGATGGCGAGGAAGTCGTAGCCCTGCTCGTGGTAGCCGTCCACGGCCTCCTGCGGCTCAAGCCGCCCGTCGGAGGCGGTTGTGTGCAGGTGAAGGTTGCCGCGAAGCCACTGTCCGGGTGCGTCGAATGCGTTTGACATGATCGTTCTCCCTGAGTTTGCGTGGATGCGCGTCAGGCGCCGAGGACAGATTTCTCCGCGAGGGAGGCGAGTCCTTTGCTCGTGGGAACGGCGTCCGGGCGAGGGCGCCCGGACTCCGGGTCTTCTTGCGATTGCGGACTCCGGGTCATCCTGCGAGTCCGGACTCCGGGTCATCCTGTGATTCCGGACTCCGGGCGCCCTCGCCCGGAGAGACGCAGCCCTCACCAGGCAGGAGGCGCGCGTTCAGTTGGGGAAATCTGATGTGTAAGCCGACCGGCAGGAACGAGACGCTCAAGGAGACGCCCATCATGCGCAATGAAGAGATCGGGACGGACAACGGACGAGCGATCATCGAGCCGTCGGAGCCCGTGCAGGCCAATGAGGCGGGCTGGTGGCAGATCACATACACGGCAGGGCCCGCGGGCATCGACATCGGCGGGAGCATCCGCTTCGAGATTCCCTACGGCTTCACGCCACCGCAGATCTGGTGGCCCGGTGATGAGGGCTACTGCTCGGCCGTCTGCTCGCGTGAGGGCACGCAGATCGAGCTTTCGGTCGAGCAGCCGCCGGTCGAGATCGACCGCTTCTCCTACGTGACGCGCTGGGGGCGGATGGTCTACGCCGAAGTCACCGGCGAGCCGCTGAAGGAGGGCGACACCGTCACGCTCACCTACGGTCGGCGGCGCGGCTTCGTCCCCGGGGCCTACGCACAGCATTTCGCCGGAGAGCCCGAGTTCACCATCGCGACCGACGTGGACGGGACACGCTCGGCGAAGTTCTCCGGCTACACGCTCGTTTCAGGCGACCAGCCCACGCTGGAGGTCGTCGCCGGCGCGCCCGATCACTTCGAGGTCTGCGCGCCGACCTTCGCAGTCAGCGGTGACACCATCGAGGTGGCGGTGCTCACGCGCGACGAGGAGAGCAACACCTGTGAGCCCACCGAGGGCGTGCTGGAGGTCACCTCCAACGATCCCCGAGCCAGCGCCGAGTTTGTCGGCCGCCACGGAACGCAGCGGAGGATGCGTGTGAGCTTCGACACGCCCGGTGAGAAGATCGTGCGCGTGACCGACCTCGACAGCGGCCTCACCGGCGTCTCCAACCCGACGATCTGCACCTCTGAACCGGGGCGGGACAAAACTTTCTGGGGTGACATTCACGGCCACACGCGGCTGTCGGACGGGCTGAAGACGCCCGAGCAGTACTACGAATTCGCGCGCGAGGAGGGTGCGCTGGATTTCACCGCCATCGCCGACCACTCGCAGTACATGAGCGATGAGGACTGGGAGCACATCAAGCGCGCCACCGCGGAGCACAACCGCCCCGGGGAGATGGTGACGCTGCTGGGGTACGAGTACTCGCTCAATGCGCGCAAGGAGCACTACGGCGACAAGTGCATCTACTACCCCGGCGACGAGGGCCCGCTGCTGCGCGCGACGGACATCGACCGCAGCGAATACGCGAACATGGCCGATCACGCGCCGACGTGGAAGGACCACGGTGCGATGATGATACTGCACCAGCACGCCCACGGCTCGGGCAGCTTCTACGACCCGGACCTGGTGCGGCTGTGTGAGGTGTATTCGATCTGGGGCGCCTCCGAGAGCCTCGACGCGACTCGGCCGCTGATGCCCGCGCGTGATCGCAACTACGACGGGCATCTCGGGGCGGACCTGCTGGCGAAGGGCTGGCGGCTGGGCTTCATGGCCGCCTCCGACGACCACGCCGGGAGGCCCGGCAAGACCGACTGGCTGCGCGTGCGGCGGGCGTATCCGGGCGGGCTGACGGCGGTCCTCGCGCCGGAGCTTACGCGCGAGGCGGTCTGGGATGCGCTCTGGAACCGCCGCTGCTACGGCACCACGGGCGCGCGGATCGCTCTGGAGTTCGAGGTCGAGGGCGCGCCGATGGGCTCGATCATCGAGGGTGGGCGGGACGAGGTGCGCATCGATGTGGCAGTCACCGGCACCGAGGCGGTCACCTTCGTGGAGGTGCTGCGGGGGCGCGATGTGATTTACGAGCACACCGGCAACGGCCCGTTGGTGCGCGTCACGCTCTTCGACGACGACGTCCCGGCCGATGGCACGTACTACTACGCGCGCATCACGCAAGCCGACGGCGAGATGGCGTGGTCAAGTCCGGTGTGGGTCGAGTGATCGGCCTGAGCGGCGCGCGTTGGGAGCGGTCATTTCCCTCCCCCCTCTCCCGCTTGACGCATGGCGCTTATGCGTCCAGGGAGAGGGGGGACCGAGGGGGGAGAGGCCCGTGACAGGTGACGTGGGGTGTGAAGGTGAACAGGCGCGAGAAGAGACTTGTACGAGGTGTCGCAGACGCAGGGAAACTGGAGTTTGCGAAGGAACAGCGTCAGGAACCGACCTGGGCGGAGAATCAACTGTGGCAGTTACTGCGCCGCAAGGCGCTCGGTGTCAGGTTTCGACGGCAACATCCGATCGGCGATTTTGTACTCGACTTCTACTGCGCGCCGGCACGATTAGCCGTGGAGGTCGATGGTACCGTACACGATGAGCAGGAAGGCTACGATAATTGGCGCGATGACTGGTTGAACGGCCAGGGCATCCGCGTGCTGCGTGTTAGTGACGAGGAAGTCAAAAAGAACATGGAAGGCGTGCTGGAGAAGATTAGAAGGGAGCTGGATGAACGTCTTTAAAGGCGGCCTCTCCCCCCGGCCCCCTCTCCCTGGAAATCGCAAACGACGCGATTTCAAGCGGGAGAGGGGGAGAACGACAGATCACAGCCCACCGAGGAGACGCAGAACCACCATGCTTCCCAACTTCATCCACGCAGGAGCTGCCAAATGCGCGTCAAGCTGGCTGTGGCGGTGCCTCAAGGAGCATCCGCAGATCT
>JBKHFA010000271.1:0-4819 GCA_046540615.1 Armatimonadota bacterium | reverse complement strand
GCCCGCTCCCGGCCGCGGCGCTCGCGGCCCTGTTGCGAGCGTCACCTGCCGATGAGAGCCAGCGACCGCTTCACCGTCAGCCGCTCGAACGCACCCTGACCGCCGACACGCTCCACGATGCCCCGACAGGGTGTCAGGCGCGGCGGCGCATCCACCGGATCGTGAGCGTCAGAGCCGAGGCCGGCGGCGAGGTCGTCCTTCAGAAGCGCCCGCGCCAGGTCCGCCACCTTGCTCCCGCGCCGTCCCGTCAGGCTCCCGCAGTTCACCTGGAGCTTGATGTTGCGCTCGTGGAGACTTCGCGGACTGATCTTCCTCACAGGCGCTGTCGCCAGGCGCTCAAAATGCGCGATGATCGGCTGATAGCCCTTCAGTTGCAGCCTGAAGAGGACGTCCTCCGCGTACGCCGCGTAACTGTTCATCGGCAACTCAATGAGCACGTTGCGGGTGTCGCCGAGTGTGGGCAGAAGTCCGCGGTCCGCCAGGTCGGGTAACTGCTCGCACATGGCGATCTCCGCGGCCGACACGACCTCGACGTTGACGCCGCGTTCGATCAGTGTCGCGTTGAGAGTATCCACGGCCGAGTGCAGGATCTCGTACATCTCCTCCACCCGGTCGCCAAGCCGCTCGGGGCGGAAGTGAGGCGTGGACGCGATCACCGTGATGCCATCCTCCTCGGCGATCTGCGCCATCTTCACGGCGGTCTCCATGTCAGGCTCAGTCGGATGGACCGGCAGCTTCACGACGTATCTGAGTATGTGATTGTGAAGATCGACCATCTATCATGTCACCCTGGTTGATTCGGCTATCGGCGCAAATCGGAGGAACTCAAGCTCCACAGCATCCCGAGAGTGTATCATAGCAGATCCCGCGCGGCTGCGCAGCGACCGGCGAATCGCACTCAGACGATGATACCCCCACCGAGGCAGCGCGCGCCCTCGTAGAAGACCGCCGACTGGCCCGGCGCGGGTGCTCGATGCGGCCGGTGAAAGCGGATCAGCGCCCGGTCGCCCTCCGGCGACACGGTCGCGGGCGTCTCCCTCCCCCGGTAGCGCGTCATGACGCTCGCCTCGAAGGGACTTTCGGGAGCCTCCCCGATCAGATGCAGGCGCTCGATCTCTGCGCTCTCCACCCACAGGTCATCCTCGCTGCCGACGATCACCGCATTGCGCGCCGGATCGATCCGCTGCACGAAGCAGGGCCCGCCCGGACCGCCGATGCCGAGACCGCGCCTCTGCCCCACCGTGTACCGCGCCAGCCCGCGGTGAGTGCCGAGCACCTCTCCGGCGTCGTCCATGATCGGACCGGGCTCCAGCGCGCTCGGCACCCGGGATCCGATCAACTCCGCGACATCGCCATCCGGCGTAAAGCACACATCCTGGCTGGACTCGCGCTCGGCCGCGGAGAGGCCGGCCTCCGTTGCCAGCCGCCGCACCTCCGGCTTGTCCAACTCACCCACCGGCAGCATCAGGCGGCTCAGCACACGTTGCGGCAGCCGGTAGAGCATGTACGACTGATCGCGCCCGCGCTCGACTCCGCGCAGCAGATGCCAGCACTCGCCCGCGCGCGCCACCCGCGCGTAGTGCCCCGAGACGATCCGCGAACATCCCAGCGCATCGGCCTGCTCCTGCAGCAGGCTGAACTTCACGCGCGGATTGCACTCCACGCACGGGTTGGGCGTGCGCCCTCGCGCCCAGTCGCTGACGAACTCGCTCACCACACATCGCTCGAAGGCCTCGCGGGCCTCGATCGCGCGGTGCTCGATGCCGAGGGTTTCGCAGACCGCGCGCGCAGGAGACGTGGAGACACCCGGGAAGATCAGCGTGATGCCGATCGGCCGCAGGCCCGCCCGCATCGCCAGCAGGGCCGCAACCGCGCTGTCCACTCCGCCGGACAGTCCTGCCACCGCCCGCGGCCCCTCCGGCTCCGTGGTCTCAGAGAGCGGCAAACTCTTCTCCTCCGGGAAGCCGACTGAGCAGCGATGAGCGCGGCCACCAGCACACACGCGTGCCATCGGGCCGGTGGAGCGTCATCAGACTCTCCTCTACCCGCGGTCGCCGATCAGCGCGCGGGCCGCTCGTGAACTCGATGGTCCGGGTGTCGGCGTCCCACCGGACGGTCCTGCCGCAGGCATTGGCCATCAGCCAGACCGGCAGCATGGCGGCGCCGTGATAGTAGATGGAGGGCGTCTTGACGAGGAGCCTGTCACCGGCCAGCCTCACGTCGAGGCTGTTGAGCTTCACCACGAACTCCCCTCGTACCCCCGGAAACGCGACCGCCAGCGTCTCCGGATCCCACCGGACAGGCGCTCCGAGCCGATCGAGCACCGGCCGCGCGTTGGCGAGAAACTGGTCGTCGATCATCACCGGCGGCTCCGCCAGCTCGACCTCGACGCCGTCAACCGTCACCTTCACATCATCGAAATCCGCCCTGACATCGAATACCTGATCGGCGATGGTCAGCCGCATCCCGCGCTCCACCGGCGGCGGCTCCGCCAGTCCGGTCAGCTCCGAGAGTGTGACCAGTTCGAACCCGCGTTCCTTCAACTCCGGGACGACCCTGCGCATCGCGGCGACGGTTCCGGCGCGATTCCCACCGCCGTCGTGCAACACGACCACCGCGCCGTCGCGCGCGTTCGCGAGTATGTGTCGCGCAACGACATCCGACCCCGGGTTCCGCCAGTCGAGCGGATCGACCGACCACATCGCGACGCGCAGGCCCGCGTCGTTGATGACCTGCCGCACGCGAGCGTCCGCGTTCCCGTAGGGCGGGCGCAACCATCGGACCGGCTGCTCGGCCACACCCTCAAGCGCGGCGCGGCAGCGGGCGATGTCCGCCCGGATCTCGGCGTTCGAAAGGCCCGTGTAACTGGCATGCCACCATGAGTGGATCGCGATCTCGTTCCCCTGCTGCTCGGCGCGCCGCAGGATCTGCTTGTGACTTCCCACCAGCCGCCCGAGGGTGAAGAGAGTGCAGCGGGCGCCATGCTCGGCGAAGATGTCGAGAAGCTGCGGGGTATACGTGGCGCTGGGGCCGTCATCGAAGGTCAGAGCGATGCGCGGCGGGTGCTCGCCCGGAACGCGGTGACTGTGCACCAGCCGCGGCTCCGCGAGGGCCAGTTCGATCTCGACCGGCCGACCGGTCCGCGCGTCAACGCGCGTCCTGCGCGTGTGATAGACGCCGGGCACCATCACGCGACGTCCGTCCGTCCAGTCCGCCCACGTGGGGAACAGGTCGGCCGTCTCAACCAGCCGCGTCTCCCGCGCGCTGTGCATGGGAAGAGTCTGACCGGCTGCTGACCACGGCCATGCGGATGACGGGACACTGCATGCGAGCAACAGCAGCGCCGGGATGACAAAGGTGAGCGGGCGAAGCTGCGGTGATGACTGCGATGAAAAGGCCGGCACCCTGCACTCCTCCTGTGCTGCCGTCTACGACCGCCCCCCGAGGTCCGCCTCGCCGAATGCATCGGGCAGAAGGTCACTCACCGTCCGCGTCCGACGCGCGGTCTCTCCGGCCATGATCACATCGGCATTCGGAGCCAACTCCAGCATCACCTGCCTGCAGGAGCCGCAGGGGCTGAGAGGCTCATCATCGGGACCGGCGATCGCGATCGCGTCGATCTGGCGGCATCCGGCCGCGACCGCCGAGAAGAGCGCGACACGCTCCGCGCACATCGTCAATCCGTAGGCCGCATTCTCGATGTTGCAGCCCTCAAAAATGCGACCGTCGGCGCACATGACGGCTGCGCCGACGGGGAAGTTCGAATACGGGGCGACGGCTCGCTCACGCGCCGTGCGCGCTGCGCCTGTCAGCCTCTCCACGTCCTCACTCTCACGCATAACGCACCCTCGAGGCGACCCTACTCCTGATAGACGACGTATGCGCGGTCGTCCTGGAAGTCCCACTCGGTGGCGATGCCGAAAAGCTCGGCGAAAGGCCGGACCGCAACGTACGTCCGATTCTGCCGGCGCAGCGTCGTGTGATCGAGTGTGGTCTTGACGCCGTTAACGTAGACGGTGGAACTGCTGGGGAAGACTTTGACCTCCACATCGTTGCGGTAGACCATCATCTCGTCATCGGCCGGCCCCCAGATGATGCTGCCGCCGATGTGGCGCATCAGGTCGGTCAGGGTGATGTACACGCGTCCGTTGCGGACGAATGCGTGCTTTTCAAGATCGGCCTCGCGGTTGTTGAAGTAGACGATCTCGCGGAATACTTTCGGCTTGTAAAGCTTGACGAACTCCGGCCGCGCCCCACCGAGGTCGGGCGTGGCCTCCGCCTGTCGCTCAGCGGCCTTTGCCGCGCTGACAACGGTGAACGGAACGCTGCCGGTGGAGGCGATGAGTTGCTCGCCCTCAAGGGCATCCACGCGAAGCGTGTGCTCGCCCTCGCCGAGCGCGTCGGAGTTGAGGTCGAAGCGGCCCGAGGTGCTGCTTGTGAGGCCGGCGACCTTCCCGTTCAGATAGATAACGAGAGGCTTGCCGCGGATGTCGTCGGAGACGGGTGCGACGGAGATCGGCCCCGCGACCTCCGGCGAAGCGGATTCGGCGGGCGGGAGGTCACAGGTGATATTGACCGACAGGCTGCCGGGTCCGTCAACGGAGAGTGTACCTGCCACGGCGATGGTGGCGGTGACGAGCGTGATTGCGAAGATTGCTGCGATGACCGTGAGCGCGCGCACGACGAACACCCCTCTCGACAGTTCGGCCCCGCGGGGCCGCGTGCGACCAGATTCCTGTGGATTCGCTCGGATGGACTATATCACAAGGGCCCTCAGGGTGTCAAAGCTCAAGCGCGGTCGCGGGCAGACGCAGATTGT
>JBKHFA010000270.1:0-4845 GCA_046540615.1 Armatimonadota bacterium | reverse complement strand
GGGGTGAGGCCCGGCTCGCCGATGCCCTGCGGCATGAACCATTAGACTTTGATACGAAGCCCCGCGTGGAGGTGCCCTCGCCGCGGGGGGAACCACAGTTCGGTCAGCACGCCAATACGCGATGATGAGCTTTGCGCGCATGTAACATCGGCGTGCCGGCAGGACAATCACCGACGAGAAGCGCCGGACACCACCCACAGCAGGAGGTCGTCATGAGCTTTCCGAGTCCCCGCAGCATTCTGATTGCCGCCACGCTGACAGGAGTCATCGTTGCAGGCGTTGCAGTCACAGCGAGCGCGCAGACGCTGCCGGTCACGTACAAGAACAGCGTTTACACCATCACCTACGATCAGTCGCAGAAGCTGCTGGAGTGCTCGTCGAACAATATCAACGCCGTCTGGCGAACAGAAATCTCTCGTGAGGTGCCGTCCTTTTCGAACATCGGCGCGGTCGCGACGCCGGCCGGTCCTGTCATTGTGTACTGCGAGGATGACTATCAGACGAAGTTCGCCATCCCGCACTTCAGGACCGGAAGCCTGCAGGTGGAGAACAGCGGGGAGCCGCTGAACGGTGTGATCGGCCGGGGCTGGTTGCTCAACGCGCTCTTCCAGGTCGAGGACTACGGCGCAAAGGCCGTCGTGCAATTGCTCGAGCCGGAGAGCGGGTTCAGGATGCGCGAGTACAAGCTGGACATTAACATGTGGGGAACGCATCAAACCCTCGAGACCAGCGATCTGCAGGACTGGACCACCGGTATCACGGCGGAGTCAGGCCGGGTGGTCAGCGCGGATCTGAAGTTCCAGCTTGATGTCCCCAAGGGCTTCAGGGGCACGCAGGTGGACGAGGTCTCCTACGCGATGTACGGGCCGACGGATAATGTCTTCATGTCGATCTTCTCGGATGCCGGCGGTTCGCCGATCGAGGAGCTTGCTGAGGCGTACATGGCGGAGCTTGGAGTCGAGGTGATTCACCGCTCGATGGAGACGCTCGACAACGGGGAGCCTGCCTATCTTCTGATGGGGAACGGTACGATCGAGGGGGTCCCGTCACTGCATGTCGGACTGGTCTACAGCAACGGCGCGCACACCTGGGTCATCTCGTACACCGGTCGAGCGGACGCCGCCGACGCGTACCTCGAGGCGTTCATGACGATGCTGAATTCGTTCCAGCCGCTGCCGTGACATGGCGACGGCGAGGCCGCGGGCGTGTCGACATAGTGCGGGCTCCGTGGAAGCCCTCCACGGAGCCCGCCTGTCCATGTGCGGTCAGGCCGCCCACCTGACGTGTGCGGCATCGGCGAGATCGACGAGGTCGGCGTGATTCGGCAACACGCGCGTCGTGTATCCCCAGCGTCCGGCGCCGTCGCAGACGATCTCGCCGACGAACCGTTCCCCGCCGGGAGCAGGGCCGGCGTGCCGCATCCTTATCTCACGGGGCTGGATGAGTTCCCCCGAACTGCCCACGTTGCCGAATTGCAGTTGAACCATGACGTCGTCAGGAGAGAGTTCGCCGAGCGCCACGTCCGCGGTGACCGTGATCGTATCAGCGTACCACGTCGCCTCGTCGATGTCGTCGGTGATGCGGAGGCACGCGACATGCGGCCAGTTGCTCTCAATGCGGCGCCGCCATGCCGCGAGATCGCGCGCGGTGCGGAAGTCCTGAGCGGCCAGGGCCTTACTGTGACTGATCGCGGGCAGATAGAAGCGCTCAACGTACTCGCCGACCATGCGGTTGGAGTTGAATCGCGGGCAGATCGCCTGCATCGCGCTCTTCATCTTCGCGACCCAGCCGTGCGGCGTACCGTCCGCTCCGCGGTCGTAGAAGAGCGGGATGATCTCCTGCTCGAGCAGCGTGTAAAGCGCCTCGGACTCCACCTCATCCTGGTGCTCGGGGTCGGCGTACTCCTCGCCCCGGCCGATTGCCCAGCCCGTCTCCGGGGCGTATGCCTCATCCCACCACCCGTCGAGGATCGAGCAGTTCAGCCCCCCGTTGGCAGTGACTTTCATCCCACTGGTGCCGCTGGCCTCCATCGGCCTGCGCGGGGTGTTGAGCCACACATCGACGCCCTGCACGATGTACCGCGCAAGTTGAAGGTCGTAGTCTTCGAGGAAGACGACGCGCTGTCGCACCGCGGGGTCATTTGTGAAGTGCACCACGTCGCGGATAAGCTCCTTGCCGGGCCGGTCGTCGGGGTGCGCCTTGCCGGCGAAGATAAGCTGGATCGGGCGGTCGCGATCGGTGAGCATCGCACGGAGGCGCTCGCGGTCGCGCAGGATCAGCGTGGCCCGCTTGTACGTGGCGAAGCGCCGGCCGAAGCCGATCGTGAGCGCCTCAGGGTCGAGCGCTTCATGCGCCCGGCTCAGCGCCGCCTGGCCCGCGCCACGGTGCTGCAGTTGCGAGTGAAGCTGTCGGCGGGCAACCGCGACGAGCCGCTCACGCCGACGTTCGTGGGCGCGCCACAGTTCCGCCTCGGGGATGTCCGCGACGCGCGCCCAGACGCTCTGATCGCCGGGCTCAGTGCGCCACCTGGCGCCGAGGTAGCGGTCGAAGAGTGTCGCCATGTCGTCCGAGATGAATGAGCCGGTGTGAATGCCGTTGGTGATCGCCTCAATCGGCGTCTCATCGGGCGGCAGATCGGGCCACTCATGTGACCACGAGCCGCGCGAGACTTTCGCGTGCAACCGACTCACGCCGTTGCGCCACGCGGAAAAGCGCAGAGCGAGGACGGTCATCGAGAAGTGATCGGAGCCGCCGCCCGAACGCCCGGCGCCGAGCGCCATGAACTCCTCCGCGGTCAGGCCGAGTTGCGCGTGGTACTGCTTGAAGTAGCGCTCGATGAGCGAGCGCGGAAAACTGTCGTGTCCGGCGACGACCGGAGTGTGCGTGGTGAAGATGTTGCCGACTCGGGTAGCCTCGACGGCCTCATCGAATGAAAGGTCATGTTCAGTCATCGCCAGCCGGACGCGCTCGAGCGCAAGGAATGCAGCATGTCCCTCGTTGAGATGAAAGGCGTCCGGCGCCACCTCAAGGCAGCGCTTGAGAGCCTGCACACCGCCGATGCCGAGGAGCATCTCCTGGCGGATACGCATGTCGAGATCCCCACCGTAAAGCTGGTACGTGATCTGCCGATCCGCAGGCGAGTTCATATCAGTGTTGGTGTCGAGCAGGTAGAGACTGATGCGCCCTATCCTCACCCGCCAGACATTCGCGTGTACGATGCGCTCGCCGATCGGAACCTCGATGCACAGCGGGCACCTGCCGTCCGCGCATTTGACTTGCTCGACGGGCATTGTGTGAAAGTCACTTTCGGAGTACTCCTCCTGCTGCCAGCCGTCGGGGTTGAGGTACTGGCTGAAGTAGCCGACCTGATAAAGCAGGCCGACACCGACGATCGGCACGCCCATGTCGCTCGCGCTTTTGAGGTGATCTCCAGCCAGCACACCAAGCCCACCCGCGTAGATCGGGAGCGATTCGCTGAGGCCGTATTCGAGACTGAAGTAGGCGATGGTGTCGTCCACTCGATCGGCATGGTTGCGGGTGAACCACGTCTCGTCGCTCCGGTAGCGCTCGAAGTCGGCTGAGACGCGGTCGAGGTGCCCGCGGAATGATGCATCGGCGAGCAGTTTCTGCCACCGCTCCTGCTTGATCATCCCCAGCATCTCGACCGGGTTGTGACCGGTCTTCTCCCACAGATCGCGGTCGATTCTGCGCAGGAGTTCGCGCGCGTCGGGAGTGTAACTCCACCACAGGTTCATCGCAAGATCGGTCAGCGGCCGCAGGCTCTCGGGCAATCGCGGTCTGACGGTGTAACTTCGGTAGGCTTTCACTGCGCGCACCTCCGCATGGCTCGCAACACAGGCGACGTCCGGGTGTATCTCTGCAAGCCCCGTGCCATGCGCGAGCCATCCCACGGGGCGGAGGCGGACAGCGTTCGCAAGACGAAGATGGAGATGTCGAACCATGTGGTGTTGGTCAGAGGAGTCTGAGGAGCATGCGCGGCGACAGAAGCATCGGGCAGCGGATAGCCGGTGCCATCGCAGAGGCCATCCACGCCGGGATCACGCCGGGAGCGGTCTGTCTCGTCGGGAGGGGTGATGAGACGCTCTGCCACGTGGCGGTGGGAGATCGCTGCATCGAACCTCAGCGTCTGCCGATGGAACGCGACACCGTCTTCGACATGGCGTCGCTCACCAAGCCAGTGGCCACCGCCACCGTGATTCTGCAGCTGGCGGAGCGTGGCGCGCTGTCGCTGGACGATCGGGTCGAGCGCTGGATTCCAGGATTCACCGGCAACCGGCGGGAGGACGCCACGCTCGCGCACCTGCTGACACACGCCTCCGGTCTGCCGGCGTACTGGCGGCCGGGCGAGCGGGGACGGATGCTGCCGCTGAGCGAGCGTCGGTCGCACATGACCGACGCGATCTGCGGACTTCCGCTCGAATATGCGCCGGGGGGAGGATCAGTGTACTCGTGTCTCGGATTCATCCTGCTCGCGTCAGTGGCCGAGGAGGCGACAGGACGGCCGCTGGCGGACCTCGCGCGAGAGAGAATCTTCGAGCCGCTCGGGATGGCTGACACGTGCTTCCGTCCTCCTGCCGACCTGCGCGCCCGCTGCGCCGCGACCGAGCGCCTGCCCGAGGGGACGCTGGTGGGCGTGGTGCATGATGAGAACGCTCGCTCCCTCGGAGGCGTCGGAGGAAATGCGGGGCTCTTCGGCACCGCAGGTGACGTGGCGCGGTTCACGCGGGCGATGTTGGGTGGCGGTGAACTCGACGGCGCCCGCATCCTGCGCCGGGAAAGCGTCGAGGCGATCCGTCAGACCCTCGTCACCACGCCCACCGGCAA
>JBKHFA010000269.1:0-4868 GCA_046540615.1 Armatimonadota bacterium | reverse complement strand
TCCTCGCGCAAGCACATCATCGAGGGCTGCGAGGCGTCGCTGCAGAGGCTCGGGACCGACTACATCGATCTTTACTACCTGCACAAGCCCGACCCGGACACGCCGATCGAGGAGTCGCTGTCGGCGATGGACCACCTCGTCAGGCAGGGGAAAGTACTCTACGTGGGCGTGAGCAACTTCCCGGCCTGGCGCGTGGCCGACGCGCTCGGGGCGCAGGCGCTGGCCGGGTGGGAGCCGCTGGTGGCGGTGCAGCCGCTCTACAACATCGCGAACCGCGACATCGAGGTGGAGCTTCTGCCCGCGTGCGAGGAGCTTGGGCTCGGCGTGGTGAGCTACTCGCCGATCGCGCGCGGGGTGCTGACGGGGAAATACGCGGCGGGTGAGGAGCCGCCGGAGGACTCGCGCGCCGGTCGCGGCAATGAGCGCCTGATGCAGACGGAGTTCCGCCCGAGCAACTTCGAGCTGGCGCAGGAGGTCGTGGCGCTCGCGGACGAGATCGGCTGCACGGCCGCGCAGCTTGCGGTGGCGTGGGTGATGGCGAACGAGCTTGTGACCTGCCCGATCATCGGCCCGCGCACGCTCGATCAGCTTGAGGACAACCTCGGGGCGCTTGAGGTCGAGATCACCCCGGAGATCGAGGAGCGGATCGACGAACTTGTCCCGCCGGGCGAGCACTCCGGCTTCGGCTTCCAGGACCCGAGCTTTCCGGTGATGGGGAGGGTGCCGCGTTAGCTGTTCGGCAGTCCGAACGACGCACGGGCGAGACGCCCGTGCCACGTAACGACAACGACAACGGCGACGGCTTCGAAGCCGCCGCCGTTTGCTGTTGTCGTTCGCTGGCCGCTGGTAGCTGAAAGCTGACCGCTGCCGTCGCTCAGATGTCCCAGTACTCGTCGATCGGGTCCTGGTAGGCGCTGATCTCGCCGGACCTGACGGCCTCGACGGAGGTCGGCTCCCCGCCGGCGTGCGCGGACTCGTAAAGGGCGAAGCACAGTGACTTCGCCTGCAGCGCCTCCTCCGCGCCGATCTCCGGGTCGCGGCCCTCAGCGACCGCCTCAATGAAGTCCCAGCACTCGATCGCGATGCCGTCGGTGATCGCGTAGGGGAAGAGCGAGGCCTTCTCCTCCTCGGAGAGTGACGCGGCGTACTGGATCTCGATCTCCTCATGCGGGACCTCGGTGCCATCATTCTTGATGAGGTCCGCGCCGAACTGGAAGGGGTGCATCCACTCCTGTTTGTCCGCGAACGAGCCCTCGGCGCCGTAGTACATCCGCGTGGAGAGTTTCCGGCCCGGCGCGTGCTGGGACCACGCCCAGTGGCCGGTGAGGCCGCTCTCGAAGACGAGCGTGGCGGTCCAGTAGTCCTCGACATCGACAGGCTGCGGGTCCACGTCGGGCAGGTCGATGATCGTGTCGTCGATCGTGCGCATGGTGCAGATCGCGGTCTCCACCGGGCCGAAGACGTGCTGGACCATGTCGGCGAAATGCGCGCCGGCGTCGAGCAGCATCCCGCCGCCGCCCATGAGCTTGAGCGCCCGCCACGCGAACTTGTAGTCGCTCCGGTCCAGCGGATTCCAGGAGAAGACCTCCTGTGTGAAGAACTGGGGCTCTCCGATCATGCCCTGATCGTTGATGGCCCACTCGATGGCGCGGGCGGGGAGGCAGCGGCGGATCTGCTCGGCCCCGGCGATGACGAGGTCCGTGTCCGGGGCGGAGCCCTGAGCGGCCTCCATCATGCGCTTCGTAGCCTTCACGGTGATCCCGACGGGCTTCTCGACCATGATATGCACGCCGCCCTCGAGGCAGGCGACGCCGGCGGTGTGGTGGTAGGCGTGCGGCAGGCAGATGTCGGCCGCATCGGCGGCGCGCGCCTCGACCATCTGCTCGGCGGTCTCGAAGATCCGCGGGCGCCGGTCGTACTTCTCCTCGATGCGGTCGGCGGTCGAGTTGGCGCTCTCCTCATTCACGTCGCAGACGGCCGTGATGGCGACGCGATCGTATCCGGCATCGGCGAGGGAGTCGTAGCCGTTCAGATGCGCCTGCGCGATTCCTCCCGCGCCCACGATGGCGAGTCGTACTGCGTCGGGCATGACGATCGTCTCCTCGAATGAGCGTAGTGACGCGGCGGGTGGCATTTCGCGGCGGAGGTGGAGGGACCTGCAGGACGGCATGAAAGGCGGCGCGGTCAGGCTGGTGCGCCGCAAAGAGGTGGTTGAGACCCGGGAAGGTTGGGTAACATATTGCGTACGTGAATATATGCGAAGGCTTTTGTGCCTTCGGCCACCGGCTGTCGGACTGGACGGAGTTGACTCTATGGGGAGTCCGTGTCTGCTCGTCATCGATGACGATCCGAGAATTACGCGAATGCTTGGTGTAGCGCTCCGACGCGACGGCTACGAGATTCACTCTTCCAACAGCGGCGAGGAGGCACTCTGTCTGGCGAGGCAGACCCGGCCGGACGCCGTGCTTCTCGACCTTTGCCTCCCCGACATGTCAGGAGAGGACGTGTTGACGTCTCTCAAGACGGATCGCGAGCTTTCCGATGTCCCGGTCA
This sequence comes from Armatimonadota bacterium, assembly GCA_046540615.1. Taxonomy (GTDB): domain Bacteria; phylum Armatimonadota; class Zipacnadia; order Zipacnadales; family UBA5352; genus UBA5352. The sequence continues at coordinate 2,315 of JBKHFA010000269.1, read as the reverse complement.
TCGTGGCCACAGGGCGCACGGACGCGCCGGAATTGTCTGAGGCCTACGCGGTTCTCACGAAGCCGCTGAGTCTCAAGAGGCTCTTCAGAACGCTCAGTAATGCTCTGAGCGCATAACCGGAATTGACGCAGTCTGTCTGACTGATATAATGAGCGGGCGGGCCACGGGTGGTGGTCCGCCCGCATCCATGAGTCGATTGGTGGAAGCAAATGACGCCGCGCGAGCGCATAGTGGCCGCAATCGAGCACCGCGAGACGGGCTACGTGCCCTACGTGATCCCGATCGATTCGGAGGTGCGGGAGCGGCTCAACCGGCACTACGGCTCGGCGGAGTGGAGTGAGCGCATCGAGGGTTTCTTTCAGGGCGCCGGGGTGCAGTGGCGGCCGGACGCGCGTGATGGACGGTGGACGGATGCGTTCGGCGTGGTCTGGGAGGACGCGCCGGGAGCGGGGGCGTGGCACAGTGTGGACATGCCGCTGAAGGAGCCCGCGCTTGAGGGCTACGAGTTTCCGGAGCTGCTGCCCGACGACGAGTTGGAGCAGTTGAGAGAAACGTTTTCCTCGGCGCATGAGAGGTACCGCTGGGTCAGTCTGGGGATGTTGTTCTTCGAGCGCGCGTGGGCGCTGCGGGGGATGCAGGAGATTTTGATGGACTTCCACCTGCACCCGGATTTTGCGCATGAGCTTTTCGAGCGGCTGATGCAGATCCATCTCGACCTCGTGGACAGGCTGGCCGATCTGCCGATCGACGCGATTCGCTTCGGCGACGACTTCGGGGGCCAGCAGGGGCTGATCATGGGGACGCCGGTGTGGCGGGAGTTCCTCAAACCGCGGCTGGCGAAGATGTACGGACGCGCGCGCGAGCGAGGCTTCGACGTGTGGATTCATTCGTGTGGAGATAACTCGCCGATCATTGAGGACCTGATCGAGATCGGCGTCGATGTGTTCAATCCTTTTCAGCCCGAGGCGCAGGACGTCTACGAGATGAACCGTCGGGTGGGGGAGAGGATCACATTCGAGGGCGGGATCGGCACCCAGGGGCTGCTGCCGAATGCGACACCGGGTGAGATACGGGCTGAGATCGCGAAGCTCTGCACGGAGATCGGGCGGGGCGGTGGCTTCATCATCTCGCCGACCAAGCCGATCATGCCGGACGTGCCGACGGAGAATGCGGTGGCCTGCGTGGAGGCGATTCTCGAGCAGGCGGGTCATTGATCTGAGGCGTAGAGAGGTCAACGCGATCGGACGGCGAAATACCGACACAGACGCAGAGGAAGTTGACGGAGGTAGCCGATGTCCGCTGAGATGACGCCCCGTGTGGCACTGGTGCAGTTTCCCGGCTCAAATTGCGAGTGGGAGACCAGGCGCGCCGCTGAGGCCGCGGGGATAGCATGTGATGTTTTTCGCTGGAACCTCGACCCGGAGAAGCTGGGTGAGTACGCCGGCTACCTGGTCGGTGGCGGGTTCTCCTATCAGGATCGGGTGCGTTCGGGCGTTGTCGCAACGAAGGAGCCGGTGGTGGCGAGGATGATCCACGAGATCGTGGATTCGGGCAAGCCGACTCTGGGGATCTGCAACGGCGCGCAGGTGCTGGTGGAGGCGGGGTTGATTCCCGGCCTGCACACCGGCGACGTGGAGATGGCGCTGGCGCCGAATCGACCGGACGCAAGCAGTCGCATCGCGGCTTTCTGCTGCCGGTGGGTCTATCTGAAGCTGGCGTGCCCGCCCGAGCGGTGCATGATGACCGCGGGGATGCGGGAGGGTGAGGTGATCCCGATTCCGATCGCGCACGGGGAGGGACGATTTACCACCCGTGACGAGGAGGTATTGGAGGGCCTCAGGGCGAACGAGCAGATTGTCTTCCAGTACTGCGACGCCGATGGGAACGTTGTTGACCGGCCTGACGTGAATCCGAACGGTGCGATCGACAACATCGCGGGTATCTGCAGTCCGGAGGGGAACGTGCTGGCGATGATGCCGCATCCGGAGCGCGCGAGCTTCCTCGGCCAGGTGCCGACCGACCTCGGCGGAGAGTGGTCACGCAAGCGCCGCGAGGCCTACGGCGACGCGAAGCAGCTTGACGAACCCGGCCCCGGTCGGGTAATTTTCGACTCGATGCGGGAGGCGCTCACAGCGCCGCAACCCGCTTAATGCTCGGGTGCGAGGGTCCGTCGTGGCGGTCCCGCGAGGGCCGCGGGGCTCGATCGTGCCCCGCTTGACAGTGCGGAGTCGTTGGCGTATACTCGGCCTGATTTTCGGCCACGCACTGCCGGTAAGGTGGAATTACTGTGGCGGTGGTCTACTGCAATCGCTGCG
>JBKHFA010000268.1:0-4941 GCA_046540615.1 Armatimonadota bacterium | reverse complement strand
CCTGACGACAAAAGGCCCACCGGCGGGCTGTCAAGATGTGCGTAATGCATAGGCCCTGGGAGGGCGGTCTCGGGCGGCCCCTTCACGGGGCATTGCCTGCTCACACGTTCTTCAGATCGCAGGAATGTGTCGTTTGCCTCTGCGCGCGTTGCCAGATTCACCTGATAATGCTACCATCATCCGGGAGCGAGAATTCAGTTGCGCGATTCAGGTGCGGGCCAATGCAGATAAGAGCGGAGTATCTTCCCGGCTGGCTGATCATGCTGGCCATCGCCGTCGTCTCGGTGCTCATCTCCGGGATGGTCGTCGTTGGCGGAAAGAACCCGGTGGAGCCGGCCGTCCTCGCGATCATCCTCGGCATCCTCCTGGCGAACGTCGGCCTCATCCCCGAGGCCGGTCGCGAGGGGATCCGGGTCTTCGAGACGCCGCTGATTCTCGGCATCGTGCTGATAGGGGCGGGCCTCGACGTGGCCACGGTGGTCAGCCAGGGCGTGGCCATGCTCACGGTCGTCGTGGGCACGATGATCATCGCCTTCTGGTCGATCTACTACCTCGGCAAGGCATTCGGGCTGTCGCAGCGGCTGTCGCTGCTGCTCTCGGTGGGGACGACGATCTGCGGGGGCACCGCGATCGCAGTCACCGCCCCGCTGATCGAGGCGAAGGAGGAGGAGACCTCCTACGCGATCGGCACGATCGCGCTGTGGGGCGTGGTCGCGATGATCGTGTATCCGGCGATCTTCCGCATTGTCGCGCCCGACGCCGAGACGGTCTTCGGACTCTTCGCGGGCGTGGCGGTGCAGTCCACGCCGCAGGCGGTCGGCGCGGGCTTCATCTTCTCCGAGCTTGCGGGCGACATCGCCACGGCGGTGAAGCTGGTCCGCAATACCTTCATCGCGCCGGTGGCATTCGCGGTCGCCATCTGGTACGCGTGGTGGATCGCAAAGCAGCGGGCGGGGGAGACGGTCGAGGAGGCGGCGGAGGAGACCGTTGACAGGGTCAACTGGATCAAGGGCTTCCCGTGGTTTCTCTTCGGCTACTTCGTGATGGTCGCGATGCGCAGCTACGGCTTTTTCACCGAGGTGGCGATCGACTCATTCACCTCCGCCGGGAAGTTCCTGATCCTCCTCGGGATGGCCGGGATCGGACTGAACACGCGCTTCGATGCCTTCAAGGGCATCGGCGGGAAGCCGCTGGTGGTGGGCGTGATCGGCGCGGTCATTCTCGCGGCGGCGACGCTGGCGCTGATCCGTGCCTTCGGCATCGTCTGAAGGGAGACCTCAGATATGATGGAGCGAGACCGCAAAGCCGTCGTCTACCGGGGCCGGCCCCCGGACCACTGCTGTGTCGATCAGATGCTGCGCATCCTGCCCTCCGGCGAGTGGATCGTCATGTTCATGACCGGCGGCGCGGGGGAGCCTGACCCTGACAATCACATCGTCCTCAGCCGCTCCGCGGACGAGGGCCGCACGTGGAGCGCGCCGGAAATCGTCCTGCAGTACGACGACCGCGCCTGCCTGCCGTCGGAGTTGATCGTGGACGGCGAGCGGCTGCTGGCGTTCGTGCACACGCATGACGGCGGCTTCGGCGACTGGCGTTGCTGGACGATCGAGAGCTTCGATGAGGGGCGGACGTGGAGCGAGCCGGAGCGCCTCGAGCCTTACCCCCGCAACACATTCATCCGCAATCTGTGCGTGACATCGTGGGGTGAGTGGCTGCTGCCGGTGCAGACCTACCTGCCCCCGGAGGGCGTGGAGGAGCGGCGGGAGTTACTCAAGCACGGGCACAACGGCGCGATCATCACCGCCGACCGCGGGGAAAGTTGGGAGCGCTCGGAGCTGGTCGGCCCGACGAGCGGCTGGGTGGAGAATAACATTGTCGAACTTTCAGGAGAAAAGCTCAGCATGCTTATACGCGCAGACGGGACGGGGGTTCTGCTGCGGAGCGAGTCGGCGGATCGCGGGCGGACGTGGTCGGCGCCTGAGGCCACGGATATTCCGAACCCCGGCGCGAAGTTCCGACTGCATCGGCTCTCCGACGGGCGAGTCTGCCTTGTGCACAACCCATCGCCGGTGACGCGCGATCCCAGCAGGCGACGCAATCCGCTCGCGCTGTGGGTCTCCAACGACGACATGCGCACGTGGGAATACCAGCGGGCGCTCACGGACTTCCCCGGCACACTCGCCTACCCTGACGGCGTAGTGGACGCAGAGGAGCGCTTCATCCACTTCGCGTTTGATTACAACCGCCACGACGTGATTTACTGGGGCGCGGCACTTCCGGAGGCGGAGTGAAAAGGGATAAGTGAAGAGGGAAAAGGGGACGGCGACGGCGGGGCAAAGGCAACGGCGGACGGCAACGGCGGACGCCGAGGCGTGTTATCCGCCGTCCTCGACCCTCTTCACGACCTCGATCGTCTGCAGCACCCTGTCGGGATTGAGGGAGATTGAGTCGATCCCCTGCTCCACGAGGAATGCCGCGAAGTCCGGGTAGTCGCTGGGCGCCTGGCCGCAGATGCCGACCTTGCGGCCAGCCGCGTGCGCCCTCTCGATGAGCATCGCGACGGAGCGCTTGACGGCCTCATCGCGCTCGTCGAAGAGCGGCGCGAGGCGGTCGGAGTCGCGGTCCACGCCGAGTGTAAGCTGCGTCAGGTCGTTCGAGCCGATCGAGAAGCCGTCGAAGTGCTCGGCGAACTCATCCGCGAGTATGATGTTGGAGGGGATCTCCGCCATCACGTAGATCTCCAGGCCCTCCGCGCCTCGGACGAGGCCGAAGTCGCCCATCACGTCGAGGACCTTCCGCGCCTCGTCGATGGTGCGGCAGAAGGGCACCATCGCCACCACGTTGCAGAAGCCCAGTTCCTCGCGGCAGCGCTTGATTGCGCGACACTCCAGCCCGAAAGCCTCGCGGTATTCGTCGGAGTAGTAGCGCGAGGCGCCTCGGAAGCCCAGCATCGGGTTGTCCTCGTGAGGCTCGTAGAGGTGGCCGCCGATGAGGTCCGCATACTCGTTGGTCTTGAAGTCGCTCATGCGCACGATGACTTTCTCCGGATACTGCGAGGCCGCGATCATCGCGATCCCCCGGGCGAGATGCTCGACGAAGTACTCGGTCCTGTCATCATACGCCCGAGTCATCTTCGCGATGCGGTCCTTCAGGTCGAGGTCGTCGAGGTCTTCGAACTCCACCAGCGCGCGCGGGTGTATCTGAATGATGTTGTTGATGATGAACTCCATGCGGGCGAGGCCGATGCCGTTGACCGGCAGGCGCCACCAGCGGGCGGCGCCGGTCGGGGAGGCGATGTTGATCATGATCTGCGTTCGCGTCTCCGGCACGTTGCTCAGGTCGAGGTCCTCGACCTCGAATTCGAGCGTGCCCTCGTAGATCTTCCCGCCCTCCCCCTCGGCCGTGGAGAGCGTGATCTCCTGGCCGTCGCGGAGTACGTGGGTGGCGTCGCCGGTCCCCACGATGGCGGGGATGCCGAACTCGCGACTCACGATCGCCGCGTGGGAGGTGCGGCCGCCGTGGTCGGTGACGATCCCCGCGGATTTCTTCATGATCGGCACCCAGTCGGGGTCGGTCATCCCCGTGACGAGGATCGCGCCCTCGCTGAAGCGGCTGATCTGCTCGGGGCTCTCGAGCACCTGCGCCTTTCCGGTCGCGATCGCCTCACCGATGGCGAGGCCCTCGACCAGCACCCTGCCGGTCTCTTTGAGCGTGTACGCCTTGAGTGTCTCGGCGACTTTCTGCGACTGGACGGTCTCCGGGCGGGCCTGCAGGATGAAAAGCTCACCGAGTTGGCCGTCCTTCGCCCACTCGATGTCCATCGGCTTGTCGTAGTGCTCCTCGATGATCGCGCCCCACTTCGCGAGTGTCACGATCTCGTCATCACTCAGTACGAAGGAGTCGCGCTCGGCGGCGGTCGTCTCGACGTTGCGGGTCGTCTCGGAGCCGCCCCGGGCGTAGACCATCTTCTGCGCCTTCTCGCCGAGGTGCTTCTCGACGATCGGCTGAAAGTCGCCCTCGTCGAGCAGCGGCTTGAAGACGCGGTACTCATCGGGGTTGACCGTGCCCTGCACCACGTTCTCGCCCAGTCCCCACGCGGCGTCGATGACGACGACCTCGGGGAAGCCGGTCTCGGTGTCGATGGTGAACATCACGCCTGAGCCCGCCTCATCGGCGCGCACCATCTTCTGCACGCCGACCGAGAGCGCGACCTCCATGTGATCGAAGCCCTGCTCCTCGCGGTAGCTGATGGCGCGGTCGGTGAAGAGCGAGGCGTAGCAGTTGCGGCAGGCCTCGAGCAGGTTCTGATGGCCGGTCACGTTGAGGAACGTCTCCTGCTGGCCGGCGAATGACGCCTCGGGCAGGTCCTCGGCGGTGGCGGAACTGCGCGCCGCCACGTCGGTCCGCTCGGTGTCGTAGCGCGCTGACAGCTCATCGTACGCGTCGATGATCGCCTGCGCGATCGCCTCGGGGAACTCGCCGTGCCGGATGAGTTCGCGGATGCGATGGCCCACGTCGGCGAGGTCGCGCTCGCCGCTGTCGAGATCATCGACCAGCTCCTGGATCTTCGCGGGCAGGTCGTTCGCCTCGAGATACTCGCGGTAGGCGTCGGAGGTAGTGGCGAAGCCGTCGGGAACCGGGACGCCCTTTTCGGCGAGGTCGCTGAACATCTCGCCCAGCGAGGCGTTCTTGCCGCCGACGAGCGGGACATCATCGTTTGTGAGTTCTGAGAAGAATCGGATGTACGCGGAATCGGCCATCTGCCGCATCCTCCTTCAGGTGTTCGACACGGGCGCGTCAGGTTAATGCTTAGACGGCGAGGCAGGTGTTCCTGCTCCGCCAACAAGCTTTGTGCCGGTGGTCGGCGCCTGGTCTGCGGTCTGCGGCGAGAGGCCGGCGGTCGTGAGTGGATCGGCCGAGCCGCCGCGAGCGGCGTCGTGC
>JBKHFA010000267.1:0-4951 GCA_046540615.1 Armatimonadota bacterium | reverse complement strand
CTGGTTGATGCGGGTGAGCGACATACGTGAGTCCTCCTCGTTCCCCGGTTGGGGTTCCTGGCCGCCGAACGGTGGAACGTCTCCGCCCGATGGCCCGCAAAACACTGCATGACATGAGGCCTGAGCGCTGTGGCAGCAGGGTCCGCAGGTGGAGCGGCGACAGCCCCGAGCGTGTAACGAAACCTGCACCGCTTTGTATATCGGGCGTTTACGCAAAGCCTTTAGCGGAAATGGCAGGGAAAAGGGAAAAGTGAAGAGGGGGACGGCAACGGCAGGGGAACGGCAACGGCGGGCGGGGCACAGGGTCCCCGCCCTGCGGTGAGGCGACTGCAGAGCTATGCGGCGGTGCGATCCGTCAGGGTCTCGATGATGCGGCGGGGGATTTCATTCAGAGGCGCCACCTGCTCGACGGCCCCTGCCTCGGCGGCGGCGCGCGGCATGCCGTAGACAACGCAGGTCTTCTCATCCTGCCCGATCGTAGGCGCCCCCGCCTTGCGAAGCGCGAGCATCCCGGCGGCGCCGTCAGAGCCCATGCCCGTGAGGATGACCGCGAGGCAGTTGCGACCACAGTGGCGAGCGGCGGAGTGGAAGAGCACATCGACGCTCGGGCGCTGGTAGTGAACCGGCGGGCTGTCCCTGAGACCGACGCGGTAGCGCGCGCCGCTGCGCTGCACGACCATGTGGCGATTGCCCGGCGCGATGAGTGCCACGCCGGGGACGATGGCGTCGCCGTCGCGGGCCTCCCGCACCTGCATCGCGCACTGCTCGTCAAGACGCTTTGCGAAGGCCGCGGTGAAATGTTCGGGCATATGCTGGACGACCACGGTGCCCGGCGTTGTGCGGGGCAGGCCGGTGAGCACCTCGCGGATGGCGGTCGTCCCGCCGGTGGAGGCGCCGATGGCGATGACGCTGTGCGTGGTGCGCACGACCCGGGGGATCGCCGGAGCGGGGGAGGCGCCCGGCTCCGCATCCGGCTCTCCGTGACGGAGATGCACGCGCGCCGCCGCGGCGGTGCGGATGCTGCCGCGGAGGCGGGCGCAGATATCCCCGACGGTGAACGCCGATCCGGGCTTGGAGACCACGTCCACGGCCCCGAGTTCGAGCGCGCGGATGGCCGCCTCGCTGCCCTCCGGTGAGACCGAGCTGACCACCACCACCGGCATCGGCTGATGGCGCATGAGCTTGCCGAGGAATGTCAGGCCGTCCATCCGCGGCATCTCGATGTCGAGGGTCAGCACGTCGGGTCGAAGCGCCACGATCTTGTCGCGCGCGACGTAGGGATCGGTGGCGGCCGCGATCACCTCGATGTCCGGCGCCCTTGAAAGCTCCTCCGTCAACACCGCGCGGACGACCGCCGAGTCGTCTACCACCAGGACACGGATCATGCCACCGACTCCAGTCCCGCCCGGTCATCGCAGCAGGGCGCGCGGCCTTCAAGCATGCGGAGGCCGCCCGTCACGGTGAACTGCACCTCAACCCACCCCTCATCCAGCCAGACACGCGCGCTGAGGGACGAGGCCGAGTCGGGCGCAGGCGGATCGTCGCAGAACTCCGGTGGGCTGACCGTGAAGACCGGGTCGGCGCCTGCGACCGCCGGAAGCAGGTTCCCGCAGACGACATTGCAAAGCTCGCAGGCGGCATCGCGCCGCTGTTCGGCGGTCGTCGCGTCCTCATCAAGCCCGAGCATGTTGGCGGCAAGCGGCGGGAGCATCGAGCGGGGCATGCTGAGCGTCAGCGAGCCCTCGAAGGGGCCGCTGAAGTGAACGCGAACGCGTGCGAGCGCACAGTGTTCCTGCTCTCCGGGCTCGGGCCCATCCTCAGGCGGAGGCATTGCGAACATGAACGCGAGGGTCTCGCAGGTCCTCTCGGTTGTCTCGACGATCGTTTGATGGAGCGTGTCGCCCGTCATGCGGCTTCACCTGCCAGGTCGGCCACGACGTCGCAGACGATCTCCGGTGTGAACGGCTTATGAACGAAGCGAACGCCACGCTGGATGAGGCGGCTGATGCGTGTCTGACTGCCCTCGGTGGAGATGATCATGATGGGGATGCGGGCGGTCAGAGGATCCTGGCGAGCCCGCTGAATCATCTCCTCACCGTCCATCACGGGCATGTTGATGTCCACGATGGCGAGGTCGATGTTGCCGCGCTGGAGGGCTTCAAGACCCTCCTGTCCGTTGGCCGCCTGCTGGACCTCTCCAAGCTCAAGCTCGGCCATCTGCAGGGTCCGGAGCACCATCGAGCGCATCACGGCGCTGTCATCGACGATGAGCACGTTAAGCGACATTTCGCACACCTCCAGTCTGTCGGGAATGTCGGGTGGGCCGAAGCTCGGTGACTTCCGCGCCGGTGGAGAGCGTGACTCTGCCCGAGCCGATCTCAAGGCGCATCGTGCGGGCCTTCTCGCCACCGACGTCCTCGGCGGCGATCAGGATGCCGTTCTTCCACAGAAGCTTCTTGAACACGACGAAGTTGCGCTTTCCGATGGCGAAGCGATCGGTCTCGGAGCGGTTCACGGAGGCGCCTCCGGCGACCATGACGGTCAGGCTTTGCTTCCTCGCGCCGCCCTCGAAGAGCCGGTCGAAAAAGCGCGGGACGCCCGTGTCCACGAAGACGAACGGATTGTCCTTCGCCTTCTCGGGGTTGATCTTCGACAGAGGCATCATGACGTGAAGCAGGCCGCCGATGCCGGCCTGCGGGTCATGGGCCGCGATGCCGAGACAGCTCCCGAGCGCGTGGGTGATCAGCAGGTCTTCGGGATCGGATGAGACCGCCATCTCCGCGACGCCGACTACGTGCTTCACGCGAGCACCCCACTTTCCGCCGCGGGCTTCTCATAGACGGTGGGCCGGACGTAGCGGAACTTGTGATCGACTCCGGTGAGGCTCTCGGAGTGTCCAATGAAGAGCATGCCGCCTGGCTTGAGTATCTGCCAGAAACGCCTCACCAGCGACTGCTGCGTGGGTTTGTCGAAGTAAATCATCACGTTGCGGCACATGATGACGGAGAAAGGCCCCTGCATCGGCCACGGATCGATGAGGTTGAGGCGCGCGAAGTGGACGAGGCGGCGCACCGACTCGGCGACGCGGTAGTGCGGCTCGTCGTCGATGTTGACGGGAGAGAAATGCCGGGCGATCAGTCCGTGCTCCATCTCGGCCAGGCGCGCTTTGGGGTAGACGGCCTCGCGGGCGGTCGCGAGCACACGGGTGGACAGGTCGGTGGCGAGTATGCGGACGTCGCAGTCCTCGGCTTCCGGCGTCTCCAGCAGGCGGATGGCCATCGAGTAGGGCTCCTCGCCGGAGGAGCAGCCCGCGCTCCAGATGGAGACAGAGGCGCGGCGATCGCGCCGGGCGAGTCCCGCCACATGTTCGGCGAGTATGTCGAAATGAACCGGTTCACGGAAGAAGCGGGTGAGGTTGGTGGAGAGGACATCGAGCAGCGCGACGATCTCCTCGGCCTCGTTTGCGCGAAGGTAATCAAGGTAGTCATCGAAGCCGGGCAGGTGGAGGTCGCGCAGCCGCCGGGTGAGGCGCGCGCGCACCAGTTCCCGTTTGCCGGAGTGGAGGTTGATGCCGCAGAGCGACTTTACGAGGCGACTGATTTCATCGAACTGGCTCTCAGTGAGGTCGTCGACCGAAAGTTGACCGATCATGCCGCGCTCCGCATTCCGGTCCGCGTGGCTGCAGGTACGATCACCTCGGGGATGAGCGCTTCAGCGGCGTTTTGCCGGCGGGAGCGCATCGCCGCCGGAGACGTCGGCCGCGTCGTTACGGTCGACACTTGCTGGCTCATCATCGGTGCTGCCGGTGTCCGGCAGCGCCTCGCCCCGGTCGGAATCGGAAGACACGACCTTGGGCAGTTCCCGATCGGCGTCCGAGTCTGATCGCAGCATCGTTGCCGCGTCGTCGGATATGCCGTACCGCTCCTGCATGTACTCGCGGACCTTGGTTTCTTTGACGTATGAGACCCTGTTGCAGAAGAGAGGGTAGACCAGCGTCAGGAAGAGGACCGAGAGGACCAGTCCTCCCGCGCCGCACGCCAGGATACTCCTGCAATACGGGACGTCTCGAAGCATACGTGATCCTCCGCAGGTCCGCGATGTGGTCAGATTCGGGCGAGATTTCGGAAGCCCGTCCAAGGCTCCTGAGAGCCTTGCGGTACTTCTGACGAAAACCCACCTGATTATTGTTCTCTGATCCGCCGCGGAATCCTCCCTGCTTTCGTGAAGTTCCCTCTGTGGCCTCGCGGGAGTCTTCTTCCCACCGTTGATATCATCGGCGGATCGCGCTCGAACTTGAGTCCTGGGGCGAGCGCTCCGAAACAATGAGGAGCCGCTCCGAGTGATCGGAGCGGCCCCGTGGTCGTGTGTGTCGGCGCCTTCAGAAGCTCGCCAGTGCGGTCATGTCGTCCTCGTCATCGAGCGGGATGGCCCTTTCGGGCGACCCCGCCGAGGCTTTGCCCTCCGCGGCCGGCGGGCTGTCTCCGGCGTCTTTGCCGACGAGGGTGAGAGAGGTGCCGCCCGAGGCGTTGCGCGCGGTGGTCAGGCGGAAGGTCTCCACCATGCCGCGCAGTTCCTGCGCCTGTGCCGAGAGTTCCTCGGCGGCGGACGCCGATTCCTCGGAGTTGGCGGCGTTGTTCTGCGTCACCGAGTCCATCTCGCCAACGGCCGTGTTGATCTGCTCCAGCCCCTGGGCCTGCTCATCGGAGGCTGCAGCGATCTCGGCGACCAACTCGTTGACGTTGGTGGAGCCGGCGGCGATCTCGGTGAGCGCCTCGGCAACCTCGTGGCTGATTGTGACGCCGCCCTCGGCGTTTTTGACCGCGTCCTCAATCATGTCGGCGGTGTCACGAGCGGCCTCAGCGGAACGCTGGGCGAGGTTGCGGACCTCCTCGGCGACCACAGCGAAGCCCTTGCCTGCGTCGCCGGCGCGCGCGGCCTCCACCGCGGCGTT
>JBKHFA010000266.1:0-4997 GCA_046540615.1 Armatimonadota bacterium | reverse complement strand
ACTGCCGTTGTAAGGCAGCGGCCAGCTACCAGCGGCCAGCGGCCAGCAACGGCAAAGGCATAGGCAAAGGCCAGCAACGGCAAGGCAAAGGCAGCGGCCAGCTACCAGCTACCAGCTACCAGCTACCAGCGGCCAGCAACGGCAAGGCAAAACGACTACGTTGGCACAAGGAAACGCGTCTGAGCCGGGAAGGTCCGGCTCAGACGCGTTTCTGATTCCCCTCAGTCGTCCAGCCCGAGAAGGCGCTGAGCGTTGCGATGCGTGACCTTGTCGAAGACCTCCTGCGAGATGTTGCCGTCCGCCAGCGCCGCCTCGAGGAAGTTTTTGAGGTTGACGAGCACATCGTTTTTATTGCTCGGTCGGCAGACGTCGGTGCCCCACAGAAGCTGGTCCTGGAATTCATCGAGGAATGCGCAGCCGAACTCGGGGTCGCGGCTGATGGCGTTGAAGCCGCTGCCGGCGGACATGTCGCCGTGCAGGTTCGGGTAGCGGCGCATAAGCTCGGGAATGCGACCGCCCTCGGTGACGGGGCCCTTCGGGTAGCCGCCCCACGTCTCCTCGGTCACGTCGCCGCTGATATACGACCACCACGGGTTCGAGTGCGCGAGGAAGATCAGGTCGGGGTGGTCGGCCACCTGCTGCTCGAGTCGCGGCAGGCCGAACTCGTCGATCAGACCGTAGCATCCGCCCTCACGGGTGGCCACGTGGAATGTGACGGGCAGGCCGACGCGCTCGGCGTGGTCGAAGAGGTTCGTGACCCGCGGATCATCCCACCAGAGGTTCGCGGTCATCTCGCCGATCCCCCGGCAGCCCTTCTCCTTGTAATGCTCCATCACCCAGGCGAAGTCGAACTCCGGAGAGTTGTTGCTCAGCCGCGGGTCGATGTTGCAGAAAGGAATGAAGCGGTCCGGGTACTGCTCGGCGATCATCAGGATGTCCTCGTTACTCTGCGTGAGGGCGTTGCACTCGGGGATCGTCAGCGGCAGCATCACGCCCATGTCGATGCCGACTTCGTCGTACATCTCGATGAACTGCTCGGGTGAGGCGGGGCCGTCCTCGCCCTCGCGCCAGCCGATGTCGGAGATCTGTGCGATGTGAATGTGTATGTCGATGAACATGTCGGTCCCTCCGGTTGATTGAGGCTCGCGCGCAGCTTACCCCCAGCGGTCGCACAGTTCGCGCTTGAGTATCTTGCCCATCGTGTTGCGCGGCAGTTCATCCACGAAGATCACGCGGGCGGGCACGCAGTAGTCAACGAGGCGGTCGGCGCACCACTCTCGGATCTGCCTCTCAGACAGGTCATCGCTGTCCGGGACCACGGCGGCCGCCACGATCTCCCCGCGCTTTTCGTCCGGAAGGCCGATGATCGCTGACTCGCGCACTCCCTGCAGCGCGTTGAGGACTTTCTCGACCATCGGCGGGTAGACGTTGTGTCCGCTGGTGATGACGAGTTCCTGGCAGCGTCCGGCGTGGTGGAGGTAGCCCTCGTCATCGACGCGACCGAGGTCGCCGGTGTGAAACCAGCCGCCAGCGAAGGCTTCCGCGGTGGCGTCGGGGCGGCCGCGGTACTCGCGGAAGAGGTTCGGGCCCTTGATGAGTATCTGCCCGACCGCACCGTCCGGGACGTCCTCGTCGTCATCATCGGCGATGCGCATCTCGATGCCGGGCAGCGGGACGCCGCATGAGCCCTCGAGCGAGGAGACGCCCAGCGGGAGGCTGGTGATGACGTGCGATTCGGTCATGCCGTAGCGGTTGGTGATCGGCCTGCCGAGTATGCTCTCAAGCTCCGGCAGCACCTCGGGGCGGATCGGCGCGGAGCCGCAGGTGAAGAGGCGGACGCCGGAAAGCTCGGGCGCCATCTCGCGGAAGAAGTCGTGGTCGAGCCACGAGTAGTAGAAGGTCGGGATGGCGAAGAGCACGGTGCATTCGCGGAGCGCTTCGAGCGTTCTGCGCGGGTGGAAGCGCGGTTGCACGACCATCTCGGCGCCTGAGAGCAGCATCATGTGCGAGCAGAATGAGAGCCCGTGGATGTGGAAGAAGGGCAGGCAGTTGAGCAGGCGGTCGTCGGGTCCGATCTCCCAGGTGTCGCGGAGGGCGGTGACGGCCGCGGCGAGATTGTCATGGCAGTGCAGGACGCCCTTGGGGCGACCGGTGGTGCCTGAGGAGTAAAGGATGAAGGCCGGGTCTGTCGGCGCGATCTCATGGTCGGGAAGCGGCGCTTCGTCGGCGTCGAGCACCTGCGAGATGTCGATGACCGCGCGGAGGGAGGGCTGATCGGCGCCGGCGGCCTCGAGCGTGGCGCGGTTCGCGTCATCGGTGAGCGCGAGCGCGGCGCCGGAGTCCTCAAGGTAGTACTCCATCTCCGGCTCGGTGAAGCGGTCGTTGAGCGGCAGCGCGATGGCGCCGAGGAGCATCGCGGCAAGGTCGGCGAGCAGCAGCGCGCGCTTGTCGGCGGTGTAAAGCGCGAGCACCTCGCCGGGCTCAAGGCCGGCATCGCTCAGCACCCGCGCCACGCCGCCGAGGCGGCGGGCGAGGTCGGCGTACGTGAGCTTCTCCTCGGGGAAGCTGATGGCGGGGGAGGCCGAGTGAGTGTCGAGGGATGCGCGCAGTTGATCGGCGTATCCGGCGGACATGCGGACGATCTCTCCTTCTTGCGTGACGGGACCGCGACAAAGGGCGGGCGCACGGTTCGGCGTCGAACGTGTCGCTGCACTGTGCACAGATAGCGCGCGAGTTTTCGCCGCGGAAGCGCCCATGTCCTCCTCGCGGCCGCCGGCGCGAAGACTGTGGAACTCATCGTCGTCGATGCGCTGTGAGCGCTCGACTTTGTCCTGCAGATGCGGCCTGCCCATCGGCGAGAGCGTCTGAGTGATCCCGGCTTTGCGCAGCTCGCGCTCGAGGTGGGAGAGCCAACTGGAACCTGTCTACGTTGCCGACTCAAACGGTGGCACAGGGGTCGGACCATTCTGCAGGTAGCTTTGGGTGAGCGGCCACGACAACCTCACTCTCCGACCCCTTCGAGGTGAGGACCTGCTCCGCAAACGACGCGTCGCCAGGGAGGGGGTGCCCGAGCGTCGTGTGCTCGGGCGGGGGAGGCCGTCGTTCGCATCTACCTGCAAAATCCGGTCGCACCCGTGGCACAGAGCAGGTCTTGACAGATTCGGCTCCTCCCTTTACAATATCCGCACAACTGGTCGCAGCGCACGAATGTGCGTCCGCACCGTCGGGTGCGGCAAAAGACAGTGATGGGGAGTAGTACGCGCAGAAGTGGCGCATGGTCCGCCCTCAGGACCATCCAGAGAGGTCGCCCGGTGGCCGACAGAGGCCCTGGCTGAGAGGCGACCGCCGCCAACCGCCGAACTGGCCCCGGAGTCGCGCGCGGAAAGGTGAGCGATGTCGTCTATCGCCAACTGAGTAGGTGGCGCCGGAAACCTCGACCGTTACCCCGAGGACGGCATCGCGAGGGCCGCAGCATGACAACTGGGGCCGATAGTCCAACACTCGCCGCGCCGGATAAGCGGGCTGCCCCAGGGCAGCCAATGAGAGTGGTACCGCGGAAAGCATTCACTGCCTCCGTCTCTTTGCGCAAAACGCGCGATTGAGATGGAGGTTTTTCCAGTTCTGGAGTTCCCAGTTGCCAGTTCCCAGTGACGGCTTAGACGCGACATTGTGCAACGTGCTGCAGTCCTGCCGTTGTCGTTCACTGGCAACTCGGAACTGGTACCTGGCAACTCACAAGGAGGTGGCCGCATTGGACGACCCTGAGCTTGATCTGTCCCTACCCGAGCGGGTTGGTGGCTCCGTGCCGGCCACCTGCCTGCGCCGATAGTCGCCACACCCCGGCACGAGCACGCGCACACTATGCTCGAGACGCAGGAGGCAGTCAAAATGCCAAGGACAATAACGATCTTTGATACGACGTTGCGCGACGGTGAGCAGGCGCCGGGCGCCTCCATGGACCACAGCGCCAAGATTCAGCTCGCTCGCCAGCTCGCGCGCCTGAACGTGGACGTGATCGAGGCCGGCTTCCCGATCTCCTCGCCCGAGGACTTCGAGTCGGTCAAGGCGATCGCAGGCGAGGTCGAGGGGCCGTCCGTGGCCGGCCTCGCCCGCGCGCTCCCCAAAGACATCGAGCGCTGCTGGGAGGCCGTCCGGCACGCACAGAAGCCGCGCATCCACACCTTCATCGGCACCTCGAAGGTCCACGTCGAGAAGCGCTTCGGCAAGACCGAGGCCGAGGTGCTGAAGATGGCCGTGGACGGCGTCGAACTCGCCTGCAGCCTCTGCGATGACGTGGAGTTCTCCGCCGAGGACGCCATGCGCACGAGCCTGGAGTACCTCCGCGACGTGGTCGAGGCGGTCATCGAGGCCGGGGCGAAGACCGTCAACATCCCCGACACCGTCGGCTACGCGACACCGTGGCAGATCGAGGAGACGATCAGCTACCTCTTCGCGAACGTGCCGAACATCGAGGAGACGGTCATCTCGGTGCATAATCACGATGACCTCGGGATGTCGGTCGCGAACTCGCTGGCGGCGGTCCGCGCCGGCGCCGGGCAGGTCGAGTGCACCGTCAACGGGATCGGCGAGCGCGCGGGCAACGCGTCGCTCGAGGAGATCGTGATGGCGCTGCGCACCCGCGGCGACGAATTCGACGCGGACACGAACATCAACACCGAGGAGATTATGAACACCTCGCGGATGGTCTCGACGCTCACCGGCTTCGTGGTGCAGCC
Organism: Armatimonadota bacterium; assembly: GCA_046540615.1. Classification (GTDB taxonomy): domain Bacteria; phylum Armatimonadota; class Zipacnadia; order Zipacnadales; family UBA5352; genus UBA5352. The sequence goes on along the minus strand of JBKHFA010000266.1, from coordinate 261 downwards.
GAACAAGGCGATCGTGGGCGCGAACGCGTTCGCCCACGAGGCGGGCATCCACCAGCACGGGATGATCCAGGACCGCCAGACCTACGAGATCATGCGGCCTGAGGACGTCGGACTGACCGAGTCGGTCTTCACGCTCGGCCCGCGTTCGGGCAAGCACGGCCTGCGCAGCCGCCTCGAGCGCCTCGGCTACGCGATCTCGCCCGAGGAGATGGAGGAGATCTACGAGCGCTTCCTCGCGGTCGCGGACCGCAAGAAGCGCGT
>JBKHFA010000265.1:0-5014 GCA_046540615.1 Armatimonadota bacterium | reverse complement strand
ATGATGGGCTACGGGCTTTTCACCGGCGGCCTCGGCTTCCACTACGCGTCGGAGCTTGTCGGCTGCATGACGATCCCCGCGAGTTCGGGGAACACCGACCGGCAGATCCATCTGATGCGCAACTTCGGATCGACGGTGCTGCACATCATCCCGAGCTACGCCCTGCGGGTGCTGCACCTGTGCGATCGCGAGGGCATCGACCCGCTCACCGACTTCGACGTGCGGGTGATCTTCGTGGGCGGTGAGCCGCACTCCGAGCAGCTTCGCCGGCGGATCGAGGACGGCTTCGGGGCGAAGGTGTACAACTGCTACGGCCTCTCGGAGATGGCGGGACCCGGCGTGGCGATGGAGTGCGCCGAGCAGACCGGCCTGCATGTCTGCGAGGACCACTATCTGCTGGAGGTGCTCGATCCTGAGACACTCGCGCCCGTGGAGGCGGGGGAGACCGGCGAGGTCGTGCTCACGACGCTTCGCCGCGAGGCGATGCCGCTGATTCGCTACCGCACGCGCGACATCGCGCGGGTGCTCCCCGGCGAGTGCCCCTGCGGCAGCGCCCATGCGCGGCTGTCGCGGATGGAGGGCCGCACCGACGACATGCTGGTGGTCAAGGGCGTGAACGTGTACCCGATCCAGGTGGAGCGGGCGCTGATGGACATCGACGAGGTCGGGCGCAACTACGTGATCGAGCTGGACCGCCCGGCGGACCTCGACCGGATGACGGTGGCGGTTGAGCTGACACAGGACGCATTCACTGATGAGATGCGCGAGCTGACGGCGTTGCAGGAGCGGATCGAGCGCAGGCTGCACTCGGAGCTTGACATCAGCGTGACGGTGGCGCTGCATGAGCCGGGTGAGTTGCCTGTCAGTGACGGAAAAGCGGTTCGCGTGATAGATAACAGAGAGCAGGAGACATGACAGATATCATGGCTGAGAATGCAAAGGATCTTTCGAACGTCGTGCTGCTGTCGGGGAATGAGGCGATTGCGCGCGGGGCGTGGGAGGCCGGTGTCCGGGTGGGCAGCGGCTATCCGGGGACGCCATCGTCGGAGATACTCCCGGCGCTCAACGAGCTTCCGGATGTGTACTGCGAGTGGTCGGTCAACGAGAAGGTCGCGCTGGAGGTGGCCGCCGGAGCGTCGATCGCGGGCGCGCGAGTGCTCGTGACGATGAAGCACGTGGGAGTGAACGTGGCCGCCGACCCGCTCTTCACGATGTCGTACACCGGTGTCGAGGGCGGGCTTGTGATTATCAGCGCCGACGACCCCTCGATGCACTCATCGCAAAACGAGCAGGACAATCGCAACTACGCCCGGGCGGCGAAGGTGCCGATGGTCCAGCCCTCGAGCAGTCAGGAAGCGCGCGACATGACGATGCGGGCGTTTGAGATCAGCGAGGAGTTCGACGCCCCGGTCTTCGTCAGACCCGTGACGCGCGTCTGCCACTCCGACGGCCTCGTGGAAGTCGGCGAGCGGCAGGAGGTGGAGTTGCGCGGGGAGATGGAGAAGCAGCCCGAGAAGTTCGTGATGGTCCCGGGGCACGCGCGCGGGCGTCGCGTGGCCGTCGCCGAGCGAACGCGCAGGCTCGTCGAATTCGCCGAGCAGACCGATCTGAACCGCGAGGAGATGGGCGACACGTCGCTTGGGATCATCGCCGCGGGGGTGGCCTACGAGTACGCGCGGGAGGCGTTCCCGGAGGCGTCGTTTTTCAAGCTCGGGCTGGTCTGGCCGCTGCCGCCGGAGCGCATCCGGCAGTTCGCGGAGAAAGTCGATCGCCTCTTCGTCGTCGAGGAACTCGATCCGTTCTTCACCGAGCAGATACTCGCGATGGGCATCGAGGTGGAACCGGTGGACGAGAGCTTCCGGATCGGCGAGCTTACGCCGATGCGGGTGCGGCAGATGATCGCCGGCGAGGACCTGCCCGAGACCGCGCCCGACGAGGACCTGCCGCCGCGGCCGCCGACGCTGTGCGCGGGCTGCCCGCACCGAAGCGTCTTTGCGGCGCTGCGCAAGCTCAAGGCCTACGTCACCGGCGACATCGGGTGTTACACGCTGGGCACGCTGCCGCCGCTGCAGGCGATGCACACGACGCTGTGCATGGGCGCGGGCGTGAATCAGGCGCACGGGATTCAGAAGGTGCGTGGGCATGAGGCGCAGGTGGTGGCCGTGATCGGCGACTCGACCTTCACGCACTCGGGGATCACCGGCCTGGTGAACATCACGTATAACGCCGGCGTAAGCACGGTGGTGATCATGGACAATCGCACCACCGCCATGACCGGCGGGCAGGTGCATCCGGGCCTCGGCGTGACGCTCTCAGGCCTGCCCGGCAAGGAGCTTGACTTCGAGAAGCTCGCGCGGGCGGTCGGTGTCGAGGACGTGCGGGTGGTTGATCCTTACGAGATGGAGGAGACCGAGCAGGCGCTCAGGGAGGCGATGGACAATCCGGAGCCCTCGGTGGTCATCACGCGACGGGCCTGCATCCTGGAGGTGCGCGAGCGGCATCCCGCGCCGGTGCTTGACGTGGAGGCGTGCATCCACTGCGGCCAGTGCATCCGCATCGGCTGCCCGGCGCTCTTCGACGCCTCGGATGAGGACGAGCCGACGCTGCCTGAGATCGACACGGCGCTGTGCACCGGCTGCACGATGTGCGTCCAGGTCTGCCCGGTGGACGCGCTGGTCGTACCCGACACCGAGGAGGGCGATGCGTGATGGTAACGAATGTGCTGCTCACAGGCGTGGGCGGACAGGGGATAATCACCGCGAGCACGATTCTCTCGCAGGGTTGCCGGCTCGCGGGTTGGCACGTGAAGAAGAGCGAGGTACACGGGATGAGCCAGCGTGGCGGGAGCGTCAACAGCTACGTGCGCTTCAGCGAGGACGAGACGGTGGCCTCGCCGCTGATCCCCGAGGGCAGGGCGGACGTGCTGGTGGCGTTCGAGCCGCTGGAGGGCCTGCGGCAGATCAAGCAGGCCGCGCCGGACGCGACGGTCCTCGTCGAGGAGCGGCGGATCGTGCCGGTGACGGTGAACCTGCCGAACTTCGCCTACCCGGCCGACGTGCTGGAGCGGCTGACGGCCGGCGGGCGCGATGTGCGCATCATGAATGCGGCGGCGAAGGCCGTCGAACTGGGGGAGCCGCGGGCGGCGAACACCGTGATGCTCGGCGCGCTCTCGACGCTGCTGGACCTGCCCGATGACGCGTGGCGCGACGCGATGGCGCTTGTGCTCAAGCCGAATGCGGTGGCGATCAACATCGAGGCATTCGAGGCCGGCAAGGGGCTTGTTGAGGCGTGGGCGGCCGGGACCTGACGAAGATCGAAGCGGGATGAGCTTTTGCGGTTGGCGCAGCCAACGACGAAGGAGGGCGCAGTAGATGATCTGGGATGCATTCTACGAGTGCATGGACCCTGAGGAGCGGTCGGAACTGCAGGTGAGGCGTCTGCGTGAGACGGTGGCGCGGCTGAAGGTGAACGTGCCGTGGTACCGCGACCGATTCGCCGAAACGGGCATCGAGCCGGAGGACATCCAGTCGCTCGATGACCTGCGGCGCCTGCCGTTCACGACCAAGGATGATTTGCGAGACAACTACCCCTTCGGCTTGTTCGCGCTGCCTCCCGAGGAGTGTGTGCGTATCCACGCCTCATCGGGCACGACCGGCAAGCCGGTCATCGCGGGGTACGCGCGAGAGGACATCGGCATCTGGGCGGAGACGATCGCACGGACGATCGCCTGCGGTGGCGGCAGCAGCCACGACGTGCTGCACAACGCCTACGGCTACGGCCTCTTCACCGGCGGGCTGGGGCTGCACTACGGCGGCGAGCTGATGGGCTGCCTCGTGGTCCCCGTCTCAGGCGGGAACACCGAGCGGCAGCTCATGCTGATGGAGGACCTCGGCAGCTCGATCCTGTGCTGCACGCCGTCGTACGCGCTCACGATCGTCGATCAGGCCGAGGAGATGGGCTTCGACCTCAGCCGGATCAACCTCAAGGCCGGGCTCTTCGGCGCCGAGCCATGGAGCGAGGGGGCGCGCGAGAGCATCGAGGAGAAGCTCGGGATCTCCGCGCACGACATCTACGGGCTGACGGAGATCATCGGTCCCGGTGTCGCCGCCGAGTGTGGGGCGAAGGCGGGTCTTCACGTCTTCGACGACCACTTCATCCCGGAGATCATCGACCCGGAGACCGGCGATCCTCTGCCGCCCGGCGAGAAGGGCGAGCTTGTGTTCACCTGCATCACCAAGCGCGCCTTCCCGATCCTGCGCTTCCGCACGCGGGACATCACGAAGCTCGACTACGAGACCTGCGAGTGCGGGCGGACGCAGCCGCGCATGGAGCGGATCACCGGGCGCACCGACGACATGCTCATCATCCGCGGCGTGAACGTCTTCCCGTCGCAGATCGAGGAGGTCCTGCTGAAGATGGAGGAGGTCGAGCCGCATTACCAGCTTGTGCTGACACGCGAGGGGCGGCTGGATAACCTCCAGGTGCAGGTGGAGGTCTCGCCGGGCATGTTCTCGGACGAGGTGCGTAAGCTCGAGGCGATCGAGGACAGGATCGAGGAGCGGCTCTCATCGGCCCTGGGGATTCGAGTGGACGTGAAGCTCGTTGAGCCGAAGACCATCGAGCGCTTCGCCGGCAAGGCGAAGCGCGTGATTGATCAGCGCGAGGAGGCGTGAGTGATGACCACCAGCGAACTGCAATGCAAGCAGGTGTCGGTGTTTCTCGAGAACAAGTCGGGTCGGCTCGCGGAGGTGTGCCAGGTGCTTGGCGAGGCGGAGATCAACATCCGCGCGCTATGCATCGCGGACACCTCGGATTTCGGGATTCTGCGGCTGATCGTGGACTCTCCCGATGAGGCGGTGGAGGTGCTGCAGGAAAGCGGATTCAGCGTCGGCAGCACGGGCGTGCTGGCGCTGCGGATTCCGGACCGCCCGGGCGGGCTGGGCGGTGTGCTCGGCGAGCTGGAGCAGGAGGACGTGAACGTGGAGTACATGTACGCGTTCTTCATCACGATCGC
>JBKHFA010000264.1:0-5015 GCA_046540615.1 Armatimonadota bacterium | reverse complement strand
TTGACCTCTTCTTCCTTCCCCTTCGCCAACCAGTTCAGCTCCTTTCAACACAGGGGCGAGCCGAAAGCGTCGGGGGAATACCCCGATCTCTCGTCGTCAATCATCCGTCTTCGGCGAACGGATCCCCATCCTCGACCGCGAACGGGTCATCCGCCGGCGGTCGATCAGAGTCATTGTCCGCCTGTGCCCCTGAATATCCTTCAGCAGCGCTTCCCGATGCAGCCGCGGAAGACCTCTCAAGCTCCGCAATATACTCGTCTGTCGGCGGTGTCCAGTCGTCAGTCCTGCTGCGAACCCGGTCTCGCAGTGCTGCGTCGCCCACGAAGCCGCGTCCTGAGGAACCTCGTGCCCTTCGGCACGCCTCCCGGTACTTCACGACGATCGGGTCATCGGGCGACAGTTCGCCGCTCTCGATGCCCTCCACCACCAGGCGCTGCAGTTGCTGGAAATCCTCAATGAGAATATCGTCGTCATCGTCATAGGGCAGGTCGCACTCCACGAGAGGGGCGATGCCGCCCAGGCGTCTGTGTGCGCGCAGGCGGCCGATGGCCTTGAGAACCTGCGCCTCCAGCACGTCGTCATCCTCGCGCTCAACGCGCTTGACGTCCGCGACTGTCAATTCCACGCACCGGGCCCGAGCCCCTCCTTCTTCGGGCAATGCTTCCGCCAGCGCCGCCGCATCCGGTGATCCGGTGGTCGCGATCTGCTCCTGCAGCCCTTCAACGATCGCGGCATCCGCCGGAAGAAGCATGTCCTCGGGCTGGAGTCCCGCGATCACGGTGAAAGCTATCTCCTGATCGTCGAGGGCCAGTGCGAGCAGTTGCGTCTCCGCGACGAGAAGGCCGTCCGCCTCACGGCTGAGTGTCTCCATGATGTGGCCCGGATCGCCGGGCGAGGCCGTGCGAGACGAGCGCGCGCGATCGCCCCGCAGCTTGCGGCCCATCTCGAACTTGAGCACGCGCGCCATCGATTCGGTCCGGCCCGGATCGCCCTGGCCCCACATGTCTGCGGCGCGGGAGATGAACTCATCGCGCCTCGGCCAGTCATCCACGCGCAGCAGGATGTCCACCGCCTCACGCGCCGCATTCGCGGCCCCATCGGGCCCGCGGTCTGCGTGCTCGGCGAAGATCATTCTGAGCTGATACTCGATGGGGGAGATGCGATCCTCAAGAAGTTCCCGGAATGCGTCCGGGCCATTCTCTTGGACGAACTCGTCCGGATCGGTGTTCTCCGGCAGCACAATCAGACTTGCCGCGATCTCCGCGCCCTCGACGATCTCGAGATTGTTCAGCGCCGCTCGGGCTCCGGCCGCGTCGGAGTCGTAGACAAGTACGACCTCGTCGGCGTAGCGGCCGAGCAGTTCGAGCTGCTGCGTTGTCAATGCGGTGCCCAGTCCCGCCACGACGTTCTCAATCCCCGCCTGATGCAGGGAGACGACGTCCGTGTACCCCTCAACGATCAGGGCGCGCTTCGTGGCAGAGACGGCATCGCGTGCGACGTCCAGCGCATAGACCGCCCGCCGCTTGTGAAAAAGCGGGGTCTCGGGCGAGTTGAGGTACTTCGCCGGGTTCTCCGGGTCCATCGTGCGGCCGCCGAAGCCGATCACCCGCCCCGTGGTGTCCGTGATCGGAAAGATGATGCGGTTGCGGAAGGTGTCGTAGTGTCCTCCGCGGTCGCTGGTCTTGACGAGGCCGGCCTCCTCAGCGACGGTCGCATTGATACCCTCCGCCGCCAGCGTGTTGAGCAGGTCGTCCCACGCGTCGAGCGCAAAGCCCAGCTCGAAGCGGTCGATCATCGCCCGTGAGAAGCCGCGCCCCGCGATGTACCTGCGGGCGGCTTCGGCGCCCGGGTGCTCGAAGAGATTCTGCCGGAAATGATCGCGGGCGATCACGTTGGCGCGTTCGAGCAACTCCCTCCGGCGGCGCTTCTCCGTCGCGAGTGGATTGTCCTCGATCTGCACGCCGGCGCGACGGGCAAGCTCGCGCAGGGCCTCCGGGAAGTTCAGGCCGTCCCGCTTCATCACAAATGAGAAGATATCCCCGCCCTCACCGCAGCCGAAGCAGTGGTAGAAACCACGCTCCGGGTCCACGTTGAACGAGGGCGTCTTCTCCTGGTGAAAGGGGCACAGGCCTTTGAAGCGCTGCCCGGACTTCTCCAGGCGTACATGCTCGCCTATCACCTCGACGATGTCGAGGCGGCTTCGGATTTCTTCTTTCGCGTCGTCAAAGTCCATGAGCGTCTCGTCCATCCGGCGTATTCAGACCGCTGCCACGAGGGCTGAAGAGGGCGGCGCCAGCAATATCAGGCGCCGCCCTCCGAAGTTCCCTGATTGCGTGGCAATACCATCTTCGCTATCAGTGGCCGAAGTCCTTCCTCGTGCCGGGGCAATCTCTCAGAGAAGTCAGGCAATCACATCTCCCGTGTCGGGAGTTGAAGTTACGACGCCGGAGGTGCGTGCTCAGTGTCGCCTTCATGGCAGGAGAATTGCGGTCAGTGGTGAAAGGTTCGGTGACCGGGAACACAGTCTACGATCTGTCAACAAGGAGCCGATCATGAGCAGATATCCGCGGATGGGGCTGAGCGGGAAAGGTCATGTTGCGCCACTGATCGCGGTGGCGATGCTGCTGGCAGTGATCTCCGGCGCGTGGGCGTCGCCGCAGAGCGTGACGATTCTGCACTTCAATGACTTCCACGGCAATGTGCTGACGCCTGAGGGCGAAGAGGACCTCGGCGGCCTTGCCCGCATCGCAGGCATGATCGAGCAGGTGCGGGCTGAGAATGACGCGGCGGGCAGTGAGACACTGGTTCTGATCGCCGGGGACATCCTGCAGGGCACGCCGCTGTCCACGGTCTTCCACGGAGAGGCGGACTTCTCGGCACTCAAGCTGATGGACATCTCGGCGATGGCCATCGGGAATCATGAGTTCGACTACGGCATGCCGAACCTGCATAAACTCGTCGAGATGGCGAACTTCCCGATCCTCGGAGCGAACATTCGGCGGAAGGCCGACGGCAGCCTCGTCTTCGACGGCACCCGCCGCTTCATGATCGGCGACGAGATGCTCGTGGTGGTCGGACTTACCACCCCCGAGACGCGGGTGACCACGATGCCGTCGAACGTGGCCAACCTGACCTTCGAGGACCCGGCCGAGACGGCGGCGAAGCTGGCCGACCGCATCACGAGGACACGCGATCGAGTGGTCGTCGCGCTCACACACCTCGGGCATGAGGAGGACATTCAACTGGCGCGCGACGTCCCCGAACTGGACGTCGTCGTGGGCGGGCACAGTCATACGAAGGTCGAGGAGGCGGTGCGCGCGGGCGAGGCGATCGTGGTGCAGGCCAGTGCCTACGGCGAATATCTCGGGCGCCTCGATCTCGTGATCGACAACGGGAAGGTGACGCAGTACGACTACGCGTTGATTCCGATGGACGCGTCGGTGTCCGAGGATCCCTCCGTCGCGGCGGTCGTAGCCGAGTATCAGAGCAGACTTGATGAAGAGATCAAGCGCGTGGTCGGCTTCACCGAGGTCACGCTCAACGGCACGCGCGAGGACAACCGGTCGGGTGAGACCAACCTCGGCAACGTGATCACCGACGCGATGCGGCTGGTCTCCGGAGCGCCGATCGCCCTGCACAACGGCGGCGGGATTCGCGCTTCCATCGATGAGGGCTCGATCGCGCTCGAGGACGTCATGCAGGTGCTGCCCTTCGGGAACGAGGTGGCGACCCTCGAGTTGACCGGGGCGCAACTGCGGGAGATTCTGCAACGCAGCATCGCCGAGCCCAGGCCCTTCGGTGGCTTCCTGCACGTGTCGGGCCTCACAATCGTGGCGGAGGACGGGCAGATCACCTCGGTGATGGTCGGTGACGAAGCGCTTGATGACAACACGACGTACACCGTCGCCACGAATGCATTCCTCATGGAGGGCGGCGACGGCTACGAAACCTTCACGGAGGGCCGGAAGCAATACTACGTGGGAACAAAGCTGGACACCGCATTCGTCCAGTATCTCAACGAACACGGATCGATCTCGCCGGAGGTCGAAGGGAGAATCACGATCAGATGAGGTCGGGAATGACAGCCGTGGTGGTAATGATTGCCACTGTGACGGTGACGACCGCGTGTGCGCAGGGGAACCTGCCGCAGCCGGTCCAGGCGGCGGTGGCTGACCTGGCGCAGAAGCTGGAGATCAACGAGGACGCCGTCAACGTCGCGAGCTTTGAAGAGGTCACCTGGCCCGATGCCTCGTTGGGCAATCCGCAACCCGGAGAGTTGTACGCGCAGGTGGAGACGCCCGGCTACCGCGTCTTCCTCGAGGCCGAGGGTGAGCGTTACGAGTATCACACCGACCGGGCCACCCGCGTGACACTCATCGACGAACCGGCCGCTGCGCCCGACGCGCGAGAGGAGCAATCCGTCGAGCAGGAGACGCAAACGAGACTGGCGATCATCTCGCAGGCGAGACAGCATCTTGCGCAGCGCCTCAACATCGACCCGCGCGACATCTACGTCGGCGCAGTCGAGGAGCGGGAGTGGCCCAGCAGCGCGCTGGGGGTGGAAGAAGCCGAAGGGATGTATGCGCAGGTCATCACGCCCGGCTACCGGATGATCCTTGAGGTCGATGAGGAATTGTACGACTATCACACGGACATGTCGGGGCAGGTCAAACCCGCCGGAATTGTCGATCCCTCCATCCCGGCTGATGGCGGCGAGATCGGACAGGCAGACCGATCTCCAGCAGTCGAAGCCGCGGTGAATGACCTGGCGCACCGGCTGAATCTTCAAGCCGATGAGATCAGGGTGGCGGGCGTTGAGCAGGTCGAGTGGCCGAACGGCTCGCTGGGGCTTCCCGAACCGGGCATGATGTACACGATGATGCTCGTGTCCGGTGAACGCATCCACCTGCAGGCGAAGGGCCGGACCTTCGAGTACCGCGCTGGCGAGGGCGAATCGGTGCGCTACGCGGGCATCGTCTACCCTGACGGCGCGGATCTCTCGATCCTCGCAATGA
>JBKHFA010000263.1:0-5039 GCA_046540615.1 Armatimonadota bacterium | reverse complement strand
CCAGGAGGTGCATTGAGTTGGCTGCAAGCATTCTGGTCGTTGACGACGAGGCGGGACCGCGTGAGTCCCTGCGCATGATCCTCAACCAGGAGCACGATGTGCGGATCGCATCCAGCGGCGCGGATGCGCTTGAGATGATCCGCGAGCAGCTTCCCGACCTTGTCTTCCTTGACATACGCATGCCCGAGATGGAAGGCACGGAGGTGCTCCGTCACATCAAGGAGATCGCACCCGAGGTTGAGGTGGCGATGATCACCGCCTACGCCGCCGTGCAGAGCGCACAACGCGCGATGCGGCTCGGCGCGCTTGATTATATCACGAAACCCTTCGGCGTCTCGGAGGTTGAGGACGTGGTCGAACGCGCTCTCGCCCGCCGGCGGGAGAAGAAGGAGGGCAAGCTGCTCCTCGAGCAGCTCTCAGGGACCATCTCGACGCTCTCCGAGCAGATCCCCACCACTCGCGGACCGGCGCCGGCCACCGACGAATCGCTCGTCCAGGGGCTCGCCTCCGCGCACAGCTCCATCGAAGACCAGCTCAACGAGGTATTGCGCCTCAGTTCGATCGGCGAGGTCGCCGCGGAGGTCGCGCACGATCTCAACAACTTCCTCTCAACCATCCTCTTCCGGATTGAGATCATGCTGCTCGACCTCGACCAGACCCCGCAACTCGACCCCCAGGCGCTGGCCGACGGACTGCAGCAGATCGCGCTGGCGGCCCGCGACGGCGGCGAGGCGCTCGAACGCATCTCGGCGCTGACCGGCTCCAACCCCTACGAGCCGATCGAGCGCGTGGACCTCAACGACGTGCTCCGCGCGGCGGTCGAACTCAGCCAGGGCCGGGTGGATCAGTCGGAGAAGCACTCACTGGTCTTTGATCTCAACGAGGACCTGCCCGAGATTGACGGCAGTCCCGCGGGCCTTCGCACCGTCTTCACCAACCTCATCATCAACGCCTACCACGCGCTGCAGGATGTCGGCCGGCCGGGCCGCTTGCTGGTTCGCAGCCGCCGCGAGGACGGATGGGTCGTGGCGGAGATCGCTGACGAGGGCGTCGGGATGAGTGAAGAGGTGCTTGCCCGAATGCCCGAGCCCTTCTTCACCACCAAGGGCGAGGGCGGGACCGGCCTCGGCCTGACTGTCGCGCACAAGGTCGTCGCACAGCACTCAGGGACCATCAGCTTCGACTCACAACCGGGAGTCGGCACCACGGTCACCGTCCGCCTCCCCGTGGAGCATGAACAATCCACCGATGATGCCGCCGACAGTGCCTCGACAGTGATGGTCGTTGATGACCAGGAGGGCATGCTCGTCGTCCTCCGCGAGGTACTGCAGACGCACGGCTACCGCGTCATCACCGCCTCGTCGGGCGAGGAGGCCCTCCCCATCTTCGAGGACCTGCTCGCATCTCACGGATCAGGCGCGCCGGACGTGGTCATCACGGACCTGCGTATGCCGGGAATGCCGGGGACTGAGGTCGCCGCCCGAATCAAGGAGCTCAGTCCGGAGACCGGCGTCATCATACTCAGCGCGTTCCTCGAGGAGGCGACGCCTGAGGACCTCGGCGTCGCTGAGCTTGCGCTGGAGAAGCCCTACGATCTCCACGAACTCAGCCGACTGGTGGGCGAGTTGATCACCGGTGACAGGGTGGCCGGATAGCCCGCGCCGAATGGACGCGGCGGATGTGCGGCCGCCACTGATGCCGCGCGGCGCCGACTATCTCCGCAGGATACTGTGATTCGCGCGGGAGACCATCTCCCCCATCGCCTCGGCGTCGCCGATCGTACACCACAGGCGCGAGGCGTCGCGGAAAGCGCGCGGCTCCATCCCGGCGCAATGAGCGATCAGCGCGTTGTCGTCCGGCACAGCCGTGAGGACGCCCGCCTTCTCAAGCGCCGCGGCGAAAGCCATCGTCTGCTGCGTGAACTCTCTGAACGAGCGCCCGTGCAGGGTGTAAGGCAGCTCCTCCCACATCGACGGCGGGAAGAGCAGCTTGATCTTGTAATCCAACTCAACGTCGGTCAGGGTCTGCGGATCGAACTCAAAGCCGAAGTCCTCAGGCCGCTTCCACCACGGCGTGCCCGGAGCGACGCCCGGAAACTGCACCGGCACTGAGTCCGGCCCGATCTCCAGCAGCGTCTCAAGGCTCGCCTTCAGCGTCTCTTCGGTGTCGAAGGGCAGCGGGACGATCATGCTCGTCACCACGAATATGCCCGCTTCCTGCGCCCGCCGGACTGTCTCATGCACTTTCTGCACATCGATCCCCTTGCGGACCGCCCGATCGAGCACCTCCTGGGAGCATGATTCGAGCCCGAAGAAGATCGAGTGAAGCCCCGCGTCGGCCATCCGCTGGAAGTGATCCTCCCGGGCACTGGCGAAATGCCCGAAGCAGGTGAACGACACATCGATCTCGCGCGCGAGTATCTCCTCTGCCACGTCAGCCATCAGCCGCCCGGGCGTTGACGAACCGGCAAAGCGGAATGCGTGTACGCCGTGCTGCTCGATCATCCGCTCCATGCGGTCAACCAGGACGCCCGCCGACGCCGTGCGCAGGCGATGACCCGACTCCACCGGGTGCGTGCAAAAGCCGCACTGCTGCGGGCAGCCGCGACTGTCGTCAATGACGAGTATCTTGACCTTCTCATCTCCCGCCATCGACGGGTAGATCGCCTCATCGTAGATCGGCTCAGGCAACTCGTCGAGGTCGAGGCCGTCGGCCCGTGGGATGCTGCGCGGCCGTCCTCCGTCGAGAAACGTCACGCCCGGGATCTGCTCAAGCTCCATCTCCCCGGCCGCGTGCCGCGCCAGCCGGGTGATCGCGCGCTCACCCTCGCCGTCCAGCAGGGCCGTGAAGACGTCAGTGCGGTCGTAGATCGATTCCCCCCACCACGACGACTGCGGTCCACCGGCGTAGATCGGCAGCGACGGGAACTCCCGCCGCAGGTGCTCGGCGATGATGACGCTGCCGGTGAAGCCGTCACCGTTCCACAGCTTCATGCCGATGAAGTCCGGGCGTCTCTCACGCACCTCTTCGGCGATCTCTTCTGCGATCCCGTGTGTCTCAATCCGCTGGTGCTCCTGCACGGCCGCGTCGATCGCGCGCAGCCGCGCCCGGGTCGCCTCGTCAAGCTCACCGCCCGCTCCGCCATGGAGGCTCTGCGCGACCGGCTTGAGCGTCTCCGTCAACTCGCGAGGGAAAAGCCGGCGCATCGTGGAGACCGTGCCGAAGTCGAGGATGCGCGCCTCGACGTCAACCTCCGCGAGCGCCCCGGCGAGATTCGCAAGACCGTTGTCAGGCATCAGGCTGCTCGGCGTGAAAGGATACCCGCCGAAGCTCACAAGCAACGCGCCGGGCATGACAGATCATTCTTTCCGTGTTCAGGTTCGTGCGATGCGCGGCAACCCCCGAACCAGCCAGTTCGCCGCCGCATCCCCGAAACCCTCCCGGCGCTCACATCACCGGATCCTCCAGCCACTCGCCGATCAGATCCACCTCATTCGTCGCCCGCCGCCACACGAACGTCGGCGGCGCAACGTACTTCGCATCCAACACATGCAGCAACTCATCCACCGCCTCCTCGAGTCCCCCGGCGTCCGGCGCGCTGATCTGCAGGCCGCGCATGTTCGGCAGTTGCACCACCGGTACGTCCGAGGGATGGCGGTTGATCAGAATCATCAGCGAATCATCGCGCGGCACCTCGCCTCGCACCACTGGGAAGGGCATCGGCTCCTCGACCCCGCCCTCCGAGTGCGCGTACCACTGGAAGTAATGCACGATCCGCTCGGCGGCGATCTCCTCGGCCTCCGTCGGCTCCGCGGGGATCACGATGAACCCCGCCGGATTGTGCTCGAAGAGGAAGCTCACGTCCAGCAGTTTCTCCTGCGGCGGCTCGATGATGCGCGAGTTCATCGCCACGATCACCTGCGTCTCGCGGACATCGTCAGCAACCTCGATGGCCAGGCGGTCACCCTCGACCTCGATCGGCATCGCGCGCCCATCGACCTTCAGGCCGACCACCTGCATCCCGTCCGGCACCCGCACCACGCCATCGCCCAGCGGCGTCGGCCCGCACTCGACATCCAGTGTCAGCCGACGGCTCACCCGATCGCCGCTCCACGATGCTCGCGCCTCATACGTCGGCGCCGTGAAGTCGAAGGCCGCCACCGCCGTCACCACGTCCGCCGACCGCCGCGGCACCGTCACGCCGTCAACCTCCAGCCACACGCTCGCGATCGCGCTGCGAAGCGTGGTGTCCGCGGGCTGCTCAGTCCCGGGCATCTCATCCAGCGTCATCCGCGTGCTCAGCTCTGAGCCATCGTACATCGTGAAGACCGGCACGCGGCCGCTCTCATCCACCCACTCGTTCGCCACCATCAGCACGCCCTCAGCGGCTTCGGGCGTCTCGTTGCCGACCGCCAGGTGCGTGTCGAGGTCGCTGCCGTAGCGCGTCACCCACGTGAAGTCCTCGCTGCGCCCGGCCGTCACCGGCTGCCAGCCCGCGTCAATGCACGCCTCGATCCGTGGCAGGTAGCGCCGGGTCATCGACTCAAAGCCCCGCGCGAACTGGGCCGTCGGGAAGAACCCCATCCGCAGGCTCTCGATGCACATGAAGTCCGCGAGGCCCTGGTACGAGTCGGCGATCTCGTCGCGCGTCATGTTCTTGTAATCCACGAAACTGTCGAGCGCGTAGTGCTCCCACCAGGACGCGGGCTTGGCGCCGATCGCGTCGCGCAGCGCCCACTCGCGTCCGCGAAGATTCTTCCACGGCTCGCCCTCAAAGAGCGTCGCGTCCGAACCCATGCACGAATTGTAATCCGCGGAACTGCGGATGTTCGGGATCACACCGAGCGTCGTTCCGTCCTCATGCCGCAGCGTGTGGACGTACTCCATCAGCCGCCGGATCGCCACCCCCTCGCGCACGAAGGGCCCGTCATCATCCCACCCACGCTCCGGCAGTCCATCGATCGCCGCCCCCCTGAACTTCGCAGGGCCGGTCGCGGTGTCGAAGCTGAAGCCGTGGAGTCCAAGCTGCTCGGCCACCT
>JBKHFA010000262.1:0-5050 GCA_046540615.1 Armatimonadota bacterium | reverse complement strand
GGGCGGGCCAGGCTCTCACCTTCGTCGGCACGGTGCTTTTCATCATCTTCCTCGGATGGATCACTCGCGTTTCCGTGAAGGGGATCGAGAGGCAGGCCGCGCAGTTCGCCGAGGAGCACGAGCAGTTCCTTGATGAGCATCCGGAGATCGAAGAAGACGAGGCCGCCGACATGTTCAGCGACGAGCCTGACGAGGCGGATCAGGAGCAGTAGGCCGGCGGACCGGCCCGCACCCGCCGCGGAATGACCGGATCGCCAGGGTCCATCCTGAGATTTTCGGTGCCGCAGGAGCGTTCGGCAAAGACCACGGACTCCGGGCGCCCTCGCCCGGAGAGTCGCCTCGAGCGGACGTGTGAGGCGGCGGAGGCATCCAGGCGGGGGCGCCTGGACTCCAGACTCAGTGCGGAATGTTCTCGGGGAGAGATAACACAGATCAACCACCGACAGCTTGCGTCTACATCCGATCTCCACTGCTCTTTGCGTTTATTCGCGTGTTCGTTATAATTGCGCCGAACTTCAGGCTCGCGCAATCGGAGGCGCTCTGGTATGCCGACGGGGATCGTGAAGTGGTTCGACGATGAGAAGGGCTACGGCTTCATCGAGCAGGAGGATGGTGAGGACGTCTTCGTCCACTACACCGCCATCGCCGGGGAGGGCTACCGCAGCCTCACCGAGGGCTCGGAGGTCGAGTTCGAGACCGAGGACAGCCCGAAGGGCCCACGAGCCGTGGATGTCGTGGTCATCAAGGCTGCGCCGACGCAGGACGACAACGTGATGTGGTAGGGCGCGGCCCAAACTGCGCGAGTGACCGGAGACCGCTACGGCTGCTCGTGCAGCGTCTGCATCATCGCGTCGAAGTTCTCCGGCGGCGTTGCAGGCACCACCTGATTCGATACGCCGACCACGATCCGCCCCCGCCGCCGCGCCACATCCAGCGCCTCGCGCGTCTCCTCGACCACGTCCTCGACACTCCCCTGGTGCAGCGTCTCCGACGCCACGCCGCCGCACAGCCGCAGGTGCGGGAATGTGTCGCGCACCCGCTCAAGCTCCATCTCGCAGCGGATGTCGATCTCGTAGAACCCGTCCACGCCGGAGTTCCCGAAGAGATCCTCCGCGACCGGCCAGAGATTCCCGTCACTGGCGAAGAAGTGCCAGGTGTCATGCTCGTGGCAGCACTCCGACACGATCTGCAGCGCCGGCAGCATGCACTCGTGGAACTGCTTCGGCCCGTAGAGCGGACCGTTCTTGCCCGCGAAGTCCCCGCCGCCGAAGAGTATCTTCAGGCCCATCTGCGCCATCACCGGGATCGTCTTGCAGTTGATCTTCGCCCGCGCCACGAGGTAGCGCCGCACCACGTCGGTGTGTGTGATCATCGCCTCAAGCCAGTGGCGCTCGCGCGGGACCGAGACGCCGGTTCCGGAGCCGGGGATGGCGCGCCGATCGCCGTAGTACTCGATCGCCGCCTGCAGGTCGGGGTAGCTGTCGGGCGTCGGCGCGGCGCCGCTCTCGGCGGCCTCCTCGCTCAGTTCCGTCTGCCGGATGACGTCGTCGATCGTGGGCTCCTCCAGCGGCGCCCGGTCGCATTCCTGGTAAAGCTCGGTGTCCGGGTCAAAGCGCATCACCCACCAGTAGTCGTGCTCATCGCCGAACATGAACGTGTGCTCGTCGATCCGCTCGATCGGGTCATGCGGATAGCGCCAGTACATCGGCCGCACGAGGTCAAGGTCGAGCGTCTCGCTGACCTCCAGCACGTCGTTGCGGGTGCGCTCCTCGAACTCGTCGAGCCGGCCCTCCCACCGCGCGATGCTCTCGCGGTAGCGCTGCATGCCGTGGCCGACAAATGCCTCGTGGCCGAGAACATGCGATGCGATGCGGGATGAAAGCCCCGCGCAATAGATCGGGACCTTATCTGTCTCCCGCCCCTCGAATGTCGCCATTACGCGCTCTTTACCGGTCATCTCGTCACCTCGTAAACGGTGCTCGCTCAATGTCATTGGGACTTATAGCGCACGGATAGACGCCTTTGCCGTTGTGGAGCAACGGCGGGCCGGGGTGGAACCTGACGCCTTCACAAACGACGTTCAGGCGTCACCCGCTCCCGCCCTAACGGGCGTGAGCGGGCGGCCCCTCCACGGCGCGTGCGCCCTGAATTCGTTGCGCCGGAGATGTGAGCAAAGGCAAGCCTCCGTGGAGGGGCCGCCCCGCGCGCCGCGTCGTTTGCGGCGCGCGGGGTGAGGCGCTCCGGCGCCGAAGGTTCCACCCCGGCCCACTCGTGGGAGGGTAAGGCGCCGTGGCTCACCTATACCCGCGAGGACAACGGCGGGCCACGGCGCGTGCGCCCTGGATTCGTTGCGCGGAGATGTGAGTAAAGGTAAGCCACAACGGCAACGACTGTCGCCTCGATTCCTGTCCGCCCGCCGGATGAGCGTCACGCATCCGGCTGTGTCAGCACGCCCGACACCAGCACGACGCCCACGATGATCAGCACCGTCCCCACCAGCTTCGGCGCGGTGATCGGCTCGCGGAACAGCGCGATCGCCGCCAGCGCCGCCACCAGCGGGTAGGCCGACGTGATCGGCACCACGCGGGAGGCGTCCGCGTAGCCCAGCGCGTGGTAGTACGCCACCTGGCCGATCAGACCGGCCAGCAGCGCGCTGCCGATCGCAGCCACGATGATCAGCCACGCCGAGACGGGGGCATCACCCTCGCCATAGGCCGCCTCTCCCTGCGCGAGCATCTCGCGTATCTCCACCAGCGCGCCCGACTGGACCGCCACGATAGTGATGATGATCATCACCACGATCGTGCGGAGGAAAACCGCCGTCCACGATGACAGGCCCTGCTTGAGTATCTTGTCGAATATCGGCGCCAGGCCCCATGCCAGCACCGCGATGAGCGCGTACATCAGCGCAATTCGGGACATATTCGATGCTCCTTTGTGATTCGCCCGCGCGCTGGCGATGTTCGCCGCGTGTCAACCGCCATCGTATCATACACGGCAAGTCCGGGGCGCGTCGAGCGGGAAACAAAACTGCCGGGCAGGACGTCACCAAACATGCGCGGGGGGCTCATCTGAGCGCGCTCGCCGGAGGTTGGCATCGCGTTTGCAGGAAGTCACCTGACGATCGGGCCGCACCCGAATCGATTCTGTCGATTCGGCCCTTGTCTTGCGGCGTGAGTTATGCTACACTATGTATCCAACATGACGCGGAGAGGTGGCCGAGCGGCTGAAGGCAGTCGCCTGCTAAGCGATTAAGGGGGTATAGACCTCCTTCGAGGGTTCGAATCCCTCCCTCTCCGCCACACGGCAGCTAACGACGGCGAACGGCGGCGCACGACTGCTGGTGATCTTCTGGTCGTTGCCGACGTTAGCGGATGGTTGGAGTCGTTGGCCGTCGTTAGCCGCCGTTCCGCGCCCGTAGCTCAGTGGATAGAGCACTGGCCTCCGGAGCCAGGGGTCTCGCGTTCAAATCGCGACGGGCGTACCATCGTAGTCCGGACTGCCGGGCGAGTGATCAATCCCCGGCAGGTTGACAATTTCCGCGCGGGTCGCGCTGGCAAAGGCGACCATGCAGTGAAAAGTGCGCCGGTAGCTCAGTGGATAGAGCGCCGCCCTGCGGAGGCGGAGGTCCCGCGTTCAAATCGCGGCCGGCGTACCACCTTTTTCTCTCACGGCTCCGCGCGCACGGCGGGGCCGTCATGCCGAAAGACAACGGGTCGGGCTTTTCAATCTCGCGGGCATTCCCGGACCGGTCGATGACGCCGGCCGTCTCGCCCTTTAGCGGTCCGCCGGCAGCATCCACCACGCGGGACACGCCTGATCCCCTGCGCCCCCGTAGCTCAGGTGGATAGAGCAGCAACCTCCTAAGTTGAAGGTCGCCCGTTCGACTCGGGCCGGGGGCGCCATCAAGTAAACCCGGCGGACACCATGCGCGTCTACATATAAGGACACGCGGACAACAGATTTCGGCGGTGAGGTGGCAGAGTCCGGTCGATCGCGCTCGCCTCGAAAGCGAGTAGGCCCGCAAGGGTCTCGTGGGTTCGAATCCCACCCTCACCGCCATAAGGCAGCAGCGAAAGCAACGAAAGCAAAGGCAGCAACGACAGCGACGGTGTAAAGGCGGACGACAGACGACACACGGCATTTCGTCGGGGGGATTGCACGATGAATCGCACTCCCTCACTACAGCATCCCTTCGAGATCAGTCAGTCTGCGACGTTCAATCGTAAGAGAACCTTGACAGCTTGAGCCGATAGCAGAACGCAGTCTTCGCGGGGCGACTCCGTCCCCGCGCCGTCATTGCCACCGTTCTGAGCGGAGAGGTGACCGAGTGGCCGAAGGTGCTCGCCTGGAGAGCGGGTAGTCCCGCGAGGGGCTCGTGGGTTCGAATCCCACCCTCTCCGCCATACGGCAAACGGCAGCGAACGGCGGCGAACGACTGCTAACGGCGGCGAACGACAGCGAACGACGGGGAACGGCAGCGAACGACGGCGAACGGCGGCGAACGGCGGCTAACGACTGCGGACGACTGCGGACGACTGCTTACGATATCATGCAGAGGGGACAAGCTTGTGCCAGAGTTTGAGAAGCTGGCCGCATGGCAAAAGGCACATCAACTCGCGCTTGACGCATATCGCCTGACGAAGAACTTTCCCAGAGACGAACGCTTCGCACTGACAGACCAGATTCGACGTTGTGCCGCATCAATTCCAACAAACGTGGCAGAAGGGCACGGGCGACTCAGTGACAACGAGTTTGCGTATTTTCTGCGCGTTGCTCTCGGATCCGCCGCTGAATTGCAGTCGCTGATGCTGCTGGCCCGCGACCTCGGTTACGTGAGCGGAGAAACGCTCTGTGACTTTTGGCCACAAGTTGCTGAGACAATCCGCATGCTTAAAGGGTTGCTTCATCGCGTCGAGGAAGACATCGATAACGCAGGAGGTTGAGGCCGTTTGTCGTTGCTGCCGTTAGCCGCCGTTATCAGCCGTTATCAGCCGTTAGCCGTCGTTAGCCGTCGTTAGCCGTCGTTAGCCGTCGTTAGCCGTCGTTA
>JBKHFA010000261.1:0-5066 GCA_046540615.1 Armatimonadota bacterium | reverse complement strand
GATGACCGACGAAATCGTCTGGCAGGCCGGGGAAGACATCCTCGCCGACCACGGAGAGCCTTACACGGTGCCGCTGGTCTTCATCTACCACGGCCACGAGCGGATGGGGCCGTCGATCGAGATCGACGTGACGCCGTGGGCGGCGCGCAAGGCCGAGGCGTGGCTCAGCCAGACCACGCAGGTCGAGATGCTCCCGCGTATCCGCGAGCGCATGGCAAAGCTCAGGCGCGTGCAGGAGGAGGGCGGCGCGGAGATTGAGCGCTTCGTGATCTACGAGCGCGACACGCTCGGCGATTTCCCGGCGCTGCCTGACTGATCGGAAGCGGCGCAGGGAACGGACGGCCGTCGACATCCCACGCCCATCTTACATGTGGCGCGGGCTTCCCAGCCCGCGCTCTTCAGCCCGGCCGCAGCCAGTCCCGCTCGTCCTCGGCATACGCCCTCGCGAAGTTCGCGAAGGTCCCGCTGCTCGTCCAGCGCTCGCGGGCAAGCCGCTCCCACTCCCGCGCGCGCGCCGCTACGTCCTCGTGGAGTCCGTCGAGGATGCGCTGCTTTTCCTGCGTGGTGCGCGCCCCGCATCCCTCCACCGCGCGCTTGAGTGTCTGCGGATGGTCCACGATCTGACAGGGCGCGAGCGGATTGTTCTGCGTGCGGCGCTGGCCCTCGCGGATCGACTCGAAGAAGTCACTCTGCAGCGCATCCAGCATCGGCGTGTCGGAGCGCATCTCATGGATGTTGTGCTTCGAGTACATCATGAATACGCAGGGGCAGATGTCCCCGCGGTGGGTTACGTGCAGATACCCTGACGGCGCTCCTGCCGCCATGCAGCCCTTCGTCAGCGCCCCGGAGTTCCAGAAGTCCGCCACGAAGATCGGCTTTCCGGTGAGCCAACTCCAGGTCTTCCGCGCGACCGCGTCGCGCTGCTGTGGCGTGACTACCAGCGACAGGTCCGGGTCCCGCCCGACCGGCACGTACATGAAGTACCAGGCGTGCATGCACCCGAGGTCGATCAGCGTGTCGATGAAATCGTCGTCGGCCACCGTCTCCCAGTTGCGCGAGGTGTATGTGACCGAGGCGCCGAAGAGCGCGCGGTTTTCCCGCAGCGTCGCCATCGCTTCGAGGATGCGATCGTAGACACCCTCACCGCGTCGCGCATCGGTCTGCTCGCGGTAGCCCTCGACGCTGATCGCCGGGCTGATATTGCCAAGCTCCGCCATCTCGGCCGCCATCTCATCGTCGATGAGCGTGCCGTTGGTGTACATGAGGAACATCGTGTCGGGGTAGGCCGCGAAGATGTCACGCAGGCCGCGCTCCTCGCCCGGGATTCGCCTCCACAGCAGCGTCGGCTCCCCGCCGGAGACAGTGACGAAGCGGCTCCCCCACCCCCGGGTCTCGTCGAGGAGGCCCGCGATGTCGTCGCTGGAGAGAATCGGCTCGGTGTCACCGTAGGCTCCCGCGTAGCAGCCCGAGCAACTGAGGTTGCAGGCCGCGAGCGGTGAGATCACGATGAAAGACGGGGGCGCGATGCCGTGCTCCCCGGCAAAACGCCGCCGCTGGCGCGAGCCCTCCCAGCTATGTGTGATGAAGAGGTCGGCGATCGATGCGCGGTAGTTCCGATGGCAGTTGCGAGTCAGTCTGCGGATCAGTTCCACCGCGGGGTGGTCGCTCTCCATCGCCTCCTCGAGCATCTCAAGCTGCCTGCGGTGCTGCCACGATGGGGCAATGTGCTTTCCGACCCGAGCGATTCTGCGAAGATGACTCGTGAGCTGCTCGTCTCCGCCGCCGAGAGCCACCGCAGCGTCAATGATGCGCCTCTTCAGTGTCATTCACATTCCCCACGTTGCGCCTCTGGCAGTCGTGCGCGGTTCTGCGTCCATCACTTCCGCGGACCGTCCTCGGAAACCTGCCGCCTCAGGGGACAGATGCGGTGAAGGGACGCGTCGTCGCTGTCGCGAAGCTTCCCTCGGAGGTGGCGCGCGTGACCGGCAGCTACGTGCTCATTATGACCCTCGACCGCCCCTGTCGCGTCGAGGTGGGCGCGCTGGGCGAGATTCACTTCCCGGCGGGGGCGTACGCCTACGCAGGCTCCGCGATGGGCGGGCTTGACGCGCGCATCGCCCGCCACCTGCGCGACGACAAGCGCCTGCACTGGCACGTGGACTATCTGCTGCAGCACGCCGAGGTCGCCGAGGTGGTGCGGGTGGAGAGCGATGAGCGGCTGGAGTGCCGCATCGCGTCGGCACTTGCCGAGCGCCTCGCGGTAGTCGAGCGATTCGGCAGCAGTGACTGCGCCTGCCCGGGGCATCTCTTCGGTCCTGATTCACTCGCCGACAGCATCAGCGCCGTGAAAGCGGCGGTTGCGGCGGCGGGAAACTGGTAACAAATAACATGCGGCAGCCGAAGTTCATGCACAGGTGTGAACATCTGAGAGGAGACGATCAGTCATGCTCACACGAAAGCGCGGACGACTGCCGCTCCTGCTGGTGGTCGTGGTTCTGTGCACCGCTGCAGGCTTCGCTCAGGACGATCCGGGCGCCGTCGAGGGCGCTGCGGCGCTGGCCGACACCATCGACTCCACCGGCGAGCTGTGGCTGGAGGCCGTCCGGGAGGCCCCGCTCGATCCTGACCTTGAGGCGTTCGCCGCCCGGCTTGCCGAGCGTGACGACATCGCGTCCGCTGAGGCCCGCGACAGCGATGTGCGGGTGATCACCGCCGACGGGATCAGGATGCGCTTCTCCGCCACGCCACCTGGTATCCTCGGCGGGGGCTCTCTTCCCGCGCTCACTCCCGTCAGAAACATCGCTGAGGCAGCAACGGGAGAGCCCCGCTGTCTCGGCGACCAGGTTCCGATGGGGACGGCCCTCGTGATCCACGGCCATCATGGCGGCCATCAGGACGTCCGGCCGGCATTCCGCGCGGTGCTGAAGGAGGCCGGGTACACGGTCGAGCCCCGCTCCGGCGTTCTCGGAGACTTTGAGGCGATCAGCGACGCCGCGATCGTTGTGATCAACGCGCACGGCGGCGTTGACGAGATTGACGGTGTCGGGCACTTCCACATCCAGTCGGACTACATGGAGGATCTGCCCGCGCCGGTTCTTCAGGAATGGTACATGTGGCTGCAGGACTGGGAGCTTGGGATCTACCACAGGATCGAGTGGGACGACAGCCAGACCCCGCGCGTTCCGAAGCGAAGCTGGTGGGGCGTGGACATCTACGACACGTGGCTTGAGAACAATCTTGAGCCGATGGTACCGAACGCGCTCGTGGTGCTTCTGACCTGCCATGGCGCCGACCTGCAGACGCCGTGGACGGTGTTCAAGGACAAAGGAGCGGGCGCCTTCCTCGGCTTCACCGGGACCGTCAACGAGGACTTCTCCACGAAGTGGGGGCTTAACTTCCTCAAGTACATCCTCGGCACAAGCACCGACCGGCCGTTCGAGACCGCGCCCTATCACCGCGCCTGGTCGCTCAGGGACGCATTCGACCGGATTGCCGACAAGCCCGGGTTTGCGAGGGGATATGATTATGACAGCGACCCCGACTATCAGGGCAGGGGGTACAAGCAACCTGAGCCGGTCATGCGCAAGTTCTGGAAAGAGCCCGACAACTTCTCCGCCGCCCCTCACATCGACTCGGCGATGATCGGGCGCGCGGAGAACGGCATCGACTACGTCGTGGACCTGTGGGGAGGCTTCGGGCTGGCAGAGGACTGCACCGTGATGGTCGGCGACAGGCAGGTTCGCTGTGAGAGCGTCGCCGGCGGTGGGGGAATGCCGCTGAAGGTCACGGTGCCTCCTGATCTGACCGGTGACCTCGTCGTCATCGACGCGTGGGGCCGTCGGAGCAATCCCGTGACGATCAGCGAATTCGCCACCGAGGTCAGAATTGACCACGACGACATGATGGCGGCCGGTGAGATCACACTCAACTACCGCGAACTGGTGACAGGATCGCGCCTTTACATGGGCCTGACCGATGAACTGATCTACGCGGGCCTGCCGGCCTATCGCCTGGAGGACTTTCTGACCGCCGGTCCGGAGCCGCATGGGCTGCCGGTGGCGGAGATGCTCGCGCAGAGTGGGGATATTCGCGAGATGGGCTACGCGCTGGTGTCGGGATGCGGGGACTGGGACCTCACATGGCACTTCGACAGCCGCAAGAACTTCGGGGGCCTTGTGCTGCGCGCGAAGGGCGAGGGCGCAGTCAGCGGGCAGGGTAGCGACTCCGGTGGCGACGATGAACCGTCCGTGAGTTTCGCAGTCATGCTCGATCCATCCTACGACCACGTCGAGGCCACCACGTGTGACGCGCGGGTGCTCGTCTCGACCAGTGTCCCGATTGAACTCACGATTGAGGGCGGCTTCGGAGGGGTCCCAACGCCCAGCCCGGCGGTGATGCTCGGGGATACGACCGTGACCTACCGCCAGGCTGAGGGTGTTCTGCCCGCCATCGATCACCAGGGCATGAACGCGCAGTGGGCGATGCCGGAGGTCCATCTCTCACCCGAGCCACGCGGCTTCAGCGAGCGCCACTGACAGTCCGCCGACGACACCATCGCCGAATGCCTGCGACAGGTGCCCGCGCCGCTCACGTCTAACACTTCAGTGAGCACTTACGCGACGGCGGAGATCACGGCGCATTCGAGGTGGCGGCATGAGGCGCGAGGACCTGGTCACACATGAGCGGCAACTCCACTCACTCGGCGACGTCATGGAGGGCTACGCGCAGCTTGGCATACGCGTCGAGGAGGAGCACAAGCGCGTTCCCGCGCACCGCCTGATCTCCACGCAGAACGCGATCGAGGCGGACAAATACGAGCTTGTCTACGAGCTTGTGCGCGACGGCAAGCTTGACGTCCCGGTGCTCGTGGAGGAGCACTTCGTCGGCAACGGCGGCTACGAGCGCTACCTCATCGACGGCCACACGCGCACGCGGGCGCACATTGAGCTTGGGCACACGACTGTCGATGCCTTTGTCATCTGGTCGCCGGCCGGAGACTGGCCCTCCAACTTCGCCCGTGTCGCCGAGCACTACGGCAACGTGCTCGTCAAGGACCTCCCCATCGA
>JBKHFA010000260.1:0-5088 GCA_046540615.1 Armatimonadota bacterium | reverse complement strand
AGCCGGAACCTGCGACACAGCCGGAGCCCGCCCAGCCGCAGGCTGAGGACACACCGACCGCCCCTGCGCCCGAGCAGCCGGAAGCAGCAGACACCCCGACTGCTCCCGCTCCCGCGCCGGCTCCGGTCGTTCCGGGGCTGCCGGAGGGGACCGACTCCAGCACTGACGCGCCCGAAGAACCCGCGGCAACGCCTGGCGTCGAAGTGCCGGAAGCGATGAGGCTCGACGGGAGCGGCTATCTGCGCAAGACCTACCTGTGCACCGTGGTGGACGATGGACAACCGGTGGAGCTTGAGGGGCCGCTGGACGCCGGGAGTGAACGTCTCGGCGTGTATCTCGAAATCAGGGACGCGCCGCGCGGTTCGATGCTCGAGATGGAGCTTTACCGCGGGGGCTTCAGTTGCGGTCGCCGGATGATGGGCGTGAACGGCGATCGCCGGACGGTGGCGTACTTTGCGCCATCGGGCGGTTTCTCACCCGGTCAGTACTGGCTGGAGATCAAAGCCGATGACAGGCTGATCACCCGCATGCTCTTCGAAGTAAAGTAATGAAGGACAACCCACGATGTCTCCGCGAAAGGACCCGTGATCTCTTCGTGACCGCACTCCGCGCGTTGGTTTGCGTATTCGCCCTTGTACTCGCGACGCTGGCCGCGAACGTATCTCTCTCCGCACAACCTGCGTCCTGCGCGGGGTGGGCGGGAGATGACGCGGTGACGTTCTACGCCGATTTTGACGAGAGCGTCGGCGCGTGGAAGGCCGCCGGGAACGCGTGGCCGGTGGGGCGGCACTTTGAACTGGCCGGAGGCGCGTGGACAAACGCCGCGCGTGACGGGTACGTCGCGTGGGAGGGTCATGAGAACGTGCCGGTGGAGGCCGGGACGGTCTCGCTCATGGTGCGCTCGGACGAGCGGAATATCTTCACCGACGGAGAACTTCACTGCATCGCGTCGATGCCAAGGACGATCTCGGGCATGTTCGAGGACGAGGAGCGACAGGGCCGCGCCGGACTGGCGCTGTCGCTGCGCAAGACCGAGGAGAATACGCTGGACCTGCTCGCGCACATCGGCGGTGACTCGTGGATGCGCGGGGCGGAGGTCGTGCCGCTGGTGAGCGTGGATGCGTCGGGCCTCTCGCCCGCCGAGTGGCATCACGTCGCGTTCTCGTGGGACTGGGCGGAGCGCGCGGTGTGGCTCGTGATCGATGGCGCCGAGCACCGTGGATCGATCCCGGAGGCGCTGGAGGAGCCGTGGCCCTACCTCGCCGCGTGCTTCGGCAACACTGAAAACTATCTGCCGAACGCGCAGGAGCCGCTGGACGGGCGGCTCGACGAGATCGCGATGCTGGCGCTGCCGTGGCCGGAGGCCCGCGAGGTGATGGCGAGCGATGCGCCGCTGACAGTGGAGCGGCCCGAGCTTCCGGACTTCGGGACGGAGACGACGATCTTTCCGGATGACGAGGAAGTCGCCCAGCTTGAGTGGCTGGCGCGTAACCATCTGAACATGCTGCGTGAGACGCAGATTCACGGTGGCTGGGACCTCAACATCCAGTGGCCGTCGCTGATGGGAACCAACGCGAAGACACGCCTGCCGGCTCCGGAGACGTACATTCAGTGCTCGAAGGACAATCACACTGCGTTCGGCGCGATGCTGCTTGCATTCGGGTACGAGGCACTGAGCGACGAGAGCTACCTCGACGCGGCGGTGCGCACCGCGGAGATGTACCTGCAGGCGCAGGACCCGGAGGGCTGGTGGTGTCACGGGTACTGGTACGAGGACGGCGAGTATGTCCCTGACGCGCCGAGGGCGCTGATCCAGGATCATGTGCAGACGGGCCCGATGATGCTCATGATGTACCTCCATCACATCACCGGCGAGGAGCGATTCGTCGATGCGGCGAAGGCGAACGCGGACTTTTTGCTGAAGGCGCAGAATCCGACCGGAAGCTGGCCGCACCACTGGAACCCCGAATTGCAGACGGGCCTGAGCGCGATGCGCGAGCCCGATGCAGGCGAGGTGAACGACTACGGCACCTCCGGGCCGGTCGAGGCGCTGCTGTGGATGCACCAGATCACCGGCGAGGAGCGCTACCGCGAGGCGGCGCTGCGTGGCGCCGACTGGCTGGTTGAGGTGCTGATCGAGACGGACGGGGTCGTCGGCTGGGCCGGGCAGTACGATGAGGACAACGAGCCGATGCCCGCGCGTCATCATGAGCCGGCGGCGGTGACGCAGTACGCCCCGCGATGGGCGGCAAAGGGGCTCTTCGCGGCGTGGCGGGCGACCGGCGATGAGAAATACCTCGAGCCGGTGAGGAAGGTGCTCGCGTGGTTTGACGCGAACGAGACCGATCAGGGCGGCTGGTGGTGGGATTACGACATCGAGACCGGCCGGCCGATCGAGATGTATCAGCGTACGATCTACTACGTCGACGACCCGCAGCAGCTTCGCGAGTTCATGGAAGTGTCGGGGGAGCCGGCGCCGAAGCCGAGCGATTCGGTGAAGGCCGATCGGCTGCGCAATCAGCTTGAGAAGCTCGAGGAGAATCCCGAGGCAGGGCTGATGGACCAGCAGGACGCCGACCAGTTGGCCTCCTACGTCGAGCAGCAGGCGCCGCATTACGTCGAGTACTACGTTCAGAGTGAACGCCAGCCGCTGAACGAGGAGGCCGGCCTCTTCACACACGAATCCACGGCCGGCACCGCGCTCCCGCTGGTCAGGCACCAGGTCGTACGCTTCCTCGACCTGCTGATGCGCGCGCGGGCCGTCCGCGGCGACATCCCGGTGGATGACCCGGTCTTCCGCCGGATCGACGCCTACGTGGGCTGGCATAAGATCCAGCCCGGGTGGGAGGTCGCTCACTGACGACTGTCACCTCTGAGAATTGACACACAGGGAGCTGACCGCGCTGGATATTGAATTCATCCTCTCGACCATCAGCGTGACGGCGCTGATTCTGACCATCATCGGCCTTTTCCTGCGTGACTGGCTGCAGGCGCGCAGCGCGAGCGAGTGACGCGCCTTCATTAATCCTGCCGCGGGGAGTCCAGGATCATGAGTGACGCCGGGGGATCGCCGAGGCGCGAGGCCTCACGGGCGTGGACCTTCACCGCATGGACCTTCGGCATCGGGTGGGGCGCGGCGGCGGTTCTCCGCCTGAGCGCGGGCCCGATGGGCGGGCCGCTCGGTCCTGAAGCCGCGCCGTCCGCGGACTGGGCGGCCACCACGCTGAGTGTGCTCTTCTTCCTGCTGCCCGTCATTGTGACGGTGGTGATGGCGCGCCGCTGGGGCGTTCGCATGAAGACGTGGGGCCTGCAGATGGCGCCACTGAGCACTCTGCTGGTCGCGCCGCTCGTCGGGCTCGCTCTCGCCGTGCTGGCAACCGCGCTGCCCATCATCATCGGCATCGGCGAGTTCGAGCCGTCAGGGATGGGAGAAGTTCAGCGCCTTGCCGAGGCGCGGAGCATCGAGGCGCTCGAACTGCAACTTGAACTCGCCGACTCGCAGCGCCCTCTCGGGCGCGAAGTCGTCAGCGGCCTTGTCTCCGGACTCCTGCTGGGGCTCCTCTTCGCGGCGATCATCGAACTGCCCTGGCGCGGGCTGGCTCTGACGGAGCTGTCCGGGCGGGGGTTCGCGTATGCGGCGCTGATTCCGGCAGTGCTCGCCGGGTTGTGGTGGCTGCCCTACCAGCTTCTCGTGGGGATGGTCGGCTACCACGGGGCAGGCCCCGCGGTCGTGGGCATCGCCTCGTATGCGCTGCTGGGAGTGCCGCTTGCGTGGGCGCGACTGAAGACCGGCTCGATCCTTCCCGCGGGCATCCTGGCGGTGACTGTGTCGACGCTGAGTGAACTGCCGCGGCTGGCGACCGCGGGCGGCACGCATCTGCAGCTTGAGCTGTGCGGCCTCGGAGCCGTGGCCCTGCTGGCGGGCGCGGCGCTGCTGTGGCCGCCAAAGGAGTCAGCGACGCGATCTCGCAGCGAGTGACGGCATTGCACGGGGCGTGCTCATGGGCAGTCGGAAGCAGGTGGGGTTCCATCGGACGCTGATCTTCTGCGGCATCGCCTTCACGCTCGTCGTGGCCGCGATACTCGGAATGCGACTCATCGGGCCACCTCTGCCGCCTCCCGATCACTATCGGTCGATTCTTGATGCCATGCGCTTTCGCCCCTGGTTCGCGCTCTGCGCCTTCGCTGCGCTGCTGCCTCCCGCTCTCGCGATCATCCTTGCCCGGAGATGGCGAATCAGCATTACCGAGTGGGGTTTTCGGACGCCGAGCGTGCTGATCGTCCTGCTGGCGCCAATGATCGCACTCGCGATACAACTCACTGCAATCGCGCTGACCGTGGGTTCAGGAGTTGGCCGCTTCGACATGACCGGGACCGCACAGATCGAGAGGCTTACCAAGCAGCGGGAATATGCTGATGCGTGGGAGACCGAATACGAACTGCAGAGTACAATCAACCCGGCGCTCCGGCGGATGATGGTGGGCGTGATCGCAGGTCTTGTCATCGGCGCCGTCGCCTCGCCGATCATCGAGATCGCGTGGCGAGGCCTTCTTTACACGGAGTTGAGGTGGATGGGATTCGCGCCGTCCAGTCTGCTCGTTGGCGTCCTCGCGGCAGTGTGGTGGGTCCCGTGTCTGATCATGGCTCCGATGGGAGGAGCCCAGACGCTCACGGCAGGGGTGCGGCTTGCCGCACTGGCGCTGATGGGAGTCCCGCTCGCCTGGCTGCGGGAGGCGACGCGCTCAATCATTCCCGGGGCGGTGCTTGTCACAAGCTGGGTGGCGCTACTCGAACTCCCTCCGATGATGCTGCTCGACGTCTCTGACCTTCAGACCGCGCTGATCACGTTCACCGCAACGGGCTTGCTGGCGGGGCTGGCGCTGATGTGGCCGCCGGCGGCCGTTCTCGAACCCGATGAGGAAGCGCAACAGGGAGAATGATCGCTGAGCTTTGAGCGACCAGATTGGCGCGACGGCACCCGACCCCACGATCAACTGGTCGCGCGTCATCACGTTCATCGGCACTACGTTCGCGATCAACTGGGGGGCGGTCGCGGCCCTTCACCTTGCAGGCCGGCAGTTCAGCGGA
>JBKHFA010000259.1:0-5108 GCA_046540615.1 Armatimonadota bacterium | reverse complement strand
CCCACCGGCGCCAGCGCGAAGAGCAGGCAGGCCGCGTAGTAGAGCGGGTAGCACAGCCACGCGTTCTCCGGTCCCGGCGAGACGAAGCGCCAGCGCGCTACGAAGATGTCGGAGACGTAGAAGATCACCGCGCCCGCGATCAGGATCCCTCGCGCCGGATGCTCGCGCATCCCCCACGCCGTCACCACCATCGCGCTGATCACCAGCATGTACCCGACGATCATCGCGCGCTGGTCGGCCGGAACCTGTGGCAGCAGCCACCAGCCAACCGCGACGCCGACCGCAATCGTCACCGCCGCCGGCATCGGGAGGCGGGCGCGGTCGATGCCGATGGCAATGAACGCGCCCATGAAGGCCAGATGCGCGAGGCCGAAGGCGACCACCGATCCGATGAAGTTCACCGGGCCGAGGTAGTCACCGAACCAGCACGCGATCAGCCCGGCCAGCAGCAGTCGCCCCGGCGTAGTACCAAGCCCGCCACCGATGACGCGCACGAACACGAAGCCGGTCGAGGCCGCGATCAGCCACGGACGCGCCGGGCCGCCGATCCCCAGCGGGTCGCGCAGGAGCATCGCCACCACGCTCAGCCACGTCAGCGCCGCGAGAACGCCCGCAAGGCGCGGTCTCAATGCGCTCCCCGATGACGCGGCGCCCCGGCCGCGATTCATAGTTCCTCGAAGCGCGGCCCCACCGGGTCGATCATCTTGAGCATCTTCGCGGCCTCAAGCTCGCGGTAGACGTCCGGCAGGTCGAAGTGCTCGAGCGCGCCCGGAATCATCGCCGAGAGCGGCCAGTCGTAAAGCTCGGTCTCCGCGATCTCGGCGTACGACCGCAGCGGATGGATCAGCGTGACCCTTGTCACGTTCTCATGCAGCAGCGCCGCCAGCGCCCCGGGGATCGCCCCGTAGCCGCGCGCGACGAGATGCACGTCGTCGTAGCCGAAGCTCGCCATCCAGTCGAGCGTGCTCAGGATGTCGTGTACGCGCCAGGCCACGTAACTCTCGCCGAACATCGTCGCATGGGCCGCGTAGAAGTAGTCGCTGCCGTAGTACGCGTGGAAGCTGTCGGGCTTGACCGCGCCGGGCATGCTCTCGCCGATCCCGCGGTAGTCGCAGGCGAAGAACGCGGGCGCGGCCTCAAGCTCGCGGACAAACTCGTCCTCGCGCATCTCCGCGTCGGATGACAGGTGCGGGAGGTAGAGCACCGCGCTCCCGTCGAGGCCCGCCGTCTCCGCGGTGACAGGCTGGGCGATGCGCCGCTGATCCTCGAGCTTGCTCACGATCGCCTGTGCGCCGAATGCCGGATCGGTCTCCAGCACGAACTGCGAGGCGTGCGGTCGCGCGTAGTCGCGGTTCGTCCACGGACGCAGTACGCGGAAATCCGGCGGCCCTTCGCGCTCGGGAAGGTCCAGCACAGCCTCGACGCGCTCGATCAGTTCCTCGCCGACCGGCTCTCCGCGCTCCGCCGCAAGCTCGCGGCTGTGCTCGGCCGTCATCTCCCAGACCCAGCGCGCCCCACGCTCGCCGACCTGCCCCGACTCGGTGCACCACAGTTCCTCCTCGGTCAGTTCCTCGAACTGCGCATCGGTCGCGCGTACCTCAAGCCCGGCCACCCTGCAGAAGTGCTCGGCCATGGCGTCGCGCATCGCGGGCGGGAAGCCGTGTCCTCCGGGGCCGGAGTAAAACGCGAGCGCATCAGTGGCGTCGAGCAGCTCGTAAACGTGTTCGATGCGATCGAACGCTTCCTTGCCGCCGCGCTGGTCGAAGAAGTCCTCCTCGGCGGTGAGGAGGATGAGCGCGGCCGGCGCATTACTCAGCAGCAGGTCGTGCTGCGCGACGCCCAGCGCGTGGGCGTTCGGGACCATCTGCTCGGAGTCGGCTGCCTCCTCGTTCTCGATGTCGCGTCGCCAGGTGGTGATGTAACACGAGGGCGCGGACATCGTGACCCGCCGGTCCAGCGCGGTGATCAGCATGCTCAGCGTGCCGCCGCCGGAGCAGCCGGTGACGCCGAGGCGCAAGGGATCGACATCGTCGCGTGTGAGGAGATAGTCGATGGCGCGGATGCCATCCCACGCGCGCCATGAGCCGAAGAACTCGCCGACGAGAAGCTGCTGGTTGCCCATGCAGTTGTGCTGCAGCGTGCCGGCGCGCATCTTCTGGCCGAACTCGTCATCGCCACCGGGATACTGCAGGCGCTCGCCCTGGCCGATGGGGTCGTAGGCGAGCGCGATGAAGCCGTTGCGGGCGAGAACCTGCGCCGCCGCCTGGTTATATCCGACGCCCTTGGCCTCGCGCGAGTGGCCGGAGGGGATAATGACCGCCGGTGCGGGAAAGTCCGCGTCACGCGGGACATACACGTTCGCTGTCACCGGGAGGTCGGGACGGCTGTCAAAGATGACTTTCTCGATGGTGAAGTCGTCAAGTTCGATGCTTCCCGCGTCGCGCAGGTTGAGGTCACACCGATCGGGCATCTCGCCGAACATCAGGGGGAGCTTCTCGCGAATCTCCGCGACGTATGACTGCGCCCCGCCGGGCGTGTCAAGCTCCGCGATGCGCGATCTGTTGGCCGCATCGACGGCCCGGATCCGAGAGACGAGGTATTCCTGCATCATGCGGGGGAAGCGATTGAGTGATTCCATGGTGAGATTGCCCTCCTGAGCCTGGCCCGCCGACGTTAGCATGAGAAGGGCCAGCAGTGTGATTGTGCGCGGGAGCCATGGCATTCTTGCGTCTCCGCTGTCGTTGCAGATGTTCCGGCCTGCTCAGTGCAAGTCTGCAGATTCTGACTCTGTGAAAGAAGATCAGTACGTCAGCGTCACCTTCCGCAGGCCGCCCGCCTCATCCGGGTTCAGGCCCTTGCTGACCGCCACGTGATAGGCCAGGAGTTGGCCCGCGACCGCAATCACAATCGGTGACCAGCACGAATCCCGCATGTCGGGGAGTTTGATTGGCACTTTCGCCAACTCAAGTGCCTCATCATCATCGGAGAAGACGATCACCTCCGCCTGCCGCCGCTTGACCGCCCGTCCGGCCTCCAGCACCGATGTGAGAGATGCGTCCCGCGGCGCGAGCAGAATCACCGGATCGCCCGGTTGCAGCGCCGCGATGGGCCCGTGCATGTAGTCGGCCGCGCTCCACGGTTCGGGGTTGATCAGGCAGCACTCCTGCAGTTTGAGCCCGACCTCCTTGGCGGTGGCGTAGTTGAGCCCGCGGCCAAGCACGGTGCAGGTGTCCATGAATGTGTAGCGTTCGGCCCGCGATGCGATCAGCGGCTCGACCTCGGCGAGGACGTCATCGATGACATCCGGCACCTGCAGCAGGGCCTGCTTCAGATCCTCACGCTCCGCCCAGCAGGCTGAAAGCTGATGGAGCACGGCCAGCGCCGTGGTGTAGGTCTTCGTGGCGGCGACGGCATTCTCCCTGCGGGCATGGGTGAGCAGAGGAAACTCGGCCGCCTCGACGATCGGCGAATCCGCGGTGTTGGTCAGGGCCATGGTCGTGGCGCCTATCTCCCGCGAGGTCTCCAGCACCTCGATGACATCGGTCGCCTCGCCCGACTGGGAGATACCGATCACGACTGTGTCCTCGATCTTGAGCTTGCTGCGGTACGCTGTCAGCAGTGAGGGCGCCGCCGGAGCCACCACCATCCCGTTGACCACGCCTACGATGTAGCGCAGGTATGTCCCGGCGTTGTCGGAGGTGCCGCGCGCTGCGAGGATCACGAAACGCGGCCGTCGCTCGCGAAGGATCCGGGCGATCTCCGCTATGCGGTCGCCCTCTCTTCTGAGCGTCTGTCGGATTGCCTCCGGCTGTTCATGGATCTCGCGCAGCATATCATGTGGGTAGCTTTTCTTCGCCATCAGTCGTCCCCTGCGTGGCTCATGGTCGCCTGCTGCCGTCGTCATTGCTGACGTTGCTTTCGTTGCTGCCTATCTCCACGGCCAATCGAATCCGTAGCCGAAGGACAGGTCGGCCTGCCCGTCCCAGTCGCCGGTTGCGCGGTAGCTTGCCTCGATGATCACCCGCCGCGAGAGGTGTCTGCCGATGACGATTCCGCCACCGATGTGATCGTCGTACCAGAAGACGGTCGGTCCGCCGTAGATCTGCGCGTTCAGGTCGGCGCGCCTGCCGAGGAACATGTAACGCACACCAAGCAGCACCCTGTCGTCGTAAAGGCCAAGGTCCGGCGCAAGCTCGCGTGTTCCCGACCCGGCGAAGCTGATTGTGAGATCCGTCTGATCATTCTCAAGATCAAAGTTCACGCCGGGCCCGACGTAGAAATCCGGCGCTTTCTCCTCGCCATGCACCGCAAGGGCGGGAACAACGCTCAGCGCCAGAAATGCGACTGCAAACCCGGCAAACCACCGTCTCATCGCTTTCCCTCTCGATCATCCGAAGCGCAACCGACCGTGGTGCGGACGCCCCCGTCCCCACATCTCGGAACCACCATGATGCGGACGCCCCCAGCCGCACTCCTCAGGACCGTGGTGCGGACGCCCTCGTCCGCACGCCGTTGCCCCCATCAGCGACGCGACCACCAACACGCCCAGTCCTCCGGAATGTCAACATAACCGGCTTTGATCGGGTTACATCGGATGTAATGCCAGGTTTCCTTGTATTCCTCATCACACCGGATCATCCTCGTGTATCCATCATCGAGCCACAGGGATCCACATGCCCCGGACAGCCGGTTGATCCGCCGCGCGCTGATGCTTTTGATTGCCTGCATAATCTCCGAGAGTGGGACCGCCCCGTCGCCGCGGCACAGCGGACGAAGCAATGCGTGAAAGTGATCCGGCATGATCACATAGCAGTGAAGCTCATACCGTCTGCCATCGTCATAGTGCAGAACCTCTCGTATGATTTCTGCATTCGCAGGCGCGGTGAGATCCTCAGGACGCCCCGGCAGAGTCGAGGATCTCACGTGATATAACTCACCGGGAGCCTCCCAACGCGGCAACAGGCGCCGCTTCCGCTTCTGGAACTGCGTCACAACCGGGTTTGACGTCGTCTTCCTGACGCGATCGTCTTTCACCGTAACTCCCCCAGACCGTGTGCGGACGAGGGCGTCCGCACCACCGAGCGGTTTTTCGTTCGTATCTACGCCGT
>JBKHFA010000258.1:0-5121 GCA_046540615.1 Armatimonadota bacterium | reverse complement strand
ATGTTCGCGTAGCCCTTGCTGCAGATAAGCTGGAACTTGCTGTCCACGAGGTAGGGCAGGCTCTCGGGGAGGATCCAGCAGGACTCGAAGTTCCCGACCTGCCCGTCCTCGAACTCAACGGTCGTCTGATAGAAGTCCGGGGTGTCGATCCCCATCTGCTTGAGCACCACCGAGCGCGAAACCGCCGTGACCTTCTTCGCCTCACAGCCAAAGTACCAGCGCGCAAGGTCGTAGCGGTGACAGATCAGCCAGAAGGGCAGCCGCGTATTCTCCGCCCACGACAGCATCTGCGTCGGCACGTACGTGGTGTTGTTCAGCCGCGCGTAGCAGTAGAGCGGGTCGCCCAGATCCCCGTCCTCCAGCCGCTGCTTCGTCTTCGCGAAGGGCGGCATCCAGCGGTTCGACCAGTTGATCATCAGCTTCGTGCCGGCCGCCGTCTGCGCGGCCACCATCGCCTCGGCGTCCTCGACCGACGTTGCCATCGGCTTCTCCAGCAGCACGTGCTTACCTGCCTCAAGCGCCGCGATCGTCACCTCACGGTGCATGTGATCCGGCAGCGCGATGCTCACCGCCTCGATCTCATCGATCGCCAGCAGGTCCTGCCAGTCGGTCAGCACGTGCTTCGCGCCATGCTTGAGCCCCATCGCTCGCGCGCGCTCCTCATCCACGTCGCAGACCGCCACCAGCGTCGCATTCGGCGCGAGCCCGGCCACCTCAATATGCTTCTCCCCCTGAATCCCGGCGCCGATCACGCCGTAGTTAACATTCCCTTCCGCGTAGGCCGTCGTCATAGACTCTCACCACTTTCCGAAGTCTCGCCGCTCCACGCATGCGTACTTCGCCGAGGGCCCCCCGTGCTCCTTCGCGCAACGACTCCCCGGCGAGGGCGCCGTGAGCTCTCTGAGCTCCCCCACAACGACAACGGCTGATGGCAACCACCCCGCCGTCGCCGTTCCCTCTTCACTTTTCACCCCTGACTTTTCCCTGCGCCATCAGTTTGCCGCTCCTCTCGCCCCCGTGATATACTCAGCCCATGCCCCGATGCTACTGGATCGACACAAGCGGCTGTCAGATGAACGAACGCGACTCGGAGACTCTCGCGGGAATCTGTGAGAGCCTCGACCTCTCTCCATGCGACGACCCGGCCGACGCCGAGGTCGCGATCCTCAACACCTGCGCGGTGCGCGAGAAGCCGCAGGAGCGCGTGTACTCCCGCCTCGGCGAACTCCGCAAGCTCGGCGGGCCGCTCGTCGTCGTCGCTGGCTGCGTGGCGCAGATCGCCGCCGATGAGCTTCGCAGGCGCGGCGCGGACATCGTCGTTGGCCCGCGCTGCTACGACATGCTCAAGAGCGCGCTTGAGGAGACGCTCGTGGGCGTGACGCTGATCGAAGACCGGGATCGCGCGGTCGTGGACGGCCTGCCCGCGGCGCGCTCTTCCGATCTCACGGCCTTCGTCAACGTGATCTACGGCTGTGACAACTTCTGCGCCTACTGCATCGTCCCCTACGCACGGGGCCGCGAGCAAAGTCGGGCGCCCGAGGATGTCCTCGCCGAGGTGCGCGACGTCGTCGCCGGCGGCGCGCGGGATGTGACACTCCTCGGGCAGAACGTCAACAGCTACGGCCACGATCTCGACGAACGCATCGACTTCGCCGAACTGATGCGCCGCGTGGACGCCGTCGAAGGCCTCGATCGGATGCGCTTTACCACCTCGCACCCCAAGGACATGACGCCTGACCTCATCGCCACGATGGCGGAGCTTCCGAGCGCCTGCGAGCACCTCCATCTGCCCATCCAGGCCGGCTCGGACGCGGTGCTTGAGGCGATGGGGCGCGGATACACATACGAGCACTTCCGCTCACTGATCGACGCCGCGCGGGAGGCGATTCCCGGCCTCTCCGTCACCACCGACGTGATGGTCGGCTTCCCCGGCGAGACCGAGGAGGACTTCGAGGCGACGCTGCGCGCGTTCGAGGAGATTCGCTTCGACCAGGCGTTTATGTTCAAGTACAACGACCGCCCCGGCACCCGTGCGGCCGAGATGGAGCCGAA
This sequence comes from Armatimonadota bacterium, assembly GCA_046540615.1. Classification (GTDB taxonomy): domain Bacteria; phylum Armatimonadota; class Zipacnadia; order Zipacnadales; family UBA5352; genus UBA5352. Next base: position 3,069 of record JBKHFA010000258.1, on the reverse strand, counting down.
GGTCCCCGAGGAAGAGAAGCAGCGCAGGCTTGAGAAGCTGGTGGCCCTGCAGAATGAGACCGCGCGGGAAATCAACGTGGCCCTTGAGGGCGAGGTCTTCGAGGTCCTTGTCGAGGAGACTGATCCGAAATCCGAGGGCCACGTCCGCGGCCGGACGCGTCAGCAGAAGCTCATGATCTTCCCCGGCGATGAGGCGCTGATCGGCGAGATCGTGCCGGTCCGCGCGATGAAGGGCTACCTGTGGGGGTGGATGGGGGAGCGGGTGGGCTGAAGGAACCGCTGTCGTCGGAGGGGCCGTTGCCGTCGGAGGGGCCGCCCTGAGGCGCGAGTGTCGTTCGCGAGCGCCGAAGTCGGCCCTCGGCTTCTCGCTTACCAGACGCCTTTAGGATGACTGTTCTCCGGGAGACCGCGGGCCGACTTCGGCATGGGCAAACGGCGGCCCATGCCTCAGGCGGCCCCTCCGACGGCGGACGATCCGCGCCGCCCACCGTCAGCCGTTCAGTCGTTACCTGGCAACTGGCAACTGGAGGCTCAGTCCGTGCCCGATCCGAGCAAGTTCACTCCCGTCTTCAAGCAGTGGCATGAGGCCAAGCAGCGCTATCCGGATGTGCTGATGCTCTTCCGGATGGGCGACTTCTACGAGATCTTCGGCGAGGACGCCGAGGTGGCCGCGCGCGAGCTTGAACTCACCCTCACCTCCCGCCGCGCCGGCGAGGGGGTCAAGCTGCCGATGTGCGGCGTGCCCTACCACGCCATCGACAAGTACCTCGCCACGCTCATCCGCCGCGGCTACCGCGCCGCCATCTGCGACCAGGTCGAGGATGCCGGCAAGGCGAAGGGCCTCGTCCGGCGTGACGTCACCCGCGTGATCACCGCCGGCACGCTCGTCGAAGACTCGCTGCTGGACACCCGCGATCATAATTTCCTCCTGTCCATCGCGCGCGAGAACGGCCGCTTCGGCCTCGCGGCGGTGGACGTCTCGACCGGCGACTTCCTCGTGACCGAGCCTGAGCCGATCACGCGCGAGCGCCCCGATGAGCCCGAACTGCCGGCCACAGGCCCCGAACGCCTCGACCCGGCGGTCATGGCCGTGGTCGATGAGGCGACCCGCCTCTCCCCCACCGAAATCCTGCTGCCACCGGATCTCGCTGACGAAGAAGACCTCCGCCGCCTGCTCGATCACAATCTGCAGGCGCCGGTCACAATCGCCGATGAGTCCGGCGGTGTTTTCATGTCCTCCACGGAGCTTCTGCAGGAGCATTTCGGCGTCGAGTCGCTGCGCGGCTACGGCTGCGAGGAGATGCCCGCGGCGATCGCGGCCGCCGCGCAGGCGCTGGAGTACCTCAAGCACACGCACCTCGACGGGATGCCCCACCTGTCCGGCATCACTACGTATTCCACCGAGCAGTTCCTCGTCATCGATGCGGCGACGCGGCGGAATCTCGAACTGACCGCGACTCTGCGCGAGAACCGCCGCGAGGGCTCGCTGCTGTCGCTGCTCGACCGCACCTCCACGGCGATGGGCGGGCGGCTGTTGCGCGACTGGCTGCTGCAGCCGCTGCTGGCGCCAGCGCGAATCAACGAGCGCCTCGACGCGGTGGACGAGATGGTGCGCGACCGCCTCACCGCCGAGGATCTGGCCGAGCACCTGCGCGATGTCTACGACGTCGAGCGCCTGACCTCGCGCGTGACCGCCGCCCGCGCGAACGCCCGCGACCTCGTCTCCCTGCGCGAGTCGCTGCGCCGACTGCCGCTGATCGCCGGGATCCTCGCCGAATGCGAGGCGCCGCTGCTGGGGGAGTTGCGCGAAGAGATCGCGGACCTCGAGGACGTGACGGCGCTGCTCGACGGGGCGCTGCTCGACGACCCGCCGGTGCAGATCAGCGAGGGCGGGATCATCCGCGAGGGATACTCCGAGGACCTCGACGAGATCCGCGACATCGCCACCGGCGGCAAGCAGTGGATCGCCGAACTTGAGGCGAAGGAGCGAGCGCGAACCGGGATCGAGTCGCTGAAGGTCGGGTACAACAAGGTCTTCGGCTACTACCTCGAGGTCACGCACGCGAACACGGATAAGGTCCCCGAGGATTACGACCGGAAGCAGACGCTGACCAACGCGGAGCGTTACATCACGCCCGAACTCAAGGAGCAGGAGTCAAAGATCCTCGGGGCAGAGGAGCGCATGGAGGAGATGGAGTACGAGCTTTTCTGCGACCTCCGCGCGCAGGTCGCCGAGCACGCGGAGCCGCTGCTGTTGACCGCGCGGGCGCTCGCGGCCATCGACTGCATCGTCTGCCTCGCGGAGGTCGCGATCGAGTACGACTACGTGCGCCCGGAGGTCGATGCGGGCGACGAGATCGAGATCCGCGCGGGGCGGCACCCGGTCGTCGAGCGCGCGGCCGGGCAGGAGCCCTTCGTGCCGAACGACACCCTGCTGGACCGCGACGGCCATCAGATGCAGATCGTGACCGGGCCGAACATGAGCGGGAAGTCTACGTATCTGCGGCAGGTGGCGCTGATCGCGTTGATGGCGCAGATGGGCTCGTTTGTCCCTGCCGACAGCGCGCGGATCGGCGTGGTGGATCGCATCTTCACGCGCGTGGGCGCCTCGGACGATCTCGCCACCGGCCGCTCGACGTTCATGGTGGAGATGAACGAGACCGCGAACATTATGAACAACGCGACCTCGCAGTCGCTGGTGATCCTCGACGAGATCGGCCGCGGCACCTCGACCTTCGACGGCGTCTCGATCGCGTGGGCGGTGGTGGAGTATCTGATCGAGCAGATCGGCGCGAAGACGCTCTTCGCCACGCACTACCACCATCTCAACGAGCTTGAGAGCCTTTACGACGAGGTGCAGAACCTGAAGGTCATCGCCCGCGAAGAGGGTGATCGGATCACCTTCCTCCGGCGGATCGAACCGGGCGGCACGCAGCGCAGCTACGGCATCCAGGTCGCGCGACTGGCGGGCCTGCCGGAGGCGGTCGTCGAGCGCGCGAAGGAGGTCCTGCACACGCTCGAGCGCGAAGACATCGGCACCGAGATCGGGCCGTCGCAGGAGGCGGCCTC
>JBKHFA010000257.1:0-5129 GCA_046540615.1 Armatimonadota bacterium | reverse complement strand
ACGTACGCGCTGACCGCGCCGTTCTCGTGGCGCATGACCATGCACTCGGTGTCGTCGCCGCCGGGGATCACGTCGCCCAGCGTGAAAGCGTTGCCGATCGCCAGCGCCTCGGTGATTGGGCCCACGTTCCACTGAAGCTGATCAACGTAGTGGCAGCCGTGGCTCATCAGCGCGCCCATCGGGAACTCTTCGACGGTCTTGCGCCAGTCCTTGACCGCCTCGGGCGCCATGAACATTGTCGTGGAGCAAAATGCCTGGTGGATGAGCCCCAGTTCGCCGCCGACGCACATGTCGTGCAGCTTCTGAAACTCGGGCCGGTAGCGCAGCACGAATGCGACCATGAAGATGACGCCCGCCTCGTCGGTCGCGTCGATCATCGACTGCGCCTCATCGAGGTCCCGGGCCATGATCTTCTCGCAAAGAACGTGCTTGCCGGCCTCAGCAGCCATGATCGTCTGCGGGGCGTGCAGGTGAACCGGCGTGCAGATATCCACCGCGTCCACCTCGTCGAGGACCGCCTCCATGTCGGTGTGCCACTTGCATCCGACCTTCTCGGCCTTCTCTTTCGCCACTTTTTCGTCAATATCAACGCAGTAGACGATCTCCGAACGCGGCTCTGCCATGTGTCCGTTGATGTGCGCGCGGGAGATCCCTCCACAGCCGATGATTGCGACGCGAACTTTGTCCATGCTCACAGCCTCCGTCGGGCTTGTGATTGCTGGTGATTGTGCGCGATTCGACGAGTGCAGGTCCAATCCCTTCAGTACTGCGGACCAAATGGCGCACGACGAGATGCCCGTGCCACGAGACGGCACCGGCTTTACCCCCCAAATCCCGCGCCAAGCCCCTCCGATGCGTTCTCATTGTGCCGCTTGAGCGTCAACCTGCTCCCAACCTGCCCGAGGAGCTTAACTCCCGAGAAGGTCACCAGCCCGTTCTCATCCGCAGTCAGAACGCGACTGCCCACGCTTCCCTTGCAGACAAAGCAGTAGACGTCCGCGTCAACCTTCTCGCCCGGCTCCAGCACGAAGTTCTGCGCGCGACGCGGAGTCACGTCCACCCGCAGCGGCAGCGCGGTGTCCTCGAGATACCACGTCACAGTCACCTGCCACGTGTCCTCTTCGTCCACGACGTCCTGCCAGTCGAGGCCGCGGTTGATGTATCCCTCCGGGGCTCCCGCGTCCACCGCGCCATCGCCGGGATCGTCGTTGGCGGTGCAGTTGGTCAGCGCCGGATAGCTCTGGTCCAGCGCAAATCGATGCATCCACTCGAAGCTCATTCGCTCCCGGATGTCGTCCGGCAGCAGGCCTCGAGTGCCGCCATGATCTCCCTCATTCCACCCCGCAATCAGCCCCTGCCGGCTCTCCTGCATCGCCTCATAGAAGGGCGGGTTCATCCACCACGGGATCGAGCCATCGTTGCGCCCGTTTGCCATGATGACGAAGGGCAGCGCCTCCCCCTCGTGAGCACGGGCGAAGCGCGCCGAATCCAGCCACTCGCGCACGCTCATTCCGTACTCCGTCGGGGCGTCCATCGAGCCCATCACGTCATCAATCCGGCGCTCGCTGTCGCCGCCCTCGCCCCTCGCGTAGGTGGTGATGCCCACGTGAGGCGCGATCGCGGCGAAGACGTCCGGATTGCGGAAGCCGATGTTGAAGCTCGCGCAGCCGCCCATGGACCCTCCCGCGGCGTAGGTGCGCATCGGGTCGGTGCCGAAGTGATCTTTCACCCAGTCCACGATCCACAGCACTCGCCGCTCGCCGAACATCACGCAGGTGCCCTCATCCATCAGGTCCGGATCGTAAATTTTCTCGTTGTATCCCGACCAGAACGTATGCACCGCCGGGGTGAGCCGCTGGCAGCCATCGTTGCCTTCGGGGAACATCCGGTCGATCCAGTGCTGGTCGGTCGGCGCAACGCGCACTGCGCCGGCCTCGGCCACGCTCGCCCCGAACTTGAAGGGCAGGCTCTCCCGCCACCCGAGGTCGGCGGGACCGAACACGAGCCACTCCATCCCACCGCGGCCGGTCTTCGCGTGCAGCGCCACGTCCATCGGCATCCCCTCACCAGCGCCCGCTGGGGGCTTATCCGCGGCGTCGCCCTGCCAGATCGGCTCGATCGGCGCGACCTCGCCGACGATGGGATCGGTGAGCGCATTCGTCCCGGGAACGACCGGCCCGGTCTCCCCCACCGCGCCCTCGGGCCAGCTCACGACCGCGTAGTAGCGCTCTCCGGCGGTCTCGTCAGTCACCGTGTGCACGAAGAGGCCGTTGCCAGGCTCGAGGCGCTCACCGCCCTCCTCGATGATCCAGCCATCGACGACGATCTCGCGCTGGTTCTCGGGGAGAGCGTCGAGCGGCTTCCCGTAGGTCAGCGGGTTGAGCCACCAGTCGGTCGAGGAACCCGGCAGCATGTAGTCGCCCAGCACGTCCGCATCTGCGATTCCCGCCTCCGTGATCGGCTCATCCGAGCCCAGCACGCGGAAGCGCACGCCCTCCAGCCCCTCCGGCTCATCCCACTGCAGAAAGACTTGCCCCGAACGGTATTCCCCGCGCAGGTTCGTCGCATCAGGTGTCTGCGCCATCGCGGATCCCGCGAAGACCATGATCGAGACGACCATCGCTACGTCTGTCACTCCATGCACATTCATCGCTCCCCACATACTCGTCACGTCCACCCCGCTGTGTCCGGAAGAGGCATCGCCCGCATCGCAGGTCAGTCAGCCGCATCGGCCGCGCCCCGAAACACATGCTCGGGGGCGAAAGACAGCACAGGCGGGAGCCCCTCTCCGCGCAGGAGCGTTGCATCCTCCAGCGGCCCCGTATCCGCCTCAGTCATCTCGATCGACCACACGCCCGGCACGGCGTCGGCGAACAGCGCCACCTCGATCTCCCCCGGACTCGTCTGAGCCGAGTCCCGCAGATCACCATCGGGACCCCGGAGATTCCCGCGAACCATCTCCGCCCCGGCTCCCCGCAGCCTCAGTTCCACGGTGTCGAGTTCGTCGGGAACATGGAAGAAGAGACGCTCTGCGCCGAAAATCACCGCCTGACGCTCCTGCCAGTAGATCCCAACTGGCGCGTTTGACGCGGCGACCCGCCATGCCCCGCCCCACTGGCCTGCCGAGACGCCGACCAGGTGCAGCCCATCCGTCCGCGGCGTGAAGCGCACCTCCGCCGACCGCGCCTTGCCCAGCCCCTCCCCGGCGATCTGATCGCCGTCAGGATCGCGAACCGCGTAGAAAAGCTCCGAACGCGCTTTCCCAAGCGGGCGGTGGAGTAATTCGATCGAGACCGACTCTCCGGCGCGCGCATTCACGAGCAGCAGGCCATCCCCGCGCAGGTGCGCCTCGGGAAACTCCACCCGCTCACCGGTCCACTCCGGCGCTGCAACCTGTGCCCCGACCGTCGTCAGGTCGGGTCCCCACTGATCGGGCGTCTCACGCGGCTCATGCGCGAACTGCCAGTTCCGGCTCTCAATCGCCTCGTTCGCGCGCGCAAACCACTCGAAGTACGCCGGATGATCGTCCTCATACGTGGGCCCCTCGTAAAACACCCAGTACCCATCGCCGACCTCCGAAAGCACGGTGGCGTTTCTTCCCGAAAACTCCGGGTCGGCGCCGCTGACGACCGGGTCGATGCCTCCGAGGTAGTCGAAGGGCACCCCGAGCGCGCGCGCCTCGTCGATCAAGCCGGCAAGCAGCGTCCCGTTGAACGCGACCGTGGCCTGCTGAGGCGCGAACTTCGTGATGCGACCGTAGGTCTCATGCGTGGCGAAGATGACCGGCGCTCGCTCAGTCGCCCACTCGACCGCCGCGGCCTCCCCGGTGAAGGGCTGCCCCGGCCCCGGATAGATGACGAAGCGGAAGTCTGGATTGTGCGCATCGACCGCCTCGCGCAGCGCCCGGCAGCGCTCGCGCCAGTGTGCAAGCTGGAACTGCTCGAATGCCTCGCGCAACCCCTGCTCCTCCAGCCACGAGGCGCGTTCATCAAGCCCCAGTTCGGGAAGCTCGATCCCCTGCGCCTCGGCGAACATGCCGAGAATCAGGTCATCGTATGAATAAGGGTAAACGAAGCTCGCGCCCTTCCCCGGTGCGTAGCTTTCGTAGTCGAGGATCACGCCCAGCAGGTTCGGCTTCTCGGCGCTGATGCGCGCATACTCGGTGATATGCTCGCCGGTCCACTCCCAGAACTCGTCGGAGTTCGGGCTCCAGAGCCGCTCTTCGTGCCCGTTGGCCCACACGGCTCGCCTGCCCTCGGACGCCTCTCCCTCAGGGGCCAGCAGCGTGCCGCGCATCCAGACCATGTGGTAGATATCACTGGCTGCGCACCAGTCCGTCACATCCCGGACCATCGCGAAATCATCGTAGCCGAGCCGCGGCGAGTACACGTTGAAGCCGGCGGCGGCGGTCTCCTCAACGATCCACTCCGCGCTCGTGCCCTCATCGGCGCGATGCATGACCTTATCCACGAGCACGCGCAGCTTGACAGTCTCGCCGAGTTCAGACGCAGCCGGTTGGCCCCATGCGGAGGCAGCCAGCAGTACGCCGAGGCAGGTCGCGGTGGCTCGAAGCATCACAATCCCTCATCCTCATCAGAATGCACTGTGAACATCACCTTCATTCCCCACCACGCACCCACCTGCCTGCCCGGACATGAAGATGCCGCCGCCCGATGATGGACGGCGGCATATTGAAGGAGGTCCTGATGCGACGATGTCCATCTCCCTCATTCAGCCACTTCGGCCGTGACGCGCTCCAGGGCCAGCACGGTGTCTCCGGGCTTCAGATTCACCGCCGAGCACGGGAATGTTGTCTCATCCTCCTGCTGCACGAGCAGCGGCAGGATTTCCTCGGACCCGGCATCCTCCACCACGGCGCCAAGGGTGGTCTCCTTCTCGATGCGCCGCTCAACGACCGCGGCCCGGCCGTGAGAGACGAGATAGTCCCATTCCTCGATGTCCACAGGGAAGGCGCACATATCCTTTGCGCCGATGTCGGTCAGGATCGTACGCATGCCCATGGTGATGCGCTCGTCGGTCATGACGTAGATCTCCGGCACATCGAAGGTGAGAAATGCGATCTGAGCCGCGATGATGTTGGTCTCAGCGTTCGGGGTCATGGCGAGAAG
>JBKHFA010000256.1:0-5160 GCA_046540615.1 Armatimonadota bacterium | reverse complement strand
CCGGCGTCCTCGAGCATCGCCGTCAACTGCCAGAGCACCATCGGCTGGAGGATGTGGTTGATCGCCGCGTAGCCCATCGAGGCGTAGGAGACGTAGAAGGTGCCCTCCTCGACACCGCGCAGCGTCCCCCGCGGGATGCGGAAGCCAAGCGCGATCATCGACTTTGCGTCCGGGCAGATGTACCTCGCGTCCATCTGCCTCGGCGCGCCCTCCCAGCGGCTCATCGGCGCGATGCCGACGAGGTCGGCGCCCGCCTGCAGCGCGTACTCCTTCACGTCCTGTGCCTTCAGCATAATACCCTCTCAGTACCAGCCCTTGTCCTCGCGCTCCTCCGGCTCTGTCTCCTCGGGTTCGGGCGCGTCCGGGTCCCAGACGAAGCCCTTGTGCTCCTCGAAGCGGTGCGCGGGCTCCTCGTCAAGCCGCCACGGCCTCTCGTCGCTGAACTCCGGGCGGGTGTTGAACGTGTTCGTGACGCGACCGGCGCTTCCCATGTGCTTGACGCAGCCGATGATGCATCCGCGGGCGCCGCAGGCCGCCACCGGACTCGACGCCAGCGCGTTGAGCGCCGGCATGGTCGGGAACATCGCCCACCCGAGGTCCCACGCCTCAAGCCACGTGACCTCCTGCTCTCCGACCGCAAGGCGCATTCCGGGAAAGCGCTTCGCGAAGAACGGGCCGGAGGCCTTGTTCAGGCCGAAGTGCGTGAGCTTGCACTTGCCGAGATCAAGGTCGCCCCACTCGATCCGATGGCCCTCGACCTCGATGGAGACCGAGCGGTCCGGGTCGATGGCCCCCGCCGGGCACTCTGCCACACAGCGCTTGCACCGGTCGCACAGCACGCCCGTCTCGATCGGATCGGGCTCAAGCTCCGCGTCCGTGAGGATCATCGCAAGACGCTGGCGCGGGCCGAACTCTCGGGTGAGGAAGACCTTCGACCAGCCGATTTCGCCGAGGCCCGCGAGGGTGCCGGCGATCCGGTGCTGCACCACGACCTCGTTCGGCGGCAGGCCCGGTCCGGCGGGAAGCTCCTTCGGCCCGAACTCGCGCGCGGTCGCCTTCGCCGAGAGCGGGGTCGCGTCGTACTCGTGCTGCTCGATGAAGCGGAGCAGGCGCGACTGGGCGGTGCCGAGCATCCGGCTCAGGCCGCCGTAGCTGTAGATCTGATACGACGGGTAATGCGTGCCCTCGTCGATGCCCCGCAGGCTCCCCCGCACGATGCGCTTGAGGAAGACGATGACCGAGCGGGCCTTCGGCATGATGTTGCGCGGGTTCATATCCGGCGGCGCGTCATCGAAGCGCTCGATGTTCGCCACTCCGAGCTTGTCCACGCCCACCACGTCAAGGGCGTACTCGCGAAGAGCTTCGGTGGTCAGCATGGCCCTCACGCCTCCTCTTTCTCGGGGCCCGACGCGGCCCGGAAGGGCGACGCGAAGGTGCGGGTGAGCATGCCGTTGTCCTCGAGATGAGCCACGCAGGCGCGGCCGCACGCGGCCCCGAGCCGGAAGGGCTCCGAGCCCGTCGAGTACGGCAGGCGGATCGTGCCGGTCCTGCACACGCGGCAGCTTTCGATCTGCAGCGGGTACCACTCGGCCTCGCCCTCGGAAAGCGGCGCTCGCTTGAGCGCGGATGCATCGAGCGCGCCGGCCGGACAGGCCTCGGCACACGCCCCGCAGTCGTCGCAGATGCTGTCGGCGAAGGGCTCATCCGGCTCAAGCTCGGCGTCGGTGAGGATGATCGTGAACATCTGCCGCGGGCCGAACTCGGGGGTGAGCAGCATATTGCAGCGCCCGATCTCGCCGAGGCCGGCGGCGTGGGCGGCGAAGTCGAACTCGAGGATCACGTTCGGCTCGGGCTTGTCCGGGCTCACGCGGACCCCCTGGCCGCGCAGGTCGCCGGACTGCCGGAAGACCGGCGTGGCCTCCCAGCCCTCGTTCTCCAGTCGGCGGCAGCACTGGTAGGTGGTCTCGATCGACAGTGTGGTGGGCAGCCCCGCGCCCAGGGTGTACTCGGCCGTGCCGCTCTCGACGCCCTGCAGGCAGCCGCGCGGGATGCTGAATCCGAGAACGACCACCGACTGCGTCAGCGGCTGGATAGCCAGCGGACTGGCCTCCGGGGCGAAGAGCGCGAAGCGGTCCACAGGCGCAACGCCAACCAGGTCCGCTCCGAGATCAATCGCAATCTGCTTGAACTGCTCAGCCGTCATGGACAGGCCTCCTGAGAGAATGACCGCTCGCGCCTGATCGCGGCCGGTTGGTCATTCAAGACGATGTGCGGACGGGGGCGTCCGCACCACGATGTCCCCGCGCTCTCACAGCAGATGCACAGTTCGCAGCCCCCCGGCGAAATACCTTCTCCCGGAAGGCATCTTGCGCGGGCGGGCGAAGGTACCAGACGAACGCGAGTCTGACCTGCGGAGGGAACTCGATGGAATACCGACAACTTGGCAACAGCGGAACACGCGTCTCGAAGCTCTGCCTCGGCACGATGAACTTCGGCAACCGCACTGAGGAGGATGAGGCGCACCGGATCATCGACACCGCGATCGATGGCGGGATCAACTTCATCGACACCGCGGATGTCTACGGGCGCGGCGTCTCCGAGGAGTTCGTCGGTCGAGGACTGGAGGCCAGCGGGAAGCGCGATGACGTGGTGCTCGCGACCAAGGGCGTCTGGAAGATGGGCAGGGGTGAGAATGACTGGGGCGCGAGCCGCTATCATCTCACCCGCGCCGTCGAGCAGAGCCTCAGGCGCCTGAAGACCGACCGGATCGACCTCTACTACCTTCACGTCACCGACATCACCACGCCGATCGAGGAGATCGTGGACACGCTCAACGTGCTGGTGAAGCAGGGGAAGATTCTCTACGTCGGCACCAGCAAGTGGCCGGTGCCGCTGATCATGGAGCTTCTGTGGAAGGCCGACCTTGCGGGCGGGCCGCAGGTCGTCGCCGAGCAGCCGCCCTACAACCTCACCGACCGCCGCGCGGAGATGGAGCTTGTCTGGACGGCGCAGCGCTACGGTCTCGCGATCTGCCCCTTCGGGCCGCTGGCGGGCGGGGTCCTCAGCGGCGTGTACCGCAGAGGCGAGCCGATCCCCGAGGGCCATCAGTTCGATGAAGTCGGCGGGCGCGACGGCCACAACCGCCTCACTGAGGACACGCTGGATCTCGTGGAGGAGCTTATCCCGCTGGCCGAGGCACGCGACATTTCGCTCGCCGAATTCTCGCTGGCGTGGTGCGCGCAGCGGCCCGGGATCACCTCGCCGATCACCGGTCCGCGCACGGTCGAACACGTCGAGAGCGCGTTGCGCGCCGCGGAGATCGAACTGACCGAGGAGGAGATGGAGCGCGTCGATGAGATCATCCCGCCCGGCGCGAACGTGACCGACTACTTCACGCTCTACAGGCGCATGTGCCGCTCGGTGAATGAGGGAGAGCCGCTGGGGCCGTTCTGACCTGTGAGGATCACCTCGAGCGGTCGGCAGGCGAACGGTGCTGCTACTCGACCCGCTCGTGCAACCCCCAGCGGTCGCCCTCGACGCGCTGATAGTGGGGTAGAAGGTCCGGATCGGACTGTTCGTGGGCCCAGGGCACCTGCCAGTAGTCGGGCTTGAGTTTCGACACCCGTGAGACGCGTTCGGGGGGTGACAGCGTGGCCATCTCGTAGTCGGTCAGGCCCCACATGTCGATAATCTTTGCCTCTGAGATGAATCCGACGATGCCGATGTCGTAGGCTGCCACTACTGCCCCGGGGGCTGCGTTTTCGCGAAGGTAGAGGCCCTGCGAACGCAGAGAATCAAGGGCGCGTATATGATAGGACAGTTGCATTCGATATCCCGAGTAGTGGCGATTGGTATTCCGAGCCAACCACATGCCGGCGCCCTGTGAGGCAAACAGGAGCGCGAAGACGGCTGCCACCATGCTCATCGTAACCGCCCGCGGCCGAACAAGGGTCGCCGAGACGCGTTCCATCACCGCGGCCGTCGTAGCGGCGATCGCTGGAATGGCAGGCACGAGGAAGCGGAATTGCGGCATCCAGTCATCACCCACCATGATCACCCACAGCAGCCAGGCAATCACGACAAGACCGGCCGGACGCAACTGCCGACCCTGCCCGTTCCGTGCCGCCAATGCGTACACAGCGGCCATCAGCGCCAACGGACCTCCGCAGTACCGGATCAGGAACTCGTAGTTGTAGTAGATCCCGCGCAGATGCTGCTCAAAGCCCGGCTGCACCGCCTTCGCGTAGAACGGCGCGGGCAGTGGATAACCGAAGTAGGCCAGCCGGAACAACTCGAGCGGCAGCCAGACCGCAACCGCGCCGGCGGCGGCCAGCAGCAGTGCTCGGCCGCGCTCGGTGTCCCTGCGAAGGATGATAAACACGACGAATGCAAACCACAGCAGAGCCGCCTCCGGTCGCACCAGGACGCCACCGGCGGAGAGTATGCCGAGCAGAAGACAGTTGCGGCTCGTCAAATCGCTGCGCTGCACCGCGAGTATCCAGATGAGAGCATAAAACGCCGTGAATGACGCTCCCATGCCCGATGCCGACCAGATAACCATCGGCGCCGACAGCGCAACGAGCCACGCCGCCAGGAGCCTGTATCCGACGCGCAGTTGAGGCACAGTCAACGGGGTGAGCGCAACGCAGGACATGCCGAAAATCAGGCCAAGTGCTTTCGCGGCGGCAAGCGGTTCGGCGCCCGCGCGCACGAGCGCCGAGAGCATCAGCGTCCAGAGGATGCTGGAGACACCCTCCGTCGGTGGATCGCCGATGTTGTAGCGGATACCATGCCCCTCGGCGATATTCCGGGCGTAACGCAGGAAGATGTACACATCGTCAATGGTGAAATCTCGGAACAGCCACCAGAGCAGCGCAAATGCGAGACACGCAGCAGCGGCGCCGCCCGGGAGCAGGTGATTTGATCGATCGGTCCTTTCCTGCTTATCAGTCACACCGCACCGAAGCTCTGAGGCAGGCGATCTGTTGGTCACCGCTTCTCCTTTACCGCGCCGCGCGCAGGCCACAACCAGAGCGTGTTGAAACATCCCCACAGCAGGTCGCTTCGGTAGCGTCTGACTGCAATCGACTCCCGCACGCCTCCTTAAGTGTCCGCGTCGAAGCCTACCACACAGAGGGTCAACTGTCCACGTTCTCGCCG
>JBKHFA010000255.1:0-5160 GCA_046540615.1 Armatimonadota bacterium | reverse complement strand
CGACCTGTGAGCGGAGCAGCAACATCGAGCCCACCCGGGCGATCCGGGTGGGCTCTTTTTCGTACGCGCATCGTCCGGCGTTCAGCCCTCGTACTTCAGCAGCACGCCGAGATTCGGCTCGGTCCCGTCGATGATCATGTTGTAGGCGTCGGGGGCGTCCTCGAAGTCGAAGCGGTGGCTGATCAGGCCGCTGACGTGGAAGGTGCCGGTGTCGATCAAACGCAGCAGTTCGATCATGTTCCGCCGCGTCGTCCAGCGCACGTAGGCGCGCGGGTAGTCCTTCCCCTGGTGATACTCGGGGTCATGGTAGCCCGGGCCTGTGCGGCTTGAGGGCTTGATGTCCATGTTGCCGAAGGGCACCGGCCCGGTGATCTCCGCGCGGATTCCGCCGACGAAGACCATGTTGCCGACCTGGTGGCCGTCGGGGGCTTTGAGCGAGGCATTGGAAAGCTGCCGCATGACCTCCGTGGCCGGGCCGCCGTAGGCGAGCAGCGATCCGTCGAGGCCCTCGCCCTCGGCCCAGTCACGCAGCGCCTCCGTCAGGTCCTCCTCGCCCGAATTCACCGCGATCTCCGCGCCGTGCTCCAGCGCGATCTCAAGTCGGCCGGCGTCGAGATCGACCGCAGCGACACGCCCACCGCAGAGCCCGATGAGCTGGTTCGCGAACTGCCCGACGAGGCCCTGTCCGACGACCGCGTAGAAGCAGCCAAGCTCGGGCTCGAGCCGCCGCGTGGCCTGCAGGGAGGTTGCCGCGAGGCAGACCATCACGGCGTCATCGAAGCTCACGCCGTCTGGAATCGGCACCGTGACCATCGGGTGGCCGACGTTGTAGTCGCAGTGGTTGTAACATTCGCCGGCCATGCCGATGACGCGCTGGCCGACCTCGAACTGATCGACCTCCTCGCCGAGCGCGACGATGGTGCCGGCGGTGGAGTAGCCGGTCTTGCGCGGCGGCGCCTCGGCCGGGTTCGCCCGTCGCCCGCGGATGCCGTTGGTCTCCGTCCCCGAGGAGATAAGGCTCACCGCGGTCTCGACCACGACCTCCTTCGGACCCAGGTCGGGCATCTCGATCTCCTCGACGGACAGGGAGCCGTCGCCGTGAATCTGGACCGCGCGTCGGGTGTCGGGAATGTCTGGCATGATGATCATCTCCGTTGTCAGGTGTTACGATCATTGAAGGCGTCCTGCCGGACGCTCACTCGTCGTTCGCAGATGCAGCGCGGGGAGTTTCCCCGTCCGTCGCCGCAGGCCCTTCTCCGGCGCATTTTTCAGCGAGATTCTGTAGATTGCGGAAGGTCTCGCGGAGTGGGTGTTGAAATGTCTCTGTCCTTCGCCGTCGGCTGTGGGGAGCCAGCCTCTCGGCGAAGCTGCTTATCTGACCGCGATGGGGGCGCGGGCACGGGAGTGCCGAACTGATGACCTCGCGGGAAAGAGTCGTTGCAGCGCTGGAGCATCGTCGGCCCGACCGCATACCGGTTGACCTTGGCGCCTCGGAGTCCTCCGGGATCATGGGCATCGCGTACAATCGGCTCAGAGAACACCTCGGCCTCGACGGGCGCACGCAGATCTACGACATCGGCCAGATGATTGCGAAGGTCGAGGAGCCGGTGCTGGACACCGTGGGCGCGGACGCGATGGCGCTGCTGATCGAGCCGCGCCGGTGGAAGCCGTGGACGCTGCAGGACGGATCGCCGGCCGAGATCCCGGCGGGCCTTGAGATCGTCGAGACCGACGAAGGCTGGGCGATCCCGCGCGACGACGGCACACCCGCGGCTGTGTGCCCCGAGGGCGGGTACTACTTCGACCCGGTCAACCCACCCCTCGCCGACGCCCGGACCCCCGAGGACATCGAGGCGGGGATCGATCACCTGCGGACCTTCGACTGGCCGGAGTACATGGACGAGACCTACCACGACCTCGCGTGCAAGGCCCGGTGCCTCCACGAGGAGACCGACCGCTGCATCGTGGGGAACCTGTGGGTGCACGTGTTCGCGGCCGGGCAGATCCTGCGAGGCTTCGCGAACTTCATGATGGACCTTGCGGCCGACCGGGAGCTTGCGCACCACCTGATGGGGCGCCTGGTGGACTGCTACGCGCCCCGCGTCGAGAGGTACATCGAGGCGGTCGGCGAGCATGTCGATGTGATCCAGGTCAACGACGACCTCGGCACACAGAACGGCACGCAGATCTCGCCGGAACTCTACCGCGAGATGGTCAAGCCCTACCACCGGCGGTTGTGGGAGCTTATCAAGCGGGTTTCGGGGAAGCCGCTGCTGCTGCACTCGTGCGGTTCGCTCTACGATGTGATCCCGGACCTGATCGAGATCGGCATAGATGCGATCAACCCGGTGCAGGTTTCGGCCGCAAAGATGGACGGCGCTTTACTTAAACGCGAGTTCGGGGATGATCTGACTTTCTGGGGAGGCGGGTGTGATACCCAGCATGTCCTTGGTCGAGGGACGCCGCAGGAGGTGCGCGACGAGGTGCGCCATCGCGTCGATCAGTTCGGCGACGACGGCGGCTTCGTATTCTGCCAGGTGCATAACATCCAGCACGACGTCCCGCCCGAGAACGTGATGGCGATGTACGAGGCGCTGGAGAGTCTGTAGCCCCGTTTCGGAGCCTGTGCCGTTCGCCGTCCCTCCCCCCTCGTCCCGCCTGCGTCATGTCGTTTATGACGCCAGGGAGAGGGGGGACCGAGGGGGGAGAGGCCCGAATCCCGATTTCCGACGCAAGGAGTGACTCACATGCCCACCGACCCTCTCCGCATCCTCGTATTCGGCGCGCATCCCGACGACAGCGACCTGCGCTGTGGCGGGATGGCGATGAAGTGGCGTGATCTCGGCCACCACGTGAAGTTCATCTCGATGACCAACGGCGACACGGGCCATCACGAGATGGGCGGCGGGCCGCTCGCGCGGCGACGCTGCGCCGAGGCGCAGGCGGCCGCCGAGATCGCGGACATCGAGTACGAGATCTACGACATTCACAACGGCTCGCTGGAGCCGAACCTCTACTACCGCGGGAAGACCATCGTCTCGATCCGCGAGTATGAGCCGGACCTTGTCATCTGCCATCGGGCGAATGACTACCACCCGGACCACCGCGCGGTGGGGGTGCTGGTGCAGGATGCGGTCTTCAGTTGCACCGTGCCGAACGTGATGGCGCTGACGCCGGAGCTTGAGCGGGCGCCGGTGCTGATGTATACCTACGACACATTCACCGACCCGACGCCGTGGGCGCCGACGGTGGCGGTGGACACCGACGACGTCTTCGACCGGAAGCTGCGGATGATCCACTGCCACGAGTCGCAGATGTACGAGTGGCTGGTGCGATCGCGCGAGCCGATCGAGGGGGAGCAGGCGCGGCTTGAGGACCTTCGCGAGCGGATGCAGGCGCGCTTCGGCAGCCTCGCCGACGACGTGCGCGAGTGCCTCGTCGAGTGGTACGGCGCGGAGCATGGAAGGGCGGTCACGACAGCGGAGGCGCTGATGCTCTCGGAGTACGGCGCGACGCCCGATGAGGAGCGACTCCGGGAGTTGTTTCCGTTCTTCGAGTAGGTCGTTCATTGGCGTGGTCATGAAGGTGCGCGAGATACTCGCCGAGGTGCTTGCCGCGCGGGTGAGATCGGGCGACTTCAACGAGGCCCGCGCCCTGCAGATCGAGAAGCGATGGATGCGCGACAACCCGCGGGAGATCTTCATCGACGAGGTGTGAGGCTCATGTCACTTGAGATCATCAATCTGCAGGGCACGCCCGAGCAGATGGCTCGCCAGCACGCGGAGGCGTGCTACGATTCGGCGCGGGAGATGATCCGCGCGCGCTGCGACCTTGCGCTCAAGCGAGGCCGCGAGAAGCAGGATGACCTTACGATGGAGAACTGCCTTGAGGTAGCCGCCGAGCACCTCACCGCGCAGGAGGACTACTCGCCGGCGGTCCACGCCGAATTCACAGCGCTTGCGGATGCGCTCGATGTCGGCGCGGAGGAGCTTCTGATCGGGAACGGCTTCACCGACTACATCGACGTGCTGCGCGGCGAGCTTTCCGGCGAAGGCGAGGGGTGCACCTCATTCATCGCCACCGGCGACGCGACCGCCGACGGCGTGACCTACGTGGGGCAGACGTGGGATATGAACGCCTTCGCGGAGCCGCACATGCGGGTGTTCCGCCGCACTCCGGAGGATGCTCCGGCGTGGGTGACACTGACCACCGCGGGCTGCCTGTCGCTGATCGGCATGAACGAGGCGCAGATCGCGGTCGGGAACACGAACGTGCGCCCACGGGACGCGAGGCCGGGAGTCATGTACCTCGCGATGATCCACGAGGCCCTCCGGTCACCGGATTACGCGAGTGCGCGTGCTGCGATCGCGTGGGCTGAGCGCGCGTCGGGGCATTACTACTACGTCGCGTCGATCTCCGGCTCCGCGACGGGGCTGGAGACCACCGCCACGCGCGAGACGGCGCTGCCGATTCACGACGGCCTGCTCGTCCACGCGAATCACTACCACGATCCAACGCTCGAAGAACTCTCCGACGGCCCCGCTGACGACAACACGCTCGGCCGGGAGGCGCTGCTGGATGGCTACCTGCGCGAGCGGGCGGGCGAGCTTACGCTCGACTGCCTCATCGAGGGACTGCGGCTGGACAGAGGCGCGCACCCGGTCTGCCGACCGCCCGCCGATGACCCGGATGAGGTCACGACCTGCGCGGCGGCGATCATGTGCCCGGAGCTTCGGAAGATGTGGATCGCGGACGGCAACCCGGGCGAGACGGAGTTTGTGGAAGTGCGGGTGTGGCAAAGGGAAAAGTGAGAAGTGAAGAGGGAAAAGGGAACGGCGAAAGCTGCCGTCCCGTGCATTGACACTCCTGCGTGCGTCGTTGCCCTTCGCGCCACCAATCCCGCTCATTCCTGCCGTTCGTGGCGCAGGCATTCCTGCCTGCGGTCGTTCGGGGAACGACGTCCAGGCGAGGGCGCCTGGACTCCGGGAATGAGCTGCCGTCGCTCGTCGCTTGTCGCTTGCAGCTAAGTTCGACCGAAGGGAGCACCACCATGACCAACGACTTCGGCTTCATCGTCGCTGAGGCAACACCGCAGAATCCGCGCAATACCGAGGGCGACATCATCGAGCTGCGCGACGGCACGCTGCTGCTCGCGTGGTC
>JBKHFA010000254.1:0-5186 GCA_046540615.1 Armatimonadota bacterium | reverse complement strand
CGCGTCAGCACCCACGCGCGCGCCTCTCCCGGCGCAAGTTCCAGCGTGATCTCGTCGCCGGACGCTGCAGCCTCACCGCTGAAAAACTCGCTGCAGGTCGCGTAGCCGTCCGGCAGCGTCAGCGAGAGCGTCCGATCCGCGTTCGCGGTGTTCATCATCGCCACGATCATCGTGTCTCCGAGGCTCCGCGCGCCAGCCCAGTCCTGCGCGAAGTCGATCCCGTCGATCTCGACGAACTCGCCCTCCGCGAACACGTCCTCATGCGCCGCCGCAAGCCGCGAGACCTCAGCGAAGGCCGCCCACGAGCGGCCCTCGAAGGGCATGCGGTCGTAGACGAGCACTCCGCCCGTGCAGTCCATCAGCCGCCGGAGCATGATCGCGCGTGTCAGCGGCGAGACCTCCTCGGTGGAGTTCCGGTCGTAGGGCCGCATGAGCCTCCCGACGATCAGCGGGATCTCGCCGAGCGCCTCGTGTGTCGCGCTGAGGCGTTCGGCGTTGCGGCCGTAGCCGCAGGATGCGATGTCGCAGGACTCAAGCTCGCCGATCTTCGCCCAGTCCACCCCGTAGCGCCACTTCGTCTCCGGCGATTGGTAGCCGGAATATATCTGCATGAGCACGGGTGGCTCGGCGGTGTGGCAGGCCTCCTTGAGCATCGCGCCCACCCGCGCCATCCGCAGCGTCATGAACTCCGTCCACTCGTCGAAGTGCTCGTGCTCGATGCTCTCCGGGTCGAGCGCGACATCCGCGGCGATGCCCGCCTCCTCGCGGAACGCCTCGAGGCAGTCCGGGCAGAAGCACGAGAGGTAGCCGGTCATCACGTTCGACTCGAAGTCCCACGTGACGTAATCCGGGCGGCGCTCGGCGATCATCTCCCGCAGGCGATCCTGCGCATGATCCGCGGCGTCGGTGAGCAGCGAGATGGGGCAGACGTAACTCGCGCTCTCCTCGCCCGCCCGATCGACCAGCGCGGCGTCGGAGTGCTCCTCCAGCCACGGCCGCATGCCGATGCTCCAGCTTTCGAAATTGACCGACAGAACGTTGTCCACCCCGTAGCCGTCGCCGATCTCGGAGGTCTCGAGATCTCCGCTGACGATGTTGTTGAAGCCCGCGGCCTGCATCGTCTCCATGGTCAGCGCCTTCGCCTCACCTTTGTTCATCGCGTTGAAGAAGCTGCCCCACAGTTGCATGACGAGGCGCTCGGGCTGCTCGCCCTCAAGCGGCGGCAGCGGGCGGACGGCCATCTGTCGGCGCGCCTCGCGGGCGCTCCCGCCCAGCGCCTCCGCCGCGTAGTAGACGGGGTAGTCGCGGTCCTCCACCGCCACACCCTCGCGCCACGCGAAGAACACGTTGAAGAGTTCGAGGATGCGCACACTGTCGCTGTGCGGAATCGGCTGATCGGCGGTCACCACGTAATGCGCGCGCGTCTCTCCGTCGATCTGCTCCTCGCCGAGACGCTCGACGGTGTACTCCGGCTGCTCCTCGCGGGTCGCGTAGTAGCCGGTGGCCTCGACAAGCTCCAGCGCCTCCGGGAGCCAGAAGTGGCAGCGGTAGCCCTCAAGCAGGTGTCCGGGGAGGCCCTGCGCGGCGACCGTGAAGTGCTGGGGCGCCCCCTGCGCGATGAAGAGAGCCGGGCGTGAGGTCGGGAAGGTGTGCGTATCCTCCCACAGCACAGTGAAGCGGAAGGTCCCCGGTCCGAGGCGCTCGCCCGAAGCGACCTCCCACTCGCGCGGGTCAAGCTCCGGGGCCGAGGCGTCGCCGACGCCCTCGGGGGCGACGCGCCACGGGTCCTCATTGCTCACGGTGAGGTCGCCGGCCTCAACGCGCACCTGCGCCTCACCCTCAAGCTCCAGGCCCAGCGCGTTGACGCCCTTCTGCAGGAAGACCTCGATCGGCTCATCGGCGGATGCCTCCGCGCCCGATGCCACGCGCTGGCCGTTGACCAGCAGCGTCCACGGCGCGTCGGTCGCCAGCGCGACGGTCGCTCTTGAGGAGCGCACGCTGGCCTCGTAATCCGGCGAGACCAGCAGCGGGTTCAATGCCACTCCATCGAGGAGCGCGTAGTTGAACTGAAGCTGCCCCTCCTCTTCGACCGGCAGCGCGGCGACGGCCTCGCCGTCGCCGTGGCCGAACGACCACTCGCGCGAGGCCGCGCCATCCTCGCTGACCGCGGTGCCGAGCAGCGCGCCGCGCTCTGCGCCGCTCAGGTCGGCCCGGACGTCGTTGCTTCCCGGCTGCAGTGGCTCGGGGAGGCTGACGACCGCCCCGGGCGCATCGTCGGCGAACGTCAGGTCGGCGAAGGCCGTCGGATCGTGCAGGCCCGGCGCGCAGAGATTCCACGCGCTCGTCTCTTCATCGGCCTGCTCCATCCGCCCGGCGATGAAGCGCCACCGGTCGGCCGCGTCGGGCGACACGCCGAGGCTGTCAAGGCCGATGCGCGCCTCGACCGTCCAGTAGCCATCCTCGACCACGGATGCGGCCTCGAAGTCGGCGTCGAAGCTCTCGTCGCGGGCGGTCCACATGTTCATCGGATCATCGATGCGCGAGTCATTGACCGCGCCGCGCGCGTTGACGAAGAAGTCGAATATCCCCTCGCCCGTGTCGAGGATCAGCAGGACCGCATCGTCTTTCCAGAGATCCGCGTCGCGCTCAGTGACGTTTTGCAGGAAGTCATGCAGCCGGTTCATCTCCGGGCGCAGGACAGGCTCCTCGCCGCGGAACCACCAGTAAAGGTTCTCGTCATCCCGGCACAGCCGCATCTGCGACTGGTGCGTCGCGGGGATGGTGGAGTTGACACGGGTGAAGCCGGTGAGGGCCACCGAATGCGCCCAGCATGGCTCATCGGCGACGCCGTCGATTGTCGGCGCCGCGTCGGGGCGACTCGCGGCCAGCAGGGGCGGCCCGTCCAGCGCGAGCGGGAGGGCGGCCTCAAGCTGCTCGTCGGAGGGCTCCGCCTCGGTGGTGAGCACGATGTAATCAAGCTGAGATTCGCCCGCCGCGCCATCGGCGCCGCGAAGCTGGATGCGGAAGCTCTCGCCCGCCATCGCGGCGGTGATGGGTCCGCCGCCGATCCACTGCCAGTCGCGCGTATCCTCGCCGGTGAGGCTCGCCACGTCCTGCACCCCGCCGCCGGTGTCGATGCGCGCCGACCAGCTCGCGTCGGCTCCGGCCATCCTCGCGCGGCCGAAGACGTAGATCGGCCGGCTCGTGTGCGGTGTCGGGACGCCCGCCAGCAGGGCGTAGTCGCCGCCACTGACGACCGCCCCGCCGGAGGCGTCCTCCACCTGCTCGATCTGCCTGGCATGGGGCGCGAGCGCCTCTGCTTCGATGCGCACGGGCGGGACGGGGAGGTCGGAGGTGAGCGGCGCGGGCTCCACTGTGACCTGCAGCGAGCGCACCTCCAGCGTCATCGGCGCGGCTTCACGGGTGAGCAGCGCGATGGTCATGCGGTCATCGGCCAGCGCCAGCGGCTTCGTAAGTTCGAGGGTCTGCCACTGGTCGGTGAGGGCGGCGGTGCCGCGGCTGTAGAGCCAGCCGTTGCGGGAGTTGGCCATCAGCCACACGTCGCCGCTGCCGCGGACCTCCGCGGTGATCGTCGCGCGCTGCCCACCCGGCAGCACCGGGTCGGTGACGATGGTCGGGCCCTCGAGATTGCGCTCCCCGGGCGTTTCGACGTGCAGCATCGGCTGCCCGTCCGCCTCGATCACCGAGATGTCGATGGCCTCATTGTCATTGTACGCGCTGAAGTCGCCATCAGGCTCGGTGAGGTCCGCCTCCCACAGAGGCTCCTGAGCCATGGTGGCGGTGATGCAGACGAGTGCGAGGAAGGTCGCTGTCAGCATGCGCACGTCGGTCACTCCCCGTTGGGACGAAAGCAGGTGTTGCCATGCGCGATGCTTCGGCAGCGCGGCGGGAAGCACCTGCCTTCGGGCCGCTTTTTGCCGCTGGAGAGGCCGGGCCCGTCCGGGTCGGGGTCGTCCGCTCTTGTCGTCCGGAGGTCGGGCGTGCCCACGCCCGACGCCGTTCGCGATGGCCCGCCCCCGGCGAGGGCGCCGGGACCACGACCGGCTCGCGCGTGCGGATTCAGACCATCCGCCGCATCTTCGCCACGCTGACCTTCTCAAGGCTGTCCACGACGAGGTCGGCGTCGCGCAGCTTCTTCGCTTCCACGGAGCTTGTGACCGCCACGCAGACCGCGCTGGCGGACTTTGCTGACGCGACCCCGGCGGGCGCGTCCTCCAGCACCACGCACCGCTCCGGCGGAAGCCCGAGCTTCTCCGCGGTGATCTCGTAGATCTGCGGGTCGGGCTTTTTGCGCGTCACGTCATCGCCGGTGACCACCACATCGAACCACGCAAGCTCCAGCCCCGCGCCCTCGATCACCGGGAACTGCTTGTCCCTGTTGCCCGAAGTCGCAATCGCCAGCATCACATCCGCCGACACCCGCGCGGTCTCGACGATGTCCATCACACCCGGCATCGCCGGCAGCGGCTCCTTTTCCTGCAGCTTGAAGAAGTTTTCCCTGCGCCGCTCGACCGCTTTCTCCGTGTCGATCTGCACGTCGTACTTCTCCGCAACCCCCTCGACGTACCGCTCATCGCCGGTGCCGACGAATTCGCGGAAGTCCTCCGGCTGCACCGTGGTGTCGTAAAGCTCCTCGAACATCATCACACTCGCGCGCGCGTTCAGCGTCTCGGTGTCCGCGACGACGCCGTCCACGTCGAAGATGATCGCCCAGTTCATGACGGTTCCTCCTCCTGCTTCCGAAAGATCGTGACCGTCTCGCGCGGGAAATCGATGCTCCAGCCGAAGCGCGTGGCGATCCAGCGCATGGTGGCGGGGCTGAAGTACGAGATATGCGTCTCGTCGTAGCGGTAGTGCCAGCCCGGGAAGTCGGATTGGTCCTCGAGCATCTTCGTCATCACGCCGAGGACGCCGCCGGGGCGCAGGAGACGGTCGAAGCGTTCGAACTCGATGAGCGGTCGTTTGAAGTGCTCGGCGGTCTCCGAGCAGGTGATGAAGTCGTATGTGCGCGCGAGCGGCGTGGCGTCCGGGGCGAAGAAGAGGTCCCATCCCCCGACCTTGAAGCCGCGCTCGCGGAGCATCATCACCAGCACGGGCGGCTCGCCGCAGCCGTAGTCGAGGCCCTCCGCGCCCGGCTCAAGCAGCGGCGTGACCTCATCGAGCAG
>JBKHFA010000253.1:0-5202 GCA_046540615.1 Armatimonadota bacterium | reverse complement strand
GCTTCTGCCTTTCAATCCGGCGACGGGCGGGAAGTATTCGTGGCTGGGCCTGCCCGACCCGCTGCCGGACGCGGAGCGGCAGAGTGCGGAGCGTCTGGCGGAGCTTCGCGCGATCTGCGAGTGAGCCGTCGTGCCATGCCGTGCCGTTCTGGAGCGGAGGGGCTTCAGCCGCTCCGATGGATGACACCGTGGGAGCCACACGGCTGAACAAACGACATCGCATAGGGACCGTGGGAGCGGCCTCCCCTCCACACGGCTGGACAAACGACATCGCATGGGCCTTTGCGGAGGGATCGGAGGGCCGATCTTCCCCTCAGCACACCCGCTCGACGAGCGCCTGGACGCTGATGCGCGGGATGCCGTGCTTCTCCGCGAACTCGACGACTTCCTCGCCGCGGGCCATGTGGCCCTCCTCGTTCATCAACTCACAGATCGCCACCACCGGGTGCAGGTCCGCAAGCTGCGCGAGCGCGATGGCGCCCTCGGTGTGCCCCTGCCGGTCGAGCAGGCAGCCGGGCATGCACTGCAGCGGGAAGACGTGCCCCGGGCGCGAGAAGTCCGCCGGGACCGAATCCGGGTCCGCAAGCTTGTTCAGCGTGATCGCGCGGTCGAAGGCCGATGCGCCGGTCGTGGTGCCCTCGACGGCATCCACCGGTTCGGTGAAGCGCGGGGCGTTCGCGACGGTGTAGCGCGGTGGCAGCAGCGGGATGTCCAGCCGCTCGAGGATCTCGGGTGCCACTGCCACCGTGATCAGCCCACGGGCGTGGACGGCCAGCCAGTTGACGGACTCGCCGGTCGCAAGCTCCCCTGCCAGCAGAATGTCCGCCTCATTTTCGCGCTCAGGATGGTCCTCAAGTGCCACGTGGCCCCCTGAGCGGAGGACCTCGATGGCGTCTTCAATTGTGGACATGGTGTTTATTGATGCTCCAGACGTTTCTCCACGCGGCCGCAGCGGCGTGTTTTCGTTGTCGGGCCGTTCAGGGCATGATCTCACTGGACACGAGTGCGGTCATCCCCGTTACTCCCCGGGCGGCACTTCAGCGGATTCGATGCTCTCTTCGGCGACGTCCTTAGCGCTGATCCCGGGCTCGCCCCCATCATCGCGTCGCCCCTTGCGCACAGCGAGGTTGACGCCGAAGAGCGTCACCGCGATGCCGATGATCTGCAGCACCGACGGGACCTCCTTCAGCAGCAGGTACGCGAGCACCGTCGCCACCAGCGGCACGCAGTACTGAAAGAGCACGGTGCGCGACGATCCGATTTTCTGCACTCCCCGGAACCACACGACGAACGCGTAGACGCCTGCGAGAAGCGAAAAGTGCAGCAGGCAGCCCCAGGTGATCAGCGACATGTTCGCCCAGTCCACCTGCATGGCCGCCGGCGCGCCCAGCGGGATCAGAACCACCGCGCCGAGCGTGTGGATCCACGCGGTGACCTTCAGCGGCGAGTAGTGCTTCAGCAGCGGCTTGCTGAAGACCGCGTAGCTCGCCCAGAGGATGCCCGCAAGGGCCATGATCGCGATGCCGAGGCGATGGTACTCGGGCGCGGCCTGTGATTCAAGCCCGCCGAGGACGACCGCCACGATGCCGATGAAGCCGATGATTGTGCCGATGGCCTGGCGGGCGGTGAGCTTCTCCCATCCGAGTGCGTGGTTGATCAGCGCGGCCCAGATAGGCGCCGTGGAGATCAGCAACGCCCCCTCGGCGGCCAGGGTGTAGAAGACGCCGGCCGAGAAGGTGCCCTGGTAGATCACCACGGTGACGAATGAAAAGCCGACCAGGTAGCGCCAGTGCTCCCGGCGGATGGTCAGGTCGCGCTCGATGACCCACAGGGTGAGCATCAGCGCCACGACCATCAACGCATAGCGCGCCGACAGCATGCCGTAGACGCCTGCCAGAGGCCCTGCGACACTGAAGTCCTCCTTGAGGACTTTCAGCGAGATGAAGTTGAATCCCCATGTGAGCGGGACGGTGGCCAGCAGAATCCACGTCCATGCGGATTGAGGGCCCTGCGCCGGCGCCCCGGCCTGCTCTCTGGGGGACGGATCGGACATTGTGTCTCTTCGCTCCCCGGCGCGATATTGCCGTGAAGGATGATTATACGCGGGGCGTCGAGGGAGAGTCAATTCGCTTGCCGGTTTTCGCTGGCCTGCGCCTTTGCTTTCACTGCCGGCGTATGTTATAATCACCCGACCGGCCGAATCTGGGAGGGCTTCGGGCCTTCAACACAGTCGGCCCTTCCTGCTGTGTGTTGGGGAACGCACAGCCAGAAGACCAGAGGAAGGAGGTGAGTTCGCATGAGCGAGCCTACCCTGTACGAGGCGATCTACATCCTGGACCCATCGCTGATGGACGAAGAGGTCGAGCATATCTGTGACCACTTCGAGGGCGTGGTGGAGGAGGCAGGTGGCGAGGTGCTCGGCACCCGCGACTTCCGCACCCGCCGACTGGCCTACCAGATCGATGGGTACACACACGGCACCTACAAGCTCCTGTACTTCTTCGGCACCGGCGCAACGGTGGAGGAGATCCGGCAGGAGATGTCGATTCGGCAGCCGATCATCCGCTCCCGCGTGTTTGTGGCCAATCCGCAGGCGATCGTGGGTGGGATGAGGACCGACGAGGAGATTGCCGCCGCCGAGGCGGCAGAGGCAGCCGCGGCCGCGGAGGCAGAGGCGGCAAGAGCCGCTGAAGCCGAGGCTGAGGAGGAAGCAGCAGACGCCGCGGAGGCCGAGGAGCCCGCGGAGGCCGAAGCTCAAGAGGAGGCCGCCGAAGAGGCGGAGTCCGAGGAGTCGGCAGAAGGCGAGGAGGAAGCGTCTGAAGAGGCTGCCCCCGAGGCTGAAGAGGAATCTGCTGAAGAGGCGGAGGCCGAAGAGACCGAAGACGCAGACGCCGAAGAGACGAAAGAGACCGAAGAGTGACCCCCGTCCGCGTGGCGGTGATCGGATACCAGCGCGCACGGCGCGCATATGCAGCGGAGGGCTCCAGCCCTCCGCTGTGCCTTAACCGGCGCCCTGTGGGCGATCCCGCCCGCAGCATGCGAATGATCGACGCGATCAGGGAGGGCGAAGATACGTGATTAACAACGTGGTACTCGTCGGGCGGCTGGGAAACGATCCTGAGCTGACCTACACACAGAGCGGGACCGCCATCACAAAGTTCAGGCTGGCAGTGAATCGACCTCCACGCCAGGGTTCGGACCAGGAGGAGACCGACTGGCTCAACGTCGTAACGTTCGGCCGAACCGCGGAAACGTGCAATCAGTATCTCGACAAAGGCGCGCTCGTCGGCGTTGAGGGGCGTGTGCAGTCGAGCACCTGGGAGCGGCAGGATGGGACGCGGGGCTACAGCGTCGAGATCAATGCGATGCGGGTTCAGTTCCTCGAGAGCCGACGCGACCGCGAGGCGCGGCAGGGTCAGCAGGGCGGCGGCGGGCGCCCGCCCCAGCAGCAGCGTCCGCAGCAGGGCCCGCCTCCGCAGCAGCAACAGGGCTCACAGGGCGGGGGCCAGCAGGGTGGCGGACAGAACGGCCCGGACATCGACTGGACCATGGACGAAGAAGAGGACCCGTTCGGCGATCAGTAGACATTTGATCCGGAGGAACAGAGCGAGATGGCCCGCAAGCAGATGGTTGCGGTCGGCGTGGACCTCGGCGGCACGACCTTCGCTGTCGGGATTCTCACGCCCGGGGGCGAACTGCTCGAACGGCAGTCATACGACACGCCGCGCTCGAGCGACGAACCGATGGCGCTGTCGGCGGTCGCCTCGGCGGTCGGCGGGATCATGGAGCAGGCGACCATCAAGCCCGACCAGGTCCTCGGCGTGGGCGTGGGGATCCCCGGTCCGGTGGACCCGGAGGCCGGCGTCATCAAGCAGGCCCCGAACATGCACGAGCTTAACGGCGTGAACGCCGTCGAGGTCATCGGTGAGGGACTGGACTTCGGCGACGACACAGAGGCCCCGATCCGCATCGCCAACGACGCGTTCTGTCACACACTCGCCGAACTGCGCTACGGCGCGGGGCGAGATGTCGAGAATCTCGTGATGCTGACGCTCGGCACAGGCGTGGGCGGTGGCATCGCGCTGGACAACGAGGTCAGGCGGGGCCCGCGGCAGATCATGGGCGAGGTCGGGCATATCGTCGTGGAGCCCGACGCCCGTCGCTGCGGCTGCGGCAATCACGGCTGCCTTGAGGCGCTGGTGGGTCGTGATGGAATGATCGATCAGGCGGTGCGACTGCTCGAACACGGCGTCCCGAGCGTCCTGCGCGAGCGCGGCGGCAGGATGCATGAGAAACTGTCGCCGAAGATCATCTCGGAAGCCGCCGACGAGGGTGACGAGGTGGCGCTGGCGGTGATGAACACCTGCGGCCACTACATCGGCGTGGCCCTGTGCTCGTGCATCGTGCTGGCCGACCCCGACCTGATTGTGCTGGGCGGCGGGATCGCGAATGCCGGGGATGTGCTCTTCGAGCCGATCCGCCGGACGGTCCATCACCGCAGCATGATCAGCGGCTTCGATACGGACAAGATCGTTCCGTCGGAACTGGGTGGGGAGGCCGGGATGATGGGGGCGGCGGCGCTTATCATCGACGAGATGGCGTAAGAGCGGGAGATGACGTCCGGGCGGGGGCGCCCGGACTCCAGTTGCGCGGCAAAAAGGTTGACTTGAAGCCCATATTGGGTATAATTATACCCGATATGGGTGCGATAGAGAGTCGAGAAACCGGTAGCGGAATTGGGGCGGCGCTGTTCGGCACCGTGCGCAGGCGCGTGCTGGGGCTGCTTTTCCGCGAGTACGAGCGTGACTTCTACCAGCGCGAGATCGTGGATGCGGTGAGTTGCGGCTCTGGAGCCGTGCAGCGTGAGCTGAAGCAGCTTGCCGACGCCGGACTGATCACACGCGAAGAGCGCGGGCGGATGGTGTTCTATCAGGCGAATCGCGAGTCTCCGGTATTCGACGAACTGCGGGGGCTGGTGATGAAGACGAGTGGCCTGGCGGACGTGCTGCGCGATGCGCTGGCGCCCGACGCCGACAGGATAGACGTGGCGTTCATCTACGGCTCGATGGCCGAGGGGACCGATGACGCGCAGAGTGATGTCGATGTGATGGTGATCGGCGACATTGGCCTTCGGCCGGTGTCGAAGCGGCTTTGGGAGCCACAATGCGCGTTGAATCGCGAGATCAACCCGATCATCTGGTC
>JBKHFA010000252.1:0-5210 GCA_046540615.1 Armatimonadota bacterium | reverse complement strand
GAAACTTATACAAGTACCTCCTTCGTCCACAGAAAATGTGGGTAAAGGGAAGCCAAACGGCTGGGCAAAGGCCCGCGCCTACCCGCTCCCCGCGCGCATCTCCGCGATCGCGAAGGGGAACACCGGCCCGCTGCCGGCCTTGCGGAGGCGCGCCGCCACGACCGCCAGCGTCCAGCGCGAATCCACCGTGTCGTCGATCAGCAGGACCGGCCGGTCGAAGCAATCGCCAACGCGTCGCACGTCGAACGCGTCCCGGACATTCGCCAGCGCCTGATAGCTGTTGCGCATCCGCCGCTGGGACGGCGCTTCCCTCGTGCGGAAGATCGTGCGGACGAAGGGCATCCCCAGCGCATCAGCCACGCGCTCGGCGAAGTCCGTCAGCATCTCCGAGCGCCGCGCCGATGGCACGCACGTCACCCACCCGGGCTTCGGCAGCGGCTGCCAGTGCCTGGAGATCATCTCCACCGCCGCATCGACCAGTGCATCGTCGAAGCGGTCACCGTCTCGCGCGTCCTGCGCGACCATCTCGCCGTGCTCCCCCTCGCCCCAGACACACAGCGCCTGGCCTTCCTCCGCGCGCAACTCCTCGGGGATCGCCGTGTTCTCGGAAAAGAGCGCGAGGTCGGCGAAGACCCAGCGCCTGCGAGGTCTGATCGGCCGGTAGTGCCCTCGCAGGAAGCTTCGCGCCGCCCGCAGCGTGTCCGCCCGCACGCCTGATGCGAAGAATTGCTCCCCGGTGCAGTTCGCGCATTCTCCGCAGGGCGCATTTCGCGGGTCCTGCAGCGCCTCGCGGACGAACTGCATCAGGCAGCCGGTGTGACCGATGTACTCCTCCATCTGCACGAACTCGCGGCGTCGGCACGCCAGCACCTGGTCTGCGTGGTCGCGGTCGAACGAATACTCCGCGTCCGCGCGGAACCATCGTCTGCCCTCGAAGTACACCGGAGCCGGTGTCTGCGCGGCGAGGAACTTGAGTGTGAAGTCCACACGCGCGTAGCTGGCATTGACGACTGATTCGAAGTCCCGCGGGGAAAGGCCCGCGTCGGTCTCCGAGAGCGCCCGGAGGATATTGTTGATGTCGCGCTCAGACGGAAATGAGTTCTCGATGAAGTACTCCAGGATCTCCTGGTCCTCGTCTCCCCGCAGCATCACGGCGTAGGCGGGGCTCACAGCGCGACCGGCGCGACCGACCTGCTGGTAGTAGTCGATGACCGATCCGGGGTGCTGGAAGTGCACCACGAAGTGCAGATCGGGCTTGTCCACCCCCATCCCGAACGCGCAGGTGGCCACCAGCGCCTTGCACTCGTTCGCCAGCAGTGCCTCTTCGAGCGCCGCGCGGTCGTCGCCGAGGCGGCTGTGATAGGCGCGCGCGTCGATCCCCCGGCTCTGCAGCCACGCGGCCACGCGCTCGGCGTCGTCGGTGGTGAGCGTGTATATGACCCCGCTGCCCTCCATCTTCGGCAGGTTCTCGGCCAACCACGCCAGCCGCCGCGCGCGGTCCGGCATGTCGATGTTCTGCAGCCGCAGGCCCGGACGGGCAAGGTCGCCGCGGACCACCCGCAGGTCGTCGCCGAGTTGCGCCACCACGTCCTCGCAGACCCGGTCGTTGGCGGTCGCGGTGGTGGCGATCACCCGCGCCTGCTCGGGGAGTTCGTCGAGCAGGCCGGTGATGCGCTGATAGTCGGGCCGGAAGTCATGCCCCCAGTCAGAAATGCAGTGCGCCTCATCGACCACCAGCAGCGAGATATCCTTCCCCTGCCCGTTGAGAAAGATGCCGCGGAAGTCATCCCGCGCAAGCTGCTCGGGCGTGGTGAAGAGCACGTCCACCTGATCGTTCCGCCAGCCTGCGGCCACCTCGCCATGCTCATCGGGATTGCTCGAGTTCCAGACCTTCGCCCGCAGGCCGAACTTCTCTGCCTGCCGGATCTGATCGCGCATCAGCGCAAGGAGCGGCGAGATGATGATGCACGGGCCGTAGTTGAAGTGGCGGAGGATGCGCGTGGTGGCGAAGTACACGATGCTTTTGCCCCAGCCGGTCTTCTGCACCAGCAGCAGGCGCTCTTTGCCGCGCAGCACCGCCTCGATGGCCTCGAACTGTCCGTCGCGGAAGTCCGCATCAGGATCTTCCGTGGCCATCCGCAGCAGTGAGCGCGCGTCGTTGAACAATGAATCGTTGGACATAACGAGGATTTCCCCCCGTGTGAGTGGTGTGAGTGGTGTCGTGCAGCAACGGCGCCCCTCCCCCTGGACCCGCAAACGACGCGGGTCAGGCGGGAGAGGGGAGAATGACTGACGGCGACGAACCGCCGTCGCCGTGCGCCGTCGCTGCTGCCTTTGCTTTCCTTGCTTTCGTTGCCGCCTTTACATCATCAGCGGCTTCGGGTCGTCCACCCAGCCTGCCGGGCGGCGGCCCTTCGCCTCGCGGTCGGTGTCGCCGAGGTCGTCGCGCGCTTCATCGGCCAGCGCCATCAACCGCTCGACGACATCCGGGTGCTGATCGTAAAGGTTCGTGGTCTCGCCGGGGTCGTTCTCCATGTCGAAAAGCAGGCCCTCACCCGGGACGGCCTCGTGGGCCTGCCAGTTCTTGCGGTCCTCGCGCGGGACGAAGAGCTTCCACTTGCCCGAACGCACCGCGTGGAACTGCTCCATGTGGTAGTAGTAGAACGCCTCGTAGGGCGATTCGGCGCCCTCGTCGCCGCGCATAAGTGGCATGATGTCATGCCCGTCGATCACGCGGTCCTGCGGCTCGGTCGTGCCGGCCACGCGCGAGAATGTCGGCATGAAGTCCATCGTGGTCGCGACCTCCGAGCACTCCACGCCCGCGGGGATGGTGCCCGGCCAGCGCATGACGCACGGGACGCGCATGCCGCCCTCCCACGTCGAGTACCCCCATCCGCGCAGCGGATCGTTGCTGCCGCCGTGGTTGAGCGGGGTGCCGTTGTCCGAGAGGAAGATCATCAGTGTGTTCTCGTCGAGGCCGTGCCACTGCAGCGCGCGGATGATCTCGCCCGCCGACCAGTCAAGCTCCTCGACGCAGTCGCCGTAGGCCCAGTTGCCGGAGCCACCCGCGAAGCGCTCGCCGACCTCCGGAATCTTCACGCTGCCGGGCAGCGCCTGCGGCATGTAGAGGAAGAACGGTCGATCCTTGTTCGCCTCGATGAATCTGACCGCCTCCTGAGTGTAGCGTTCGGTGATGGTCGGGAGATCGACCGGCGCCTCGATCACCATGTCATTGCGCAGCAGTGGAAGCTGCGGCCAGTCTTTGTCGGGCCGCGAGTACATGTCCTCGGAGTAGGGGATGCCGAACCAACTGTCGAAGCCCTGCTTTGTCGGCAGGAATTCGGGCTGGTCGCCGAGGTGCCACTTTCCGATGCACGCGGTGGCGTAGCCGGCGTCTCCGAGCGTCTCGGCGATGGTGATCTCGTCGGGATGGAGGCCCTTCTGCGCGACCGGCTGGAGCACCGCGCTGCCCTTATCCGACACATGCATATCCACCCGCTGGGAGTAGCAGCCTGTCAGCAGGCTTGCGCGCGAGGGCGTGCATACGCCGGCAGTGACGTAGAAGTCCGTGAAGCGCATGCCCTCGCGGGCCATCGCGTCGATGTTCGGCGTGCGGTGGACGGGGTGCCCGTAGCAGCCGAGGTCGCCGTAGCCGAGGTTGTCCACGAACTGGACGATTATGTTCGGCCGGTCTTCTCTCTTCGGAGTGTGACGCGCGTTCGGCATTGTCTGAAGCCTCCAATGATCCGTGGGTCGCCCCTGAGGGGGCCTGGTATGCTCTTGCGGGTTCCCTTACCAGCGACAGATATTCTCCGGAAGGCCCGCGTTCCCTTCATGCGCAGACAGGAGTGAGAGGTGCGGGCGGCGAAATGTGTACCGGCGTGGTCCGAAGTCCTTGCATCCTCCTGGCGCCGAAGCCTGGCGCCGCCCGATTCGTGCTTTCCGAGGAGGGACTACGATGAACGTCGAACGCATGAGTATCATCGGCGCGGGAACGATGGGCACCGGCATCGCGCAGGTCGCTGCGCAGGCCGGGATCGAGGTCACCGTCATCGACACCGCCGCGTCCGCCCTCGATCAAAGCCGCCGGTCACTCCGCCGGTCGCTGCAGGATGCGGTCGAGCGCGGGGAGCTTGCCGAGCAGGAGGCGGAGGAGATTCGCCGGCTGATCGACTGGTCAAGCGAGTGGGATGCGGTCGCGAATGCCGACTGGGTCCTCGAGGCGGTCTTCGAGGACATGCCGGTCAAGCGCAGGGTGCTGACGCGCGCGGGAGAGTCCGCGCCCGACCGCGCCATCATCTCCAGCAACACTTCCGCACTGCAGATCGGCGCGCTGGCCGATGCGACCGGGCGTCCAACGCGCTTCATCGGCATGCACTTTTTCAACCCGCCGTCCACGATGAAGCTCGTGGAGATTGTCCCCTCTGATCGCACGGGCAAGACGATCATCCAGGATGCGATCGAGCTTGCCCGGCGCCTGGGGAAGCAGCCGGCGGTCGCCCCCGACATCCCGGGCTTCTTCGTCAACCGCGGCTTCGGCGCGCTCCTGTCGGCCGCCATCGAGATCTGGCTGCAGGGAGCGGCGCCGGAGGACATTGACACCGCGATGGAGCTTGGCCTGGCACATCAGAGAGGACCACTCCGCACCGCCGACATCCTCGGGTTGGACATGTGCCTGGCTCTGCTGGACTCGCTGCACGAGCAGACGGGCCACGCGCGCTTTGAGGTCGCCCCGGAATTCCGGGAGATGGTAGAGGGCGGCAAGCTCGGCCGCAAATCCGGCGAGGGCTTTTATACCTGGGACGGTGGCGGTGAAGCCGGCGACTGACGATCGGCTTCAGAAGAATGTTCTTGCCGGCCTCTCGAGCCCACTGCGCCAGCCTGTGCCGTTGCCGTCGGAGGGGCCGGCCCGAAGGGCGGAGGGAGAGCGAGTGTCGTTTACTCGCGATGCCTCCGTCGCCTGACCGGCCCGTCGTTCTTGCCGGCCTCTCGGGCCCGCTGCGCCAGCCCCTCTCATTTACGTGGTACGACGTGCGGAGGATGACCTCCGCACCACGAGAACATGACGGACGCCGTTGCCTTTGCCGTGCGTGGCACGGGCGTCCCGCCCGTGCGCCGTTCGCCGTCGGAGAGAGACCGGTCCCCCGCTGCTCCCGCCTGTGCCGTTGCCGTCGGAGGGGCCGGCCCGAAGGGCGGAGGCAGAGCGAGTG
>JBKHFA010000251.1:0-5213 GCA_046540615.1 Armatimonadota bacterium | reverse complement strand
TCGTCGGTGACGGTGTTGACCGCCTTCTGCTTCATGCAGCCCTGCCACGCGTTCATCTCCTGCGAGCAACTGAGGCGGAAAACGTCCTCGAAGGGGAGGCCCGCGCCCTCGGCGATCCCCTCAACCTCCTCGACAAGCTCCGGGGCCTCGCGCCTCACATGCGGGAGCGCGCCCATCGCGACTTCGCGCGCCTCCTCGCGGTATTCCTCAGGTACGAGGATGCCGTCGAATTGCGCGGTCAGGTCGCGAATCAGGTCGCGGCACTGGCGGCCGTATTGCGCGCCCATCTCGTGGCGCGATCCTGACATCTCGACGATGTTGAAGCGGACTGATTTGCGCATCGCGACCAGCCTCCCGGATACGTCACTGGACCCCGCGTCACAAGCTTGCCTTTACCCTCATCTCAAGGCGCGGTCGTTTCGATGATCTGATATTCCCCGGGCGCCCTCGGAATCGTGACGCGTTCGCCGTCGATCATCCTCGTCACCGGCCACGGGCGGTCGGCGAAGTCCGTCCTTCGCACCAGCAGCCGATCGCCGAGTCGCAACGCGGATACGATCGTGGTGGGCTTGCGCGGCACCTCGAAAAGGACCGGCTCGCCCTCCTCGAGGAACTCGCGGTAGCGCAGGGCCTCATCGAGCGCGGGCGTCATTGCCTCGATCTCCGCCACCGTCTCCTCCGGTCGGCACCACATCATGAAGCCGTCGGCGCCGCGAAGCAGCATGTGGGCGAGAAACTCGCGGTAGGTCTCCCGGTCCATCGCCGGCGAGAGTTCGTCATCGCCGCGCGGCGGCGTCGGATGCCACTTCGTCCACGGGATCAGCGGAAGCTCCGAGGGCGTGTTCGCTGCCGCATTCGCCCCGGATTTCATCAGGATGTAAAACCAGCGGAACTCCCTCGGATAGTCCGGATACCACGGATACATCTCATTCCACGGGTAGCAGGCCGGGTTCGCGAAGGTGTATCCCGTGTGACTGAACTCATCCGCCCAGGTCCGGTAGAGCGCGCGCTGGTGCTCGCGACGGGGCGCACCGTCGGGCAGCGTCTCGTAGTAGTCGTACCAGTAGCGCCAGCCGTCATGCGGCGCGACCGCCCAGTTGCCGATCAGCACCTCGGGGAAGCGCGCCTGCACCACCTCCACCGCGCACTCGCGCTGAAGCTCCCCGCGGATCGCGCGCAGCGTCTGCTGGAAGGTCCGGAAGTGGTCGATCGCCGGGATATTCTCGCGGCAGACCGTGCAGCGCTTCGAGGCCTCCCAGCTTTCATTCCACTCGACCGGCCCATCGGAGTACCAGTCCATCGAGACCCAGTCGAGGCGCAGGCCCGCCTCGTGGTAGGCGTTCGCAAGGTCCTCCCACTGCCCGCGAATGACCTCCGCGCGCTCGTCGAGTCGGAAAGGGCAGCCCATCTTCCGCGAGCCGTGCAACTGCCAGGAGTACGTCGAGCCGTCCTCAGCTACGTGGGAAGTGCTCTCGTCACCGTTGAAGAACCCGGTCATCGCGGAGGTCGCGTGGACGCTGACCGCGAGGCCAAGCTCCTGCTGGAGCCGTCCGAGGCGCAGCGCGAACTCCTGCGCGTCATCCGAGCCCACCCGCCAGTGGGCGAAGAGGCCGACGCCGCGGTCGTGGAGTGCGAGGAGAAGCTCCCGGGCCTCATCATCGTCGTCGGGCAGCCAGCCTGCCAGTCGCGAGCCGCGGATCGGCTGGAGCGTGCCGTCGAGCGGGTGCTTGAGCGGCTGGACTTCGGCCACGATCCCGCGCATGATATCCTCGGATGTGGTGCGCTGGGCGACGGCGGGCTGTGCGATGACGATGGCGATCAGTGCTCCCAGTAGTGCTGCGAATGTACGTGCGCGTGGTGTGCGCTGCATCATGACGTCCCTCCCGCTTCATGAATGACGGCCTGTCACGGGTGGTCAGAGGTATCAACGCTGCTTTTCCCGTTCATCGGGCGTTGTCAAGCTGCCACTGGTAGATCGACTCGACGGGTGGCGCCGGTCGGGCGGGGAGGTCGTCTCCCTCGGGCAGCGGATGGACGGTGTTGCCCTCCACAATCTCCGGTTCGCCCATCCCCGAGGCGAACTCCCCGCCGCCGCCGTAGAGCGCATTGTCGATGATCTCCACGCCGATGCAGTCGGGTGTGCGGAGGCGCACCATCGGCGACGTTTCGTCCCGGAGCGCGAAGACGTTCCCGCTGATGATGTGATCGAACGAGGCGTCCTTCGCCTCCACGCCCTCGCCTGACTCGACGATGAAGCGGTTGTGAAGGATCAGCCAGTTCTCATTCATCCCGCCCATCCAGACGGCATCGCGCTCGGAGATGACGTCGCAGTTGTACACGACGTTGCGCGGGCCGTTGGGGCCGTGCGCGGTGTCCTCCGGTGGCGACGCCCACATGCCGTAGCCGTAGCCGCCGTGGCCGCGGACAGAGGTGATGACGCAGTTCTCGAAGAGATTCTCGTTGGTCCAGCCCGAGTGCCACT
Organism: Armatimonadota bacterium; assembly: GCA_046540615.1. Classification (GTDB taxonomy): domain Bacteria; phylum Armatimonadota; class Zipacnadia; order Zipacnadales; family UBA5352; genus UBA5352. The sequence continues at coordinate 2,731 of JBKHFA010000251.1, read as the reverse complement.
GCGCATCGCTCTCATGGAATACGCTGTTGCGGATGACGTTGCCGGACGCCGCCCACTGCACCAGCGGAGCGTGCCGCATCCTGAAGGTCTCCACGTCCTCCATCAGAGAGTCGAACGAGTTCTCCCAGCCGACGTAGGCCGTGCCTCCGCCGCCCTTGAACCACGCGTCATCGAAGACGCAGTCGCGGATCTCGCAGAATTTTGCGAGGCTGCCGTAGATCGGATTGCGCCCGCACATGCGGACGGTGACGCCGCGGGCCCAGCAGTTCCACGCGTTCTGAAACTGCGAGGTGGTGATCCACAGGTTCTCCGTCTGCTCGATGGACAGGTCCTCGATCCCGCAGCGGCGGATCGGCACGAAGCGCTGCACGTAGGAGCCGTCGATGACCGGGAACTCGATGCGCAGCGGCTGGTCGAGGGTGAGCGTGTTGCCCTCGACGGCGGCGACCTCGATGATGTTGCGGCGGTAGCTGCCCCAGCGGCAGGCATTGCGGGTGAGTTCTTTCCACCGGTCGGTCGCGGGCCCTTCGATGAACACCACGTCGCCGGACTGCAGGTCGCCTGCGTCCTCGAGTACGATCTGCGTGGCGCCCCGCTCGCCGTCCTCGGCAAGCGGCCGATGCGGCCCCTGACGACCGGGCCCGACAAAGCCGATGGCGAGGTGCGAGGCGGGCGCCTGTGGATCGTCGCGGAAGTCGCGGTCAACGGTGATCGGGATCTCGGTCTCCCGGGTGGAGCCGTCGGCGTACTCCGCGGCGCCTCGGAGAGTCGCCGGGCCGTCGTCGAGGTCGTCAGCCACGCGCGCGGCGGTTCGGGCGAAGGAGAATGTGTTGCCGGAGTGCTGGCTTCGCGTCCAGGCGCCCACGAGTGTGTGACCGATGTGCATGGTCATCCGCTGAAGGTCGGTCGGCGCGGCGTGCAGTTCGATGCGCGTGTTCCGGCCGACGGTCGCGCCGGCCTCGGGGGTGAAGAAGCGGATACCATCGTCGCCGACGCCGTAGCGGAAGACCACGTTTGTGCGATCTGCGCCCATCCCGCGGATCACCACGCCATCGTGGCGCACGGTCACAGGCATGTCGAGGTGCCACGTGCCCTCGCCCAGCAGCACCGCGCCGCCCCCCTGGTCGCCGACGTGGCGGCAGGCGGCGTCGAGGGCCTCGGAGTCGTCCGCGTCATCATCGGCCACGCCGCCGAATTCCTCGATGCGCGCGACCACCGGCACGTCGGCGATGCCGCCCTGCACTCCGGCGCGAGTCCAGTCCGGGTAGACGATCCCGTCGGGGCCCAGCACGTCGGCGTCAGTCAACTCGTCGTCGGCTGTGAGCTTGTACGAGCCTTCCCACGGTGGCCGCATCGCGGCGGCGTCCATCTCCGCAATCTGCAGGTCATCGATGTACGCGGTGACGCGCGCGTGAGAGTAGCTGTGAAAGTATATCCGCAGCGCCTCGGCCTCCCGCGGCGCGAAGAGGCGGAACTCGAAGTCAAGCCACTCCTGCTCGGCTCCGCCGAGGCCGCGGATATGCCGCTCGTCATTGAGGATGTTCCCCTCTGCGTCGAGGAAGTCGTGGTAGACGCCGAGGCCGGAGCCTGAGACCGGGAAGTACTTGCCGCGTACCAGGTAGATCGCCGGCCCCTCGACGGCGACAGGTGAGGCGTAGATGCGCGCGCTCTGCTCAGCGGAGTCATCGACGATCTTGAGCGAGCGTGTTCCGCGCGCGGCCTGCTCGTCGGAGATGGAGATCCAGTCCGGATTGCTCGTTATCTCCCACCCCTCAAGCCCGTCTTCGAAGAAGGGGTTGGTGAGGGGCAGGAGCGCCTCCTGAGCATGACATGTTCCGGCGATGACCGCCAGCACCGTGATCAGCGCGATTCTCATCATGGCGAACCCTCCTGCGGAACGACGGTTGCAGGTCCGGATGGTAGTTTCGCAGTCGGCGCAGGGCCGTCCTCCCCGCCGCGGGACTGACCGAAGAAGATTCTCACGTTCGTAAAGGGGCGAGCGCCTGCCGTGGTGAATCTGTCGGCCAGACGCGCGCTCAATCGCGACGTCAGTCAGTTGAGTGGCGGATGGGAGATTCTCATGAGAAGCAGCAACCTGATCGTCAGGGGAGCAGTGGCAATGATGCTGGTCATGATGGGCCTCACTCATCAGGCAGCGGCGCAGGAGGGTGCCCTGCCGAGCCGCATCGAGGCTGTGCAGTTCTTCGCCGACACGCTGATCGAGCATGGTCGCGACACGTTCCGCGATGAACAGACGCCCCTTTTCGTGGACCGGCTGAACATGGAGACGCTTGAAGCGGTTCCCGGCAAGGACGGCGAGGGGAATGAGGTGATGCCGTCCAATCTCGCGCGTCATCAGAACCTCTTCCGCGCGCTGGTTGGTCTGACGAATCTCACCGGCGAGGCGAAGTACCGTCAGGCCGCCGAAGATGCCATCAGGTATCACTTCGAACATCTGACTCCGGACTGCGGGTTGCTGCAGTGGGGCGGGCATCGCTGGATCGATCTTTACACCGGAAAGCACACCGGCGACAAAGCGATGGCACATGAACTGAAGTTCCACCTGCCCTTCTACGAGTTGATGTGGGAGGTCGATTCTGCGGCCACCGAGAGGTTCATCAAGGCGCTGTGGAACGCGCACGTCGTCAACTGGGGCACGCTGGACATGAACCGGCACGGCTCTTACGAGCGCGAGTTGGGCGCGCTGTGGGACAACGAGTTCGGGGATCCT
>JBKHFA010000250.1:0-5214 GCA_046540615.1 Armatimonadota bacterium | reverse complement strand
GGCCGGCCCCTCCGACGGCAACAGCGCCTCTCTCGATTTGTGCGTAATGCACAGCCGGAACGGAGAGGGGGGACCGAGGGGGGAGAGGTCGGATAGCGGATGCGTTGTGGCCTACTCGCCCGGGCGAACGGCGGCGGGCTGGAAGCCCGCCCCACGTGTAGTTACGCCCGCCCCATGTGCCTCGGAGCGTTTCCTCAATCTGTGACACGAGCGGGCGTACATAGATGAAGCGCCCTCTGTCTGGAGGGCGCTTCACGTTAGTGGCGGGGCTGACGGGATTTGAACCCGCGACTTCCAGCTTGACAGGCTGGCACTCTCAACCGCTGAGCTACAGCCCCACCGAAACCATTTTGCTTGCGACGGACATTAAACATATCAGATTGCGGGCCGCCTGTCAACGGGATTTTCGCAGAATCCCCAGACTCTCCCTCTCGACCGGCGCGGCGGAGGAGCAGGCGCCTGCAACGGCGAACATGCTATCATGAAACTGACTTTCCTCGGCACAAAAGGATACATCGAACCGGCCACCGACCTCCACCGGATGCACACGACCACCCTCGTGACCTACCGCGGGACGTCAATCCGCATCGACTGTGGCGAGGACTGGCGCGGGCGCTGTGACGAGACCCGCCAGCAGGCGTTCTTCATCACCCACTGTCACCCCGACCACGCACTCGGCCTCAAAGACGGCTGCGACGATCCGGTCTACGCCCCGCCCGAGGCGTGGGAGGAGATGGAAGACTGGCCGATCGATGATCAGCGCACCATCGAGCACCGCGAGACCGTCGAGATCGCGGGCATCAGCGTGGAGTGCTTCCCGGTGCAGCACTCGAAGAAATGCCCCGCGGTGGGCTACCGAATTACCGCCGGGCAGGTGACGGTCTTCTATGCGCCCGACCTCGTCTACATCGAAGACCGCGAGGCCGCGCTGAGCGGGTGTAAAGCCTACATCGGCGACGGCGCCACCATCGACCGGAATTTCGTTCGCAGGCAGAAGGACACCGATGAGTTGATCGGCCACACGCCCGTGCGCACGCAACTGACGTGGTGCCAGAAGTTCGAGGTGCCGAAGATGTTCGTGACACACTGCGGCAGCCAGATTGTCAATGACCACGAGGGGGCCGCGGAGAAGATCGCCGAATACGCGCAGGAGCGCGGCGGCGTCGATTTCGAGATCGCCACCGACGGGATGGAGCGGGTGCTGCGATGATGGGGGATGACGATGACCATCGAGGACGCCCTTCAGAAGATCTTCGCTGGATTTGAGGAACTCTTCGGCGTGAGGCGCGATGAGTTGGAGAAGCCGAACCCGCTGGCGTGGCTTGGTCAGCCGGGGAAGGGTCACGCGCGCCATCAGGCGGGCTGGCGCGCCGAGGAGTATGCGGCGAAACACCTCAGTCGGCGCGGCTATCATATCCTCGACCGAAACGTCTACGTGGGCATCGGCGAGATCGACATCGTGGCCGAGCACGACCGCCGCCTGGTGTTCATCGAGGTGCGGTCGCGCTCGCTCGACACCCCGGTGCGCCCCGCCTCGACCGTGACGCTCCAGAAGAGCCGGCAGGTCCTCCGCTGCGCCGCAGAGTATATGAAACGCAACCACCTGAAGGCCGCGGAAGTCAACCCCCGCTACGACATCGCGGAGGTGGACCTCGACGAAAATGCGCGGCCATGCGGATTCGCGGTGCTCGAGGCGGCGGTCACGGACAATCCTCGCCCGCGGCGCGCATAGCCTCCTCGATCCACGGCCACATGATGTCGGCGTAGAAGCGATGGCCCTCCGGCCCCCACGCATGCGCGAAGCGCTCCGGCACGCCGGCCGCCTCGTAGATCTTCCGCGCGCCCGCGACCGCCCGCTCGACTTCACCGGGCGGGAAGAGCGTGTCGTCGCGGCCGTTGACGATCAGCAGATGGCGCGGGGCCGTCAGGCCGGCCACATCGCTGAACTCTCCGAAGCGGTAGATGCCGGGCACCGCGTTGCAGTCGCAGTGATGCGCGATGCCGTTCTCGCCGACGAAGGTCGCGAATGAGCAACTCGGGACGGCGACCGTGACGCGAGTGTCGCAGGCGGCCGCGTAGCTGGTCGCCATCCCGCCTCCGGAGTTGCCCGTCATCAGCACGCGCTCCCCGTCCACCTCCGGCAGGCCGATCGCCCAGTCGATGACGCGCTCGAGGTCCCACGCGCGTTCGCCAATCGCCGTGCGGCCCGCGAGCAGCGCGTGAATAAGCTGACTGTGGCAGTCGCGACCGTCGTGGCGCTCGTTGAGATCGGCGATCGTATTCGCCTCAAAGCCCCGCGTGTTCACCGCGAGCGCGAGGAACCCGCGTCTGACGGCCTGGACCGCGACGTCGGCGTCAAGCTCATTGATCCGCCGGATGCGCCGCTCCTCGCCGCGATGGACGCCCGCGTAGGTGTCATGCCCGCGGGCCTCATGCCCGTGGGGCATCACCGCGAGCGGGAAAGGGCCATCGCCGCGCGCGCTGGGGCGGAGCATCCAGAACTCGGCCGACCAGCCGGGTTCGGTCTCGATGCGGCCGAGGCGGCGGGTGAAGCCGTCAAGCTCCTCCGGGTCATCGAGGGTGACGGTGGGGGAGTGGTCGCCCAGTTCGCGCTCCATGCGCGTGAGGCCGATGAGATCGCGAAGGGCCGGTCGCGCTCGCGTCTGCCACTCGACGACCTCCTCGGGCGTCCGCGCATGACATGCGAACTCGCGCAGAGCCGGGGCGTAGATGCGCTGAATGTGCGCGATCGTCGCGTCAGAATGTCGATGGTCCGCTGCCGGTTCCATGCTTCTTCGCCTCCTCGATATGTCTTCCGGGGGTGCTTCAGACGGCCCGCGTTCGCCTACTCGGGCTGCGCATCGGCGGGTTCGGCGGGCAGTGCCAGCTCAGCGACCAGGGGCCGGTGGTCGGAGGGCAGATGGGGCCTCGTCTCACAGCGCAGCGGGGTAACGCCGCCCCCGGTCCAGACGTAGTCGATCCGGAAGGCCGGGAGGCGCTGCCGCCACACGAACGTGTTGCCGAATCCGCGACCGACCTCCGCGAAGCTGTCGGTGAGGTGGGCGCTGATCTGCTCGTAGTAGCGGGAGGCGGAGGTGATGTTGAGGTCGCCGGCGAGGATCACCGGCCCCTCGGGCAGTTCAGCGACGAGTTGGTCGAACTGCGGTTCCCGCAGGCGCACGCCGGTCTCAAGATACCTGAGGAGCGACTGAGGCCTTCGTGGCGTGCGCCGCACGGACTCACCCCGGGGAATGTGCGCGTTGATCACGGTGAACTCTCCGGCATCGGTCTCGACCTCGACTATCTGCAGCCGCGGCACAACGCCGGCGGCGGGCGATGGGCTCCCGGCGTCGATGATGCGGCCGCGGACGAAGACGCGGAGGTCGCCGGCTTTTGTGCTCTCGTAGCCGGGCAGGAGGTCGTCGAAGACGTTCCGCGCGCTCTCCTGAATGCAGACGATGTCGGCGTCCCACGACAGTATGCGCTCCTGCACCAGCTCGCGTTCCGACGTCCACCCGTAGACATTCCACGTGGCGAGCCGGATGACCGGGCGGTCTTCGGGGATCGTGGGCGGCGTGTTGAGCTGATATCCGGCAAGCACGAAGATCGCGAAAGCCGCTGCTGCGACATTCGCCGTCACCAGGCCGCAACTTCTCGCGCTGAGCGCGAGGGCGAGGCCCACCACGGGCACCGCGATCCACTGCAGCTTCGGCGCGTACACGAGGGCGGCGCCGACCCACCAGTCTTCGCCGGGCGTCTGCATCACGATCCAGATGGCGAAGGGGATGGCCGCGGCGACCAGTGCAAGCGCGCCCGCGATGCGGCGCCTGCATCCGCCCATCACTTATACGCGCAACTCGCAGATGTCGTCGGCGGTCTTGCGCACGGTGCGCGGGTCCACGTACTCCCAGCCCTGGTCGAGCGCCCCCTGGATGCTCACGCCTTCGAGGTAGCGTATCTCCTGGGTGTAGGGGCCCTCGAAGAAGTAAGGTTCGATCTCATCGAGCTTTCCGCACGCCTCATGCGCGCGCTCGCGGATGAGTTCGCAGGCCGCCCCGTGCGACATGTGGATCGCAAGCTCCCGCCCGAGTGCTTCTTTGACCGCGGCGCCGACGATGTTCGGCACCAGCTCGCGCGCCTCGTCGACCGCGACGTCATCGCCGGTGCACAGGATCGTCGGCACGCCCATCGTCCCGGCCATCAGGGCGCGGCAGCCGAATTCGCCCAACTCGACTCCGTTGATCTTGTAATACTCGATCGACTTCGATGAGTACGTGTGGCAGAGAACCCCGCCGGTGCCCATGCGCGCGTGCTGGCCGACGAACATCAGTGCATCGAAGCTCTCGTCGAGCGCGTAGGGCGGGCTGATCGGCCCGCGGGCGATGAGCTTCGCGTTGCGGTGGAACTCCTCCTCGAGGATTCCTCCGGAGCCGTGGCCGTCCCAGACGATCACCTCGGCGTCTGCGTCGAAGTCCAGGATTCCATCGACGCAGGCATTCACCTCGCCGGTCAGCAGGCGCATCCAGCGGATCTTGTCCTCAGGCGTGACGTCGCGCGTCTGGTTGAACCGGCTGATCATCGCGGGACCTTCGAGATCGGTGTGCATGTATATCTTCATGGTGGCACCTCGCTGCTGCTTCACGGTCGCCCCAAATAACATTCATCTCTGAGGATTCACAGTTGTGTCCTTCCCCCCTCCCGCCTGAAACCACGTCGTTTGTGGTCTCCAGGGAGAGGGGGCCGGGGGGTGAGGCCGTGGTTGCATTATTTCTGTACCTCCGGGCACTCGCTCAGGTTCATCTCCCAAGTCTCGCCATCCCGCCGCGGGATCTCGACGATACGCGCAGGATACATCGTCGCTCCGTCCAGTCCAGGATCCTGCAGGAGCTGGCTCGGGATGACCCCACGAACGGCCTCCTGGTTGTCGCCGAAGTCCGTGCGGCGGACCAGCAGCCTGTCGCCGAGGCGCAGGCCCGAGACGACCGTGCCCGGTTCGTTCGGCACGTTGAACATGACGGGTTCTCCCTCACCGATGAACTCACGATGCGCCAGCATCCCGTCCATGACCTCCGTGATGAGGCGGACTTCCTTCGTGGTCTCCTCCGGCGTGCACCACATCATCAGCCCGTCGGAGCCGCGCAGGTAAAGGTGCCAGATCAGCTCCTGATAGGCCTCCTCGGACATCTGCGGCACCTCCGGCGCATCCGCGGGCGG
>JBKHFA010000249.1:0-5248 GCA_046540615.1 Armatimonadota bacterium | reverse complement strand
TGGTGCTGCATCACGCGCAGGAGCTTCGCGGCGTGACCTCGCACAAGGTCGTCACTGAGTACGAGCCACATGGCGAGGAGGGCCCGCTGGAGTTGCAGGACCACCGCGACCATGTGCGCTTCCGCAACATCTGGTACCGCCCGCTGAAGGACTACGACGAGGGGTAGTGCCGTTGCCGTGTGGGGCGACGCATCTTCAGATGCGTCCGCCGGCCTGTGCCGTTCGTCGTGTGCCGTGCGCCGTTGCCGTCGGAGGGGCCGCCTGAGGCGTGGGCGTCGTTTGCCCACGCCGAAGTCGGCCCGCGCATTCAGACAATCTGTCATCCAATCAATGACGTGGGGGAATACGATGAAGGCGGGGCATGAACCCGACTGTAACCGCAGGCAGCAGCAATTCCCCAGTCGCAGGCATCCACACAGACTCTCAGATGAGGCGTATCGGGCAGATCCAGGTCCTGCGCTGATCACTGTATGCGTGAAGGACGATCTTCCACTACTTGACGGCGAAATTGCTGAAACGGCCGTCCGTCTGCTCCTGAGACGCGCAGCGAGCGCAGAGGTCACCATTCACGCCTATTGCGTGATGTCTACACACGTCCATGTTGTCGTGACGGCAGATGGAAAGTCGCTCCTGCCGACGTTCGTGCGTAGCTTCAAGTCCGGAGCCAGTCATGCGATCAACCGGCTCGGAGTGCTTACGCGGAAGTTCCGATGGCAGAGAAGCTACTACGACACTCATGCCGGGAATGGGCAGGAAGCGAGGAATCAGGTGTGTTACGTGCTGCACAATCCGGTGGAGGCGGGACTGTGCGACAGGTGGGACGACTGGCCCCACAGCGCCCACCTGTCCACACCGCTTTGAGCCGTATGCTCCCCGGGCAGGCCGCGGGCCGACTTCGGCCTCCACAAACGACGCGGAGGCCTCAGGCGGCCCCTCCGTCGGCAAGCAGCGTCAGTGGCACTCGTGCAGGAACATGGTGGTCAACGACGCTGGACGCCGCCGTGTCATGTGAAGAACACTGACAGGATGAGCCCGCTCCCCGAGGCCCACCCTTGCAGAAAATATGCACCGCCCGAACCTTTCAGCATCCGTCGACAAGCAGGAAATTCGCCCCCTCGCGGCGTATCCTACATCGTGTCGTTGCCAGCCGCGCGAAATGCGGGAGGGAACATCATGCCCGACAACCAGCGCCCCAACATTCTCTGGCTCACCTGCGAGGACATCGGCCCGCACCTGGGCTGCTACGGAGACGACTACGCGGACACGCCGAACCTCGATGGGCTCGCCGAGCGCGGGGTGATCTACACCAACGCGTGGTCCGAGACCCCCGTCTGCGCGCCCGCCCGCACCAACATCATCACCGGCTGCTACGCGACCTCCACCGGCGCGCAGCATATGCGCAGCCATATCCCGATCTCCCCCATGATGCGCATGTACCCGCAGATGCTGCGCGAGGCGGGCTACTACTGCACGAATAACTCGAAGGAAGATTACAACCTCGAGAAGCCCGGCGAGGTCTGGGACGACTCCTCCGGCGACGCGCACTGGCGGGGCCGCGACGGCGACCGGCCATTCTTCTCGATCTTCAACTACACGATCACCCACGAGAGCAAGATCAGGCAGCGCCCGTGGGACCTTCAGCATGACCCTGACGAGGCGCCCGTGCCGGCGTATCACCCGGACGTGCCGGAGGTGCGGCGCGACTGGGCGCAGTACTACGATATCATCACGCTGATGGACGAGCAGGCGGGCGAGCAGCTTGCGCAGCTTGAGGAGGACGGGCTGCTCGATGACACGATCGTGGTCTTCTACGGCGACCACGGCTCCGGGATGCCCGGACAGAAGCGCTGCGCGCGCGACGCCGGACTGCTGGTGCCGCTGATCGTGGCGGTGCCCGAGAAGTTCGCGCACCTCGCGAGCGATGACTACGACGAGGGCGGCTCCACCGAGCGCCTCGTGGGCTTCACCGACCTCGCGCCGACGACGCTGAGCACGGTGGGGATCGAGCCGCCCGCGTGGATGCAGGGGCGGGCGTTCATGGGCGAGCACGAGGCCGAGCCGCGCCGCTGGCTCTACGGCCACCGCGGGCGGATGGACGAGCGCTACGACATGGTCCGCTGCGTGCGCGACGAGCGGTACATCTACATCCGCAACTTCATGCCGCACCTGCCGATGGGCCAGCATGTGCGCTACATGTTCGAGACGCCCACAACGCAGGTCTGGAAGCGGCTTTACGATGAGGGCGAGCTTCTCGACGCGCAGAAGCTCTTCTGGGAGGAGCGGCCGTCGGAGGAGTTGTACGATCTGTCCGAGGACCCCGATGAGGTCAACAACCTCGCCGGCTCATCTGACCACGCCGACGTGCTCGACGAGATGCGCCGGGCCTGCCGCGAGTGGATGCTGGCCGTCCGCGACGTCGGCTGCCTCCCCGAGCCGCAGATCCACGAGCGCTCCGGCGGCGGTGCGCCCTACGACATGGCGCGCGATCCGGTGAGGTATCCGATGTCGCGGATACTGTCATCGGCAGAGACGGCGTCGTCGCTGGACGCCGGCGCGACCGAGCACCTGATCGGGTTCATGAGCGATGACGACGCGGCGGTGCGCTACTGGGCGGCGCTGGGGTTGATGATGCGCGGCGAGCGGGCGGTGCGCAAAGGCCACGCGCTGTTGCGCGAGGCGCTGGGCGAGGAGTCACCGTCGGTGCGACTGACCGCGGCCGAGGCGCTCTGCCGGTTCGGCGGGACGGCGGACGTGCGCCTCGGGATGCCGGTGCTGGTGGAGCTTGCGGACGCGGAGGCGCACGGGCCCTACGTGGCGATGATGGCGCTCAACTCGATCGATCGTTGCGGCGAACTTGCGGAGCCGTGGATGGACGAGATTCGTTCGCTGCCGGATGAGGACCCGAAGACGCACGAGCGGCCGCAATTGGGCGTGAGAGTGCTGCTGGAGCGAATTACGGCGGGGACGACGACGGGGTAAGCTGGATTCGGTGCAATGCGTTCGCATCGTCGGAGCGATGGGCCAGGGGCTGGAACCTTCCGCGCGGGCCACACGACAGCCCGCGCGGACCTTTTCGCTGCAAACGACGCGGCGAAAAGCGGCCCCTCCGGGGAGGCTCCCTTTATGCACATGTCGGTATGACCGAGGAGGTGTTGTCTCGGTCGGAGGGGCGCAGCGAATCCGTGAAGGGGGCCGTGCAGCACACGGCGAAGCAGGCGTCTGTGACGGCGCCGAACACACCGGAGCCCATGTAATGTGCCACTGATCCACGGTGGGGTGACATCGTAGCCCCGCCGGGCCGGAGCGAATCAGGAGGAATACCCATGCTCCCGACACCACCGACCGAAGAGACCGTCGGATCGATTGTCCTCGACCCGCCCGGCCCGTTCGTGGCCGGCAGCAGGCAGACTCTTCGCCTGATATACACCGCAGGCGCGTCCGGGATCGAGGTCGGCGGTGCGCTTCGCATCTATCCGCCGCACCAGGGCCACACCTACTGGGAGCCTGGAAAGGTCACCGCCGAGACGCCGCGCGAGGGCGTCACGTGCGAGGTCGAGACGTTCAATGACCGCCCCTACACCTACCATCACTCGAATCCGCCGTGGATACGCGTCACCGTCTACGGCGAGCCGCTCGCCGAGGGCGACACGATCACGATCACGCTCGGCGAGCATGGAGGGTACTCGAAGGGCTACTTCCGCCTCGCGCGCGTCGCAAAGCACGCGTGGTGCGACTACAAGTTCGACTGCTTCGTTGACGTGCTCGGCAACGGCGAACGCCCGGCGGAGTATCACCGCGAGGACGCGTTCGTGCGCCTGCCCGATGAGCCGCACGTGGAGATCGTCGCGGACAGGCCCGCTTCGTTGATGGTCACCGCGAAGCCGCCCGGCAGCGCAGACGGCGACGAGTTCGAGATCGTCGCCTCCGTGCGCGACCAGTTCGGCAACCTCGCCGACTATGAGGGCCGCCTGAAGATCGAGTCGACCGATCCGGACGCGACGCTGCCCCAGGCGGTGGGGGTGAATGAGGGAGCGGGGCCGTGCGAGTTGCACTCAGGGCGCAGGCCGACGGGTACCGTGCGCATCGAGGGATGCAGGCTCTCCGCCGAGACCGCTCGCGTGAGCCTCTACGACACGAAGCAGGAGATCATCGGCACCAGCAACGTGGCCGCGCCCGGCTTTGCGGGCGAGGGCCTGCAGGTGTATTTCGGCGACCTGCACGTGATGACAGGCGCGGGAGAGATCGGCCGGATGATGCTCGCCGACACCGACTACGCCCACCAGTGGGCGCGCGACGTCCAGGGGCTGGACTTCTCCGTGGTCACAAACTCCGGGTCGGGCGAGAAGTGGCGTGAGGACCTCGAGATCGACGATGAGTTTAATGAGCCCGGCCGTTTCGTGACGATCCCCGCGCTCGAGCGGGGCTGGCGGCGCGGGCACAAGAACGTGTACTACCGCAGCTCGGACGCAGTCCCGCCGATGCCGAAGCTTGAGATCGAGGAGATGTTCGAGTGGCTGGCCGAGGTTGACGTGCCCTCGATGGCGATTGCGCACCACCCGAACGTGCACTCCGAGACCTCGCGCTACTCCGCGTGGGGGCCCCAGGATTTCTCCAGCAGCGATCCGCGCTTTGAGCGCCTCGTGGAGATCACGCAGTGCCGCGGCCCGCAGGAGGTCGAGGAGGTCGGCGGCCCCGTCTCGCTCGGCGGCCTCGGATCGTCGGTCCAGAGCGCGCTGGCGATGGGCCTGCGCCTGGGCTTCGTCGGAGGGACGGACAACCACCGCGCCCAGCCCGGCTCGAAGCGCTCGAACCTCGGGGGCCTGGTGGCCGAGGAGATCATCAACGGTGGATACACCGCGGTCTTCGCGCCTGAACTGACGCGCGAGGCGCTCTTCGACGCGCTCTGGGACCGCCGCTGCTACGCGACTACGAGCCGCCGCATCCTGCTGGACGTGGCGATGGGCGACTTCCCGATGGGCAGCGACCTCTCGGCCGAGGACGCCGCGCCCTTCGCCGACAGGCGGACGATCGCGATCAATGCGATCGGACATGGGGAGATCGATCGCATTGAGATCGTGCGGAACAACCGCACGGTCGAGGTGGTGGAGATCGGCGCGGATCAGGAGGCGCTCACGTACATCGACCCGATGCCGCTGGCGGAGGTCCTGGCGGTCTCCGAAGAGGCGCCGGACCTGGTCTTCTACTACGTGCGCGTGATCGAGGCGGACGGGAACATGGCGTGGTCGAG
>JBKHFA010000248.1:0-5264 GCA_046540615.1 Armatimonadota bacterium | reverse complement strand
CCGCCGCTGATCGATGATGATCGCCCCACAGTTGGCAAGATGCTGCAGGGTGCGGGCTACACGACCGCGGCGGTCGGCAAGTGGCACCTTGGCCTCGGCTGGAACTGGCGCGATGGCCAGCCCAACGACCTGCAGGCCGAGCGGATGGAGTTCGGCCACAACATCGATCACGAGCGCCCGCTGACACACTCGCCCAATGACGACGGCTTCGATTACTTCTTCGGCATCCCGGCAAGCCTCGACATGCAGCCCTACTGCTTCGTAGAGAACAATGAGACCGTCGGCATCCCGAGTGTGGAGAAGGACCCTTACGAACCGCAGCAGCGAGAGGGCCTGATGGTCCCCGGATGGGAGGACGACCAGGTCGATGTGATGCACGCGAAGAAGGCCTGCGACTTCATCGAGCGCTCGGTGGCGGCCGATGAACGCTTCTTCCTCTACCTGACACCCTCTGTGCCCCACCGGCCCTGCGTTCCGCCCGAGTTCATGGAGGGCGCCTCGCAGGCCGGTCTGCGCGGCGACTGCGTGGCGCTCTACGACTGGGTGGTCGGTGAGGTGCTCGGTACGCTCGACGAGCAGGGCGTGGCCGATGACACGCTGATCCTCGTCACCAGCGACAACGGCGCCCGCGCGGTCGATTACTACGGCAATGACTGGGGCCACAAGTCCTGCGGAAACTGGCGCGGGCAGAAGGCCGACATCTGGGAGGGCGGCCACCGCGAGCCACTCCTGGCGCGCTGGCCCGGCCACGTCGAGCCCGGCTCAGTCTGCGGCGAGACGGTCTGCCTGATCGACCTCATGGCCACCTGCGCGGATGTCGCCGACTGCGACATTCCTGAGGGCGGCGCGCCCGACAGCATCTCGATCCTCCCCTGTCTCGAGGGCGAAGAGCTGTCCGAGCCGCTGCATGAGGCCACCGTCCATCACTCGGTCTCGGGCATGTTCGCCATCCGCCAGGGCGAGTGGAAGGCGATCTTCGGACTCGGCTCGGGCGGCTTCACCGACCCCCGCTCTGTCGAACCTCAGCCCGGCGGGCCCGAGGGGCAGCTCTACCACATGATCGACGACCCCCACGAGACGACGAATCTCTGGCAGGAGGAACCGGCGGTCGTGGAGCGGCTGTCGAACCTTCTGAACATGTGGCGCGAGGAAGGGCGGTCCGTCGAGCGTTAAAGGCAGGGAAAGGTGAAAAGGGAAGAGGGAAAGGGAAAAGGGAGAGCGGCGACGGGTCGCGCCGTTCTGCAGGGCGGGGACCTGCAGTACGTTGATTGTGCCGCCAACGGGAGAAATCATGATGACTATCCGCTGGTCAAACACAGTCCTCATCACCACGCTGGTGGCGGTCACCGTCGCAATCGGTCACGCCCACGCCATCTCGATCGTCCTCGATGACTTCGAGGCCGGCGTAGGCACGTGGCGGACTAACGACGCGGAGGCTGCGGCCGAGGAGCCGTCGGATACTTGCGGCATCTACACGGTCGCGCGACAGGCCGATGGCCGCACCGAGCAGGCCGCTCTTGTCGAGTTCCTCGCGGCAGAGAAGACGTGGGCCTCGATCAGCCTCCCGATCAACGGCACCCTCTGGGCGGAACACAACGTCGGGCAGATCACCATGTGGCTGCGCGGCGACGGCTCCGACAACACGATCGACCTCACGCTCCGCTCGACCGTCGGCGAGGACCGGCGCGACGTCTCCTACGTATACACGCTGCCTCTCAAGGCCACCGAGTGGCAGCATCGCGCCATCCGCCTCTTCGCCTTCAAGGACGCCGACGGGAACTCCCCTGACGCCGAGGCGATCCGCAACGCCTACCTCCTGCAGTTCGTGAAGACCGGATCGTGGCCGACGCTCAACGCGTGGGTGGACAACATCAGGGCGGAGCCGATCCCGGGCGCCGCCGAGCCGCCGCCGGAGGAGCGGCCTCTCTCCGTGAGCCTCGACTTCACTCGCACCGCCGGCCGAATGCGCGGGCAGATCGGCGTGAACCTCGGGGACGACGTCGCGCCGATCCTCGACGGACGCGCCTCCACGACCGCACTCGCGCGCGCCGTCGAACAACTGACACCGTGCGTGGTCCGGATAAAGCTGTCGGATTTCTACGACCCGCGCATCGGCGATTACGATCTCATCCGCCTCAACCGGGCCATCAACTGGGTCGCCGACACCGGCGCGCGAGCCCTGGTCTCCCTGGATCCCGCCCAGATCCCCGCGGAGGACGCAGATGACCTCTGCCCCGACCCCGACTTCGAGACGGTCGCCCTGAAGGTCGTCTCTCTGCGCCGAGGCGGCCCGCACGTCCGCTACTACGAGCTTTTCGACCGCCCGCTGCTCACCGGCCAGTTCGAATCCGTCGAGAGCCTCACGGACGCGTACAACGACTTCGCCCGACGTGTACTTGCCGCCGACCCGGAGGCGAGAATCGGCGGCCCCGGCTTCGCATCCGCGTCGGAGGACAATCTCCGCTCATTCGTCACAAACGCGAGCACGCTCCACTTCCTCTCTCTGCATTTCTACGGCGCGCACAATCAGGATGCGACGAACTCGTCGCTGCTTGAAGCCGCCCTGCGCGGATCGACCTCCGACCTGCCCGAGCAACTGACGCTCACCCAGGTGAGGGCACTCGTCGAGGAGGCGCATCAGCCCATCCCCGAGGTCTTCGTCACCTCGATGGCGGTCAACTCCGCTCGGAGGCCCGACGGTTCACCGGCCGACGAACGCACCTCCGGCAACTTCGGCGCAGCGTGGGCGGCAGCGACGGTGCTGTCTTCATCCACTCCGGTGGACAAGTTCCTGCAGCACCAACTCTTCGGACAGGGCTGGGGGTTGACGAACCGGCGCGGGCGGCCGAATCCGACGTACCACGCGGCATGGCTGCTGCACACCTACGCCCCGCGGGGTTCCACGCTCAGTCAGTTGCTGAACCCGATGGACGATCTGCTGGTCGCAGGCGTCTGGACATCAAGCGCATCGAATGCATTCGTGATCTATCTCGGCGAGGAGACCCGGACGGTTGTGATCGAGGCGCGAGGGGTCGGTGAGCCGCTGATGGTTCGTGAGCGGCGCATCACCTCCGACGGGGAGTTGAACATGGCGGACCTGCCGAACTCAAGCTCGCAGGCGATTCAATTCGACGGACCGGGCATCTCCGTCATCCAATTCCTCGGCGACGAGTAGGGGGACGAAGGGAAAAGGGAAGAGTGAGAAGGGAAAAGGGAGACGACAGCAACCGCCGGACCCGAGCGCGGGAGGGCTTCGGCGTCCCTCCCGCGATGTTCAGTTCCACCACCCGGAGTCTACCAGTCGCCGCCACTGGGAAGGTCGATCTCGTTCTTCGAGAGTTCCTTCAGGCAGAGGAACCAGTCGAGGCAGCGGTAGTCATCGCCGGCGCCCTGCACCCGAGCCTCGGCCGTCCCGCATGAGCCGGGTGGCGGCACGATCACCTCGTCGCCGGGCCTCCAGTCGGCGGGCGTCGCCACGTTATGTGTGTCGGCCGTCTGCAGCGCGATCAGCAGGCGCATGATCTCCTCGAAGTTCCGTCCCGCCGATGCGGGGTAATACATCAGCGCGCGGACCGTCGCGTCCGGGTCGATGAAGAAGACCGCCCGCACCGCATGGACGCTGCTCTCGCCAGGCTGGACCATCCCGTACATGTTCGCGACCTTCATGTCCACGCCCTCGATGACCGGGAAGGTCACCGAGAGATCCCGCATCCCGTTGAACTCGAGTTCCTGGATCTTCCGCAGCCACGCGATGTGCGAGTAGTTGCTGTCGATCGACAGTCCGATCAGTTCGGTGTTGAGTTCGCGGAACTGATCGTTCATCGAGGCGAAGGTCATGAACTCCGTGGTGCAGACCGGTGTGAAGTCAGCCGGATGGCTGAAGAGAATAACCCACTTCCCCTCGTAGTCATCGGGGAACTTGATCTGCCCCTGGGTGGTGTTGGCTTCGAAGGCCGGCGCCTTCTCGCCGATCAGTGGAAGGTCCGCCGCGTGCCCTGCAAGCGCTCCGAACACAAGCAGCGCCGCTACTGCAATGAGTGTCCACCTCGCGCGTATCATCGTACACATCCTCCTCTGAGATCCTGCCGCGGGGAAAGCCGCGCGCAGATGTATTCCCATGTCTCAGGTGAAGATTCGGCGCGTGAGGCCGGACTCCCCCCGTGGTCTGTCAGAGTTTTCTGCCCGCCGCCTCCGCGAAGGCCCCAAGCTCCTCCATCAGCGTCCGGAAGACTGAAGGCGTGACCGACTGCGGCCCATCCACGATTGCCTCCTGGGGATGCGAATGCGTCTCGACCAGCAGACCGTCGGCCCCGGCCGCGACGGCGGCCTTCGAAAGCGCCGGCACCATCCAGTCATTCCCGGAGGCATGGCTCGGATCGACCACCACGGGCAGGTGGCTGAAGCGCTTCATCGCCACCACCGCCGAAATGTCGAGGGTGTTGCGCGTCGAGGTCTCGAAGGTCCGGATCCCGCGCTCGCACAGGATCACGTCATCATTGCCCTCCACGGCCACGTACTCGGCCGCCTGCAGCAGGTCCTCCACGGTCGCGGACATCCCGCGTTTGAGCATGACCGGCCGATCGACCTTGCCCAGTTCGGTCAGCAGCGCGAAGTTCTGCATATTGCGCGCGCCGACCTGGTAGATGTCGGCGACCTCATGAAGGGCCTCGATGTCCCGCACATCCACCACCTCGGTGATGAACGGCAGCCCGGTCTCCTCCTTGACCGCGAGGGCCATCGGAATACCCTCTTCACGCAGGCCCTGGAAGCTGTGGGGCGACGTGCGCGGCTTGAAGATGCCGCCGCGAAGGACGTGGCCGCCGGCGCTCTTCACATAGCGCGCGATCTCGATGAGCTGATCGTAGCCCTCGACCGCGCACGGTCCCGCCATCATCACGATCTGCTCGCCACCGATCTCGAGATCATCGGTGATCCTGATCACCGAGGGCTCGGCCTTCACCTCCCGCCCGACGAGCTTGTAGGGCTTGAGGATCGGGATGATCTGCTCGACACCGGGCATGACCTCGAGTATCTCGATCTTTTCCTGGGTCTTGGGCCCGACGACCGCGATGACCGTCTTCTCCACGCCGTAGATCGGATGGGGAGTGAACCCGAGGGCTTCGACCTTGGCGATCAGATCCGCGACGACTTTCTCTTCGGCACCGGACTCGACGATGATAACCATGGGGAGCGCCTCTCATGTGTTTGTACTGGAGTCGTGTGTGCGGATTATACCAGAGCGACGGGCGAAGGTGGAAGGATGT